>NZ_JBHIMZ010000004.1:0-153707 GCF_042194555.1 Bartonella sp. CR127HXZ | reverse complement strand
GGGTAGCAGAAATTTTGAGAAGAGAATCGGATGCTTGTCGCACAAGTTTTACAATCAAGACTTCTGATCTGTTGAGGCGTGAAATTGTTGGCATGTTTTCTAGATTTATAGATATTTTTACACAAGAGGATTTAGAAAAATTCAAACAAATACCAGAAGTAATTCGCGAATCAAAAAGAGAGAAAAATGCTACCTTTGTAGAGAAATGTTAAAAAACCCTATTCCTCTAACTTTATTCAGACATCCCTCACAGTAAAAAAGATGTATAAATACAGCAAGTTATAGGATAAGAAAAAGAATCTGGTGGGCGTGACAGGGATTGAACCTGTGACCCCTACGATGTCAACGTAGTGCTCTCCCGCTGAGCTACACGCCCATTCATTGATGTTGCATACACCATATAGAATGATAAACGTCAATGCCTAATTTCGTTTTCTCTTTCAAGAGATGCAAATAACTTAAAAAAATACTTTTTAAGCAGCGATAAGGATCTTTTCAACCTCATTGACGAGTTCACGTAAGTGAAATGGCTTAGAGAGAACCTTTGCATCAGGAGGGGCATCACTATTTGAATTGAGTGCTACCGCTGCAAAACCTGTAATGAACATTACTCGTAAATCAGGGTCAATCTCAGTAGCACGTCGTGCGAGTTCGATTCCATCCATCTCTGGCATCACAATATCAGTCAAGAGAAGGGAAAATGGCTCTTCTTGTAAACGTTCATACGCGCTAATACCATTATCGAAATCGGCGACTTCGTAGCCTGCACGTTCTAAGGCTTTTACGAGAAAGCGACGCATATCGTTATCATCTTCTGCGAGCAGGATTCGTTTCATGATTATGTTCCAATGGCTCCATTTGTCAGAGTTTTGCCGCATCAATTATACAATATAGAGTATTTATAAAAAAGACGGTAAAATGCTCATAATTGAAATGAATGGCAAAATGGTTAATTCTTACATTCTTATTCAGAATACAGCATATTCGTTGTGAGTTGGTTAAATTCAAAATATATGTGATTTTGAAAAAAGAAGAGGTTCTCTAAAACTTTTAAGATGATTCATTGCTATCTTTTCTTTTAAATTCGCTGATTATTATCAGAATTTCATTAAAAAACTTATGAAAACCGTTACTGTAGGGACTTGCTATATAGAGAAATTAGAAGAATATTATGTTAATTTATTGTTTTTTAAAAATTCTCTTAAGAAATAGAAATTTCATAGTTATTTGTTTTTATAGAGATTTGTAATAAATATTATAAGTGCGCTTTATTTTCAGTTTTTTCCTTAAATAGATGAAAACTATTATTTTTCTAGATATAATATTAAATTAACACTTAATAATAGATCAAAAATAGTATTTTGATGTTTTATTTATAAATATGTATCATGTTATATTAATGTAGATTTATTATCTTCATTTTATTAATTATACAAAATATTTTTTTATTAAGTTATTTTTTATGATGTAAAATAATTTTGTTTAATGTAACGATATACTTTGTATATTAGTTTTTTATTAGAATGCGTGGTAAATATTTAGGTCATGGCTTGCCTGTAGAGGCTAGAAAACGAATCATATGAGTGGTTGGAAAGTAAAATCCATTATATTAAAAAGTGTTTGTAGATCCAACGCTCGTAGAAATTTTCTTTTTTATGGGGTGGAGCGGAAATTAAGATTTAGTGTTATTTTACAAATACATTATCGGGAATAAATGCATCAAATGCAGCCCAAAATTGCTTTTTATAATTTTCGTTAACCATAATTGTATCCAGTTTAGCGCCTGTAATAGTAATACTTTCTGTCAGGCGTGTGTGTTGGCATAATTGCCGCACTTCAATGTTGTTTGCAATATTGTTTTGATTGGCTAGAATAAAGAGTGTTGGAATTCGTAAATCTCCGTGGAGTACATTTCTCTTCATAGAATCGATCGCATTAAATACCGATGCCATCCATTGGGATGTTGGGGGCTTAATGGAATGGAACGGCACTTTATGCATGTGTTCCGATTTTATATTGTTTTGTTTTTTTTTGTTTAATTTTTTCCCATCTTTCGCTGGTATAAAGCCAAGACCTATATCAGAAAGAAATTGTGTTAATTTATGTTGAAAACCATTCGTTTTATTACCGAATGGAGCAAAAAGGGGAGAAACACAGAGCAATTTATTAAACTGATAATTAATGAGATCTAATCCGCTAAGTGCTATCAATCCACCTATACCATAGGCGAGCATAGAGTAAGGAGGCGGACAATTAGGATAAACAATATTTTTAAGAAATTTATATAAGTCATTAATATCATTATTTATATCAAAACAATGATGTCGGCTTTGTTTTCTTATCTTGAAGGATTTTTTTTCTTGATCAAACCAGTCAAATATTGCTGTATGAAAACCGCGTTTAGAAATTTCATTTATTAATAAAAAATATTTTTCTAAAGTACTTGCGTAGCTTTTGAGAATAACAATTGTTCCCTTAGATTTTTCCACCTCAGGATATGTTATCGCAAAACGAATTTCGTGATCTATTGCTATTTTAAGAGTACCATGATGGATATTAGGAGGAGTGGAAGCCCAGTCTATGGGATAAATAGGTGTTTCCAATTGAAATCCTTTACAGTGTATTTGCCGCTTAGTGCAACGTGAGATAATGAGAGGACTTTGACATTTATGTAATGAAGAAAAAGGATTTAAAAAGGGGTATATTGCTTTTTAGATAGTTTTTATCAATTTAGGTTCCAAAGAGTTGAAATAAAGAAAAACAATTACCAGATAATATAGTGTGGTTGCCATGATGGGGCCGCAGGTTCACAAGTAAGTTTGCCATTTGGGAACTTTGTGAATTAATTATAAATTATAGTCGCTCTAGAGGAGGGCAATATTATGCGTCAAGTAGATTTTTCACCATTTTATCGTTCCACAGTAGGTTTTGATCATCTTTTTAACTGGTTTGATTCTAGAAGACAACCAGATGAAGTTTCTTCTTATCCCCCTTATAATATCGAGCGTTTAACTGAAGATTCTTATAGAATTTCTATGGCTGTTGCTGGTTTTTCTCAAGATGAAATTGATATTGAAACGCATTGTAACCAGCTGATCGTTAAGGGAAACAGAAAGTCTGAAAATGATGATGAAGAGCGAGAATTCCTTTATCGAGGCATTGCTTCGCGTGCTTTTGAACGGCGTTTTCATTTGGCTGATCATGTTAAGGTTATTGGAGCAGAACTTGGAGATGGGCTTCTTCATATTCAGCTTAAAAGGGAAATGCCAGCTGAATTAAAACCCAAAAAGATAACCGTACAGATGTCACCATCCATTACAAAAAATGATAATAGCGACATTGTCGTGTAGGAAAATTTAGAAAATATAAGACCGAATAATTATAAATTTTTCTGAAGAATAAAAAACGCGAGGCAAAAGGTCTCGCGTTTCGTGTGTGTGTTTTCCTAAGAACGAAGCTTATTTTAATAAAACAGCTTATTTCGAGTTTGTGATAAAATGTTATTGCACATTATTTTACGTTGAAGAAAAAATTCATGTATGTGCTAATTGAAATGCATAATAATCCACTTTTTAAGTAAGCTTATTTTTTATTTTATAGCATTTGAAAAATGGTCGGAGCGGCGGGATTTGAACCCACGACCCCTTGACCCCCAGTCAAGTGCGCTACCAAGCTGCGCTACGCTCCGAGTTTGTGTAAAACGATTAAATGACTGTTTCTTTAAAGGCAAGAGAAAAAATAAACAGAATAAAATCTAAAATGCTCTTGCACTTAGAGCTTTTGAAAGTAAAAAATTTTGGACATCAATATCTTGTTATCAATTCAAGATACGTAACAAATCTGTAAAATTCTTTGTAATCATTTTGTGAAGGGGTAAGATTGGTGGATTTAGGGGTATGAATTGGAGAAGGAGGGGAGAAAATGAGTACGGGGGGTATATTTTTTCCTTATCTAATCGTTACTTTTCTAAAAAGATAAAGATTTTTAAAAGGAGAGGAGTGAATGTATGGTATTGAAACGTTTTCCTTTGTTTAGAGTTTTTATAGACGAAGTATTTTGTGTTTTATGTGGACAAAAAATTGTAAGTTCTGGATTGTATAATCATAAATCTCATTTTATGGGTACGCATTTTTATCCAAATAAACAAGGTCAGAATACTTTAATTTAGGTTTTGTTGTTTTTTTTCTAAAATACTAGATACAATATTATAGAGGAAAAACTTTCAAAGTGTTTATTGAACTAAGAAAAGAGTAAACCATGAGCCGTTTTTCGGTAATAAATTTGACGGAAGCAGCAGTGGATCGTGTTAAAGCGATTATGGATGCAAAAGATGCACAGGGTATTCTTGTTGGTATCAAAAAAGGTGGTTGTGCAGGGATGGAGTATACAATTACTCTTGTCAAAGAAAAGGGGATAGATGCGGATGTTGTTGAAGTGAATGGTGCCCGTGTTTTCGTAGCACATGATGCGGTATTATTTTTATTAGGGGCGCAGATGGATTATGAAGTGACAACGCTTCGTTCTGGTTTTGTCTTTAAAAATCCTAATCAAGTTTCAGCATGTGGGTGTGGCGAATCGGTGGAACTTCGTCCTGCTACGCAGGATCAATATAAAACAAATTGAGCTGAGCTGAATTATAATTCAGTAATTTTAGAGGGACTTGTTCTTTGAGGTAGAAAAAATCTAATATTTTTATTGTTCATTTTTAGCTTGTTTCCAAAGTGCTTCCATTTCATTCAAGGATGCGTCAGTGAGTGTTTTAGATTGAGTGGATAGCTTTTCTTCAATATAGGCAAAACGGTTTCGAAATTTTATATTCGTTTTTTTTAATGCTTTTTGTGGATCAATCGCTAAGTGGCGTGCGAGATTAAGGAGAATAAAGTAGACATCTCCAAACTCTGCTTCTATCTCTGAATTTTGTTTATTTTTGATGGCTTCTTTGAGCTCTTCGAGTTCTTCTTCTATTTTTTCAAAAACTTTATCACTTTTTTTCCAATCAAAACCTACTTTAGCTGCTGCTTCTTGTAAAGCAAGTGCCTCTTGGTTTGCTGGCTGGATTTGTTTTACTTGTGCGAGTATGCTTGTGGAGGAATTGTTGTTTTTTTCTTCGCGCAATTTTTTTTGTTCAACCTGTTCTCTTTTTTTTATATATTCCCACTCTTCTTTTATAAATCCTCGTTTTTTTTGCTCGGCATTTCCAAAAACGTGAGGATGGCGTCGAATCATTTTTGCCGTGATTGCATAAACAACATCTTCAAAAGTAAAGCTGCCTTCTTCTTGTGCAATGGTAGCATGATAGATAACTTGTACAAGAAGATCTCCAAGTTCTTCACAGAGATCCTTTCGGTTTTTTCGTTCAATGGCATCGATTACTTCGTAAACTTCTTCGAGCATATAGGGTATGAGGGATTCAAAAGTTTGTTTTTTATGCCAGATACAACCGCTATCAGAATTTCGTAATGCAGTGATAATTGCAATGAGATCTTTGATGTCTTTTGAAGCTAACATTTGCACTTCCTTTGTAAGCAATAGAGCCTTATGTTAGGTGTCCCAACGTCTATGTAACCACATCCATTGTCCAGGATATTCACGGACCCAAGATTCAACAATATCATTTAATTTTTGCGTAGAAGCAGCTATATCGATATCATTTTTTTCATCACGTGGAAGTTCTATATGTTCATATAACTCTAAACGATGACGTCCATTAGGCAAACGAATACAACGTGCTGGATAAATATCACAGTCATATTGTCGAGCGAGTTTTATAATTAAGGGATTTGTTTTAAGAGGTCTGTTAAAAAATGTTCCCATGATACCGCGGCGAAATTTTTGATCAACGAGCATACCAACATTTTCACCTTTTTCTAATTTGGCTGCTAATGCCCATGCTGCACCGGCCTTGGAGGGAATAAGATGCCCCATAGAAGTTTGTCGTGCTTTAAGGACTCGTTTGGCAACATAGGGATTATTGGGTGGTCTAAATAATACTGTAACATTAAGATCAAAACTTTGTGCACAAATAGGCAGAAGTTCAAAATTTCCAGTATGTGCGGTGAAAAAAATATGTGGTTTTTTTTCATTTTTTAATCGCTCAAATATTTCAACGCCTTTAACCTCAATGAAACCTGGCTCGTCTGCATGAGGATCAAAATCAAAAATTTTATCAAGAAAAATATATTCGGCTAGGAAACGTCCTATATTTTCCCACATTTCTATTGCAATTGCATGGAGTTCTTGCTCTGTTTTTTCTGGATATGCACCTCTAAGATTTTTAAGTGTGATTTGATGACGATGTAAAAGGGGACCAATTTTTTTTACCAACCAAGAAAAAAAAGAGACTCCCATTTTGGCAGGAAAGCATTTTAGAATAAATAAAGAACCAAAGAGCAGATATGCCCATAACAAGTAGGATATTTTTTTAGCTATAATTTTAATAAGATATATGAGATTTTTAAGAGAAAGCTTCATCATGATTTAATCGATTTTAAGGATAATTTTACCAAAAACATCACGGCTCTCCATTCGTTTTAAAGCTGTATCAATTTCATCAAGCTCAACAATTGTATCAATGACAGGGTGTACAGTTTTTTCTGCCATTTTTTGCATGGCATTTTTCATATTTTCCATACGGCAGCCAAATGAACCGAATATCTTAAGTTGTTGTTGGAATAATTGCATGAGATTTATTGGTGCTGAAACACCAGAGGTAGAGCCGCAAGTCACTAAGCGTGCTCCTTTTTTCATACATAACAAAGAACCGTTCCATGTATCTACACCAACATGCTCAAAAACAACGTCAACACCTTTTTTTTGGGTTAATTTACGCACCACACCTTCAAAACGATCTTTACGATAATTAATCACATGATCTGCTCCAAGAGAGTGTGCTTTTGCAATTTTTTCATCTGAACCTACAGTTGTGATAACTGTACAGCCCATGTGTTTTGCAAGTTGAATGGCTGCAGAGCCAATACCTGAACCACCAGCCTGTATCAGGATTGTTTCTCCTGCTTGTAGTTTTGCGTTATCGAAAAGCATATGTTCTACGGTACCAAAAGTAATTGGAGCAACCGCTGCCTGCAATTCATCACATTGGGGAGGTGATGGAACTAATAAACGTGCTGGCAAATTGACAAGCTCACACGCAAATCCATCAAGGTGAAAACCGTAGACTCCCTTTACATGACTGCAAAGATTATCTCGTCCTTCATGACAAGCTTGGCATACTCCGCAGGTTTGTGCACCATAAATTGAGACAATCTGTCCAAGTTGGAGATGTTCAACGCCATCTCCTATTTGTATAACTTCACCAGAGGCTTCTGCACCAATGATGAGGGGCATTTTTCTTTTCGCAAAAGCCATGCCACGCCATCCCCATACATCAATATGATTAAGAGCAACGGCTTTTATCCGCACAGTTACTTCACCTAGACTAGGTGAAGATGGCGGGGAAATATTAGTGATTTCAAGCCGACGATCATCGAAGAGTTGCAGTGCACGCATTACCATTCCCTTTAAATATGTTATTAGGTTAGCGTTATAAAATTTTATTATTAAAGGATTATCCTTTATATGCAGTGATGACAAGACTCATATTTTGACCACCAAATCCAAATGAGTTGGACAAAACTGCATTGACACAGGCTTTACGGCTATGATGAGGAACAACATCTAAAGGGATATCAGGGTCAGGATTATCATAATTTATTGTAGGTGGAAGTATCCCCGATTGAATGGTTAAAAGCGAAAAAACCGCTTCTATTGCACCAGCAGCAGTTAATGTATGCCCAATCATTGATTTATTAGAAGAGACTGGAATATGCTCTAAAAGATCACCGAATACTGTTGATAATGCAAGATATTCCATTTTCTCATTTTCAGGTGTGGAAGTTCCATGTGCATTAATATAATCAATTTCATTGATGGTTATTTTTGCATCATCTAAAGCTTTGCGGATGGATTCAATTGCTGGTGATGCATCGGGTTTTGAACGAGTACGGTGAAAATCATCGGCTGTTTCTCCACAGCCAGCTAAAATTCCTAAAACTGTAGCATTACGGTTTAATGCGCTTTGAAGAGATTCAAGAACAAAAGCACCTGAGCCTTCTGCCATAACAAATCCATCCCGATCACGGCTAAAGGGTTTTGCTGCTTTTTCAGCAGGCTCATTTTGGGTTGAAAGAGCAGATAGTAACGAAAAACGGATGAGAGATTCAGCTGAAACTGATCCATCTGTCGCAATTATGAGAGCTCGATTTGTCTCTCCCCGTCTAATAGATTCAACTCCTAATTGAATTGCTGTTGCACCAGATGCACAAGCAGTGGAAAGTGTAACAGGAAGTCCTTTTGTGCCAAATGTTTTTTGAAGTTTTTCTGCAATTGCACCAAATTGTGTGGCTTCAAAAAGCGTTTCATGGAGTTTATTCTTACAGACTTTAAGAAGGTGTGCATAAGAAGGTTCACCATTGAATTCGTCCTCTTGATCAAGACTAAAACGTGCGGTCCATTCAAGTTCAACAGGAGGAGCAGCTAGAAAGAGTGGTCCATTAAAATTTTTTTTATCAACAGCAGCTTGTTCCAAAGCTTCTTCAGCGGAAAGATGTGCAAGCTTCTCAGAAAGAGCTGAAGCACCAAGTGTACTTTCTTTGAGAAAATCAATTGTTCCAGCAATATATGTATTTAATCCCTCAACGGGAAAACGTGTTATTTTGTGGATACCGCTTACACCGCTTGTTAATTTTTGCCAATTTTCATGTTTTCCTTGTCCCAGTGATGTGACGATGCCTGCCCCAGTTATTGCTACAAGTGGACGTCCAAAATGATCATGATATTTCACTATAGAAATTCCCTTCAAACAGCTGTAAGACGCACAATACCTTCAGCTCTTTTTATACCAATAGTTGTAACAAATATTTCACGTACTTCTTTAGAAAAAGGTTTTTCATGAGGACTTAACGCTGGAAAACTGTGTTTTTTTTCAATTGAAAGTGCTGCAAGAGCTAGAGCTAGAGGAAATTGTGCTTCCCGCATATAACCAAATAATGTTGTAATGCCACGGTAAGATAGATCAGCATTATCAAGAGCATTTTGTTCTGCTTTTGTTGCTTCGTGAGCTCCTGAGGCTGCTGAAATGGCTAGGGCAGATTTAGCGCCCGCAGTTTTTAACATTGTTGCAATTGATTCTCTAAGTGGAATTTTGGTTCTATCTGTTTGGTTTGTAATAATTTGGCTAATTTCAGCATAAGCACGTGCGTTGCGCTTTTTTGCATGTTCTCCACTTTCAAGAACTAGGAAGATACCACCAGAACCGGCTATGATACCGCCGCCGGGGTGGATTTTACGATCCCACACTGGGCTCCATCCATTATGGGTTAAAAGACCACCAAGTTCATGCGCCAACAACATATCATAACTTTGTGCATTATAGGAACCTCCTACAAGAGCATGGGTACTTTGACCTGATTTAATGCGAGCTACAGCAATTTGAAGAGCAGAAAGCCCACTGCCTTCTTCTCCCATAAATGTACGAGATGATCCAGTGACTTTATGAACAATTGAAATGTTTCCTGCCAAAAGGTTTGAAAGTTGTGCCAAAAATAATGTTGGACGAAGTTCGGTTGAAAGAGCAACATTTAACATAGAGGCATGATCGGCAACTGCGCGCGCTTTAGAAAGAATCTGTGTATCAACAGTAATATCACGCTCTCCTCCACTTGCTGCTACAATCATGTCCATTGTTGAAGTGAGGTGTTCATCATTTTTCATGCCAGCATCATCAAGAGCAAGACCAGCCGCATAGGTACCAAGACGCTGCCATGTTCCCATTTGCCGTTGATCACTTTTTTTAGGAATTTGTAAACTCCAATCAATTTCGGGCAATTTATGAACCGTGTAGGGTGAAAAAGTTGTACAATCTAGGTTTGGTGTACGGATTGGATCATTTAAGAGATTCCAATGTTGATCAACTCCTTCCCCCAGAGAGCTTATGAGGCCTATACCAGTGATGAATACAGATTGATCATGCATGGTGAAAAAATTACTCCGCCTGTTTTAAGGCAACGAGATCATCAATTTTTGCACAAAGGTTTTTAAGAACAAAGTATTCTTCTGTTGCAACAGTACCTTCGTTGACTTCTTGTGTCCATTGTTCTAGAGGGACTTTTATTCCGAAAGCTTTATCAATAGCGAAAACAATATCAAGAAAATCAAGACTGTCGATTCCTAGATCGTCAATTGTATGACTTTCTGGTGTAATTGTATCGCGATCAATTTCACTGATTTCTGCAATGATATCAGCAACTTTATCAAACGTGGAAGGCAATGTACGGATTCCTTATTATAGAGTTAGTAAATTCAAAATACATTTAATATCGTTCTTCTAGCCTTTTTTCTCTTAAAAAAAAAGACTTAATCCAGAATATAGCTATCTTTCTCTATAGAGAAAAGAGGTTTACAGTACATGAAACGCTATATCTCAATATTTAAAAAACTTTGAAATTTTATTGCGCATTTATTTTACGAGACTATTTTTTCTATTGGCTGCAAGGACAGCAAGGGCTGTTATATTAACAACTCCCCGTGAAGTTACTGAGGGCGTTAAGATATGGGCGGGACGTGCTGCCCCGATTAGAATAGGACCAACATGGAGTGCATTTGTGAGGCTTTTAACAGTGTTGAGCGTGATATTGGCTGCATCAAGTGTTGGAAAGACAAGCAAATTAGCTTCACTTTTAAGACGAGAATCAGGAAAAACACGATCACGAAAAACTTTGGAAAGGGCAGAATCACCATGCATTTCACCGTCTGCTTCTAAATCAGGGTGTAATTTGGCAAGAATTTCTGTTGCACGTCGCATTTTACGCGCACTTTCTGTGTTTTTAGAACCAAAGTTTGAGTGTGATAATAAGGCTGCTTTTGGTGTTATTCCAAATGCTTCAACTTCTTGAGCTGCCAATACAGTCATTTCAGCGATTTCTTCTGCAGAAGGATTTTCGTTGACGTAAGTATCTGTGAGGAAAAGAGTACGTTGTTGAGAGATAAGCAAACTCATAGCAGAAAAACGATGAACATTAGGATCAAGACCGATAATTTGTTCAATCAATTCAAGTTGACGTTCAAAACGTCCTTCTAAGCCGCAAATCATTGCATCTGCTTCTTCACGCATGACGGCAAGGGCAGCAATAGCCGTTGTTGATGTTCTTACTACTGTTTTTGCCATTTCAGGCGTAACACCACGCCTTCCTGTATAATGAAAAAATAAATTAACATAATCACGAAAACGTGGATCATCTTCAGGGTTGGTTAATTCAAAATCTATACCAGGACGAATTCTTAAACCAAAGCGTTTTAATCTCGCTTCTACGACATGTGGACGGCCGATAAGGAGAGGCGTTGCGGTTTGTTCTTCAATGACAACTTGTGCTGCACGAAGGACGCGTTCATCTTCACCATTAGCATAGATGACGCGTTTACGTTTTGCTGTTTTTGCTGCAGCAAAAACAGGTTTCATTGTTAAACCAGAAAGAAAGACAAATCGATTGAGGATATCATAGTAGGCTTCCATATCTTCAATGGGACGAATGGCAACACCAGTTGCCATTGCTGCTTTAGCAACAGCGGGAGCAATACGCAGTATTAAACGCGGATCAAAAGGAGAGGGGATCAGATAGTCTGGTCCAAAATTGGGTGGTTCTTTTGAGTATGCACGTGCTACAACATCTGAAGTTTCTTCACGTGCAAGGGCAGCAATCGCATGAACAGCGGCCATTTTCATTTCTTCATTAATTGCACAAGCACCTACGTCTAATGCACCACGGAAGATATAGGGAAAACAAAGGACATTATTAACTTGATTGGGATAATCAGAGCGTCCTGTACAGATCATTGCATCTGGTCGTATAGAGCGTGCTTCTTCAGGCATAATTTCTGGTACTGGATTAGCCAGCGCTAAAATGAGTGGATTTTGAGCCATTCTTTTAAGATATTCAGGCTTTAAAACACCACCCGCAGATAGGCCTAGAAAAATATCCGCATCATCAATAATATCAGATAAAGTTCGTGCGTCCGTTTTTTGTGCGTAATTGATTTTCCAACGATCCATAAGGGTCTTGCGACCTTCATAAACAACCCCCTCTAAGTCACTAAGCCAAATATTTTCAACTTTCGCCCCAAGACGAACCAAAAGATTAAGACAAGCTAGGGCAGCAGCACCTGCACCTGAGGTAACTATTTTTGCATTTTCAATTTTTTTTCCTGAAAGAGTTAAGGCATTTAATACAGCTGCAGAAACAATAATGGCAGTTCCATGTTGGTCATCATGAAAAACTGGAATATTCATTTTAGCACGAAGCTTTTCTTCGATATCAAAACATTCAGGAGCCTTAATGTCTTCAAGATTAATACCACCGAATGTAGGTTCTAAGGTTGATATCGTTTGTACCATTTGTTCTATATCGGATGCATCAATTTCAATATCAAAAACATCAATATTCGCAAATTTTTTAAATAAAACGGCTTTGCCTTCCATAACTGGCTTTGAAGCGAGTGGACCAATGTTTCCTAAACCAAGAACAGCAGTTCCATTGGATATAACAGCGACTAAATTAGCACGGGAGGTATATTGAGCAGCAAGATTGGGATCTTCATGAATCGCAAGACATGGTGCTGCAACGCCTGGAGAATAAGCAAGAGCTAAATCACGTTGATTATCAAGAGGTTTTGTTGCTTGTATTTCCAATTTTCCAGGTTTTGGGTGTTGGTGATAAAAAAGTGCGGCACTGTCAAGTTCAGCTTTTGGTGAACTGAAATCACTATTTCGTTCTCTAGACATTTTTATGATATCCAAGTTAGCGTATGTGTATATGAGATGTTCCATCTACGATAAGGTTTTGTCCACTAATAGATCCTCATTTCTCTGAATATCAAAATGCATGAGCATGAGCAAATTCTTCTGGATCGTAAAACCAGTTTGATGATTCTTTTTGTTTGTGTGCATGAATAATTTCATTGATAGCAGCACATTTGTTTTTCTTTCCTTAATAAAACTCGTAAAAGTTGATTATTTTACAAAAAAATAAAATATTTTCTAACGATTACATTATCAAGCCATTATTTTTTTGCAATGTTTACAAAATAAGGAAAGAACAGAAGAACGGTTCCTATCAATTTCATCCATTTTTTATAAAATATATATTTTATTTAAATTTTTATACGGAGGTAGAAAAAATTTTAAATAACAATTTGTAATTTATAAATTGTTTATTCCGCTATTTTAAAGGAAACTGGAAAGTTGAGAATGAAAGTTATGTTGTTCAATTGGATTCTTAATAGTGAAAGCTGTATCTTTTATATACTGATAATTATGTGTTTTAATAAACAAAGATGTGGCTGAAATGGCTGTAATTGCGGATTTTATACATGAAAATCATATATTTCGCATAACGCTTTTCTTTATAATTTATAATGCATCATTTCGTATGTTGAATGAGAAATTTGAATACAATAAGATTCTTTTATTTAAAATTCACCTAATATAATAAAAAATATTCAATTACATAATTCAAACGAGAGTAATGTGTGGATAAAAAACGTTTGAAAAATAAATAGAAATGTTTCTATGAGCTATTTTAATATAAGAGCATGGAATTTTTTCACAATTAGCAAAAATAATTATTACCTATTTTGTACCTTTATGAAACTATGGAAAATAAAGGAGTTAAGAAAAAGATAAGAAAATAGAAAATATGCTTATCATTCTTAAAGTGATATGTTGTTTGATAAGTCATTACGCTTCTTTAGGGTTATTGCTTAGGATATCAAAGAAAACCGCATGCCAATTATTCCAGCCTTTGAAGTACAAAGCCGTAGTTGAAAGCAAAGTACTCTACGATGAGCCATTAAAACAACTGGAGAGGAAAAAAGTGGAAAAAATATCTTTTTCCACTTTTCTTATTTTTTTATTGGATTCGACCACTTGCATGAGCAAGCATAGTATAAACTTTTCCGGTATCTGATATCAGGTATTTGCGAACTGAGCTGGAAGAACCAGAACTACGCGATATATCACGTAAGAGCTTTTCGAAATCTGTAACATATTGATTCACTGAACGTTTAAACTCAAAATCGCTCATATATTTTCTCTTAATCATTTCAAATATTTTTTGTCCATTTAAGGTATAAAGGCGTTCTGTTACGATGTTTTTTTGTCCACGTTGATAATGATCCCATAGCTCAACAATGGCATTGTGATTAATAGCTTTCACTATACCAGAAGCTAATGAATTAAGAGAGCTGTTTGCAGGAGATGGTTTTGTTTGCACTGATGTTAAAACATCATCACTAGGGGGAGCATCATAAAACGTTTCTTCACGTGAAGCTCTTTCTAAGAGATTTGACACCCATTTATTTGGTCTTTTTTTGCTTTGATCTTGTTGCAAAATAGGCTTAGGTGGTACGATCTTTTTAACGGACTCAGTGGAATTGTCATTTCTTTGATTAAACATTGATGATGCAGGAAATTCTGATATCAGCTGTTTTTTTGCGCTCTTTTGATCATTTTGTATAACACTGACTAGATCTTGTAACGCTGTAATCTGTTCATTCAAAGCTGTGCGAATTGTTTGCGTTGTTTCTTTTGTCTTTTCTGGAAGTTTTTTAACATTTTCATTGATATCATTATTAATCTTTGAAAGCTCTAAACGAACTTCATCAGCGGAGCGACGTATGTCTTCTGCTGCTTCTGAAAAACGCGTCGATGCTTCACTAACAAGCCTATTAAGTGATTGTTGGAATGAATTTGTGGAGTTACGTGCATTCTTATCAGAGCGTTCAAGTGCTGAGTTGAAGATTTTTTCATAATGTCCAATCAATTGATTAATTTCATGAGACTTTGAAACAAGAGCATCGCTTAATACAGAAAGCATATTATGTTTTTCTTCAAGTGTTGCACTAAGTGAATTTTCAGACTGTTCAAGAACATGAATAGTTTGGGAAAGTGTTTTTGCATGTTCACCAAAACTGCTCGTTATATGATTAATTTGTTCAAAGGTATTCTTTGAAAGTCCTTGCAGAATTTCAACATTATTATTGAGCGCTTGATTTGAGGCTGACAAACGCTCTGCTACTTGGTCCGTGTTGCGGAAAAAATTATTTGCACTCTCATTAAACTGACCATCAATATTTTGAACAGCTGATAATAAAACATTACTATTTTCGTGAAAATTGTAAATTGATTGATTCAACTGTGTTAAGACGGATGAGACATTATTAACAAGTTCTTCCTTCATAACCGTTATTGTTTGAATTGTTTCAGAGTTAGCTTTGGTTAAGCTATTCACTAAAAATTCATTATGTGCATAAATTCTTTGTTCAGCTTCTTGTGTGGAGAGAGAGAGTTGTTCACCGATATGCTGTGTTAAAGAATCTATTGATTCTGTCGTATTTTGCGCTGCTTGATTTAAGTGATTTGTCAGCTCTGTTATTTTTCCAACATGTTTTGAAATTTGTGTTGCTGTTTGATTTTCTGCATTTTCCAGACGGCTCGTTACATCAGAGAGCTGATACCCTAAATCATTTTTAAAATTTTGCATAGAGTGATGAAGAACATCACAGCGTTCATTAAGAACTTGCTCTATTGCTGTTGTTGATGTGTGAATGGTTTCATTCAATAATGCTTGTGCATTATGACTGGCTGTTGCGAAAGCTTCGACAGTATGCGCTGTTTGTTCAGACAGAACGGACAGAACTTTTTCACTGGTATCATAAACAGTTTTTTTGACATTTGATACAATGCGATTGCCTGATTCTGAGAGAATATTTTCTGCTTGTGCAGTAACATTTGTAACAGATGAAAGAATTTGTTCACTCGTAGAAGAAAGAATATCAGAAGCTTTTATAATCTTGTTATGCAGATTATCTGTAACTGTATTAACAGAGTCTTCTAAGGTTACACGCATATTGTCAACACTGCTTTCCAGCGCTTGTTGAATTATCTGACTTTGCTCATTATTAAGCATGAGAGACGTTTTTAACGTGTCAGAACGTTCCTCAATAACAGATGTTTGCATATCAATGGCTTCACAGATTTGGCTAAATTTTTCAGATAATGTTTCCTCTAGCGTTGTTGTCCGTTCAAAAATCTTGTGTGCACGATCTTCTAGATCTGTATCGAATGATTCCATACGTGTTTCAAGGGTTTCAAAGAAAACACCACTCGATTGAGAGAGAGTATTCTTTAAAATTTCGGCATGGCTTTCAAGGTTTTTGATATGATCTTGAACCGTTTCAGTAATGTTCTTATTATTGGCAACAAGTGCACTCTCAACTAAATCTATTTGTTGTTTCAATGCAACATCGACACGTATATCACTTTTTGCAATGAGGTTATGGATTGTTTCCATGCGTTGCTCAAGTGTGCGTGCTTGATCGGCAAGAACTTCATTGAGAGAAAAACTATTAATCGCTAAAGAGTCACGCAGAGCATCGGCACGGATATCAATATTTCTCGCTTGTGCTTCTAAAGCATCTTGGGTTGTATTGCAGCTTTGTACAATGACATCTTGTAGTTTTTCAGTGCATTGAATGATGTTTGTGATATGATTTTCAGCCTGTTTATCAACGACTTGAATATTGTCAGCCAAAACTTTTTCAATATGAGAAGTATTTTGGGACAAGACATCAATTTGATTTCTTAATGTATCCGCAATTTTATTCTTCTCGTTATCGAGCATGTCTGCCATAAGAGCTCGTTGATCAGAAAGTTGTACTTTAAAATCTTGTGAACGTTCTTGTATGATATCAACAATGGCATTGTCGACATACTGAATTTCTTCTCTCAGACTTTCTTTACTTTTATCAATTGCAGAAAGAATAGCTTCACGTCCATTTGTAAATGCATGGGTAATGTCTGCTGTTTTTTCCTGGAGGTTTTCATTTATTTTCAAGACATGAGATTCCAAGAAGTTACCAAGTTTTTCAGCATTATCTTCTAAAGCTTGACTGCGTTCTATAAAGGAATCAATGATCGAATCACTATGTTCTTTAAGAGAAAGATCAACAGTTGCTAAACGTTGTTCAAAGGCTCCAATTGCTTGCGAGGTTACGTTATCAAATTTAGAAGAGAGTTTATGTGCTTGGTCGTCGAGCTTTAAGATCTTCTCATCAAAATTCTGTAGAGATTGATTATTACGATCAATAAGAGCTTTATCCAAGGCTTTAAACTTTTCATCGACAGCGTGCAAAGTTTGATCTGTTACTGCCTGTATATGTGTTGCAATTTTAGCAACATGTACTTCCGCTTTTTCAGCTGTTTCATTAAAGGTTTTTTCTATTTGCTTTTCATTATGATCAAATCGTTTTGCAAAACCATCGAAGTTTTTTCCTAATTCATGAAAAAAATCTGTGTTTTTCTGCTGAATTTGTGTTGTTGTTTCGTTAAATTTTTCAACAAGCTGATTTGTTACGCCATCACCGGCATAGGAAAGCTTTTCAACAAGGTCTTCACCTTGTTTTTGTAAAGTTTGAGAGAGAGTTTGTGCAAGCTTTTCAACATTGGTTACAATTTTAGAGGTAACTAAACCAAATTCATCACTCAGTTGTTCTTGGGTTCCTTTAATTGTTGATTGTACGCGATCTGCGTGATTCAAAATGGCGATGCGTTCATTGCTCAATTCTTTGATTAATGTGTGAATACGTGATTCATTCTCAGCATAGGCTTGTTCTAGGTTGTGAACTTCACCTTGTATGATTGCTTCAAGTTCAACAGCACGTCCGAGGGTACGTTCAATACCTTCGTTCATTGCCGCTACTTCTTCACGAATGGTTTGCCCTATAGCAATAGCTTGTTTTTCAGATAAATGTTGTGGTTCACTAAGGCGTTGTGCAGCATTTGTCATAAGAAGAGCAATGTTATGCAAGTCGTTTGAACGTTTTGTTAATTGAGCAACGCCCCAAGATATAAGGATAGGAATTGCTGTTCCGGCTGCTACAGCGAGTCCTGTTGGGGATGTAACAAAAGTGCTGATATTGGATAAGGAGCTGAGTCCGGTAGGTGCGAGCTTATGCGCAATAAAAGCTCCTCCCGTTGCCCATAAAGCACTAAGCGCTGTTGTATACCAGTAGACTCGAGAGGAAGAACGCTGCTTTAATAGTCCAAAATTTACAGGGGTTGTTATATCATCATTTGCAGGAAGAAGTTTTGTAGACAACAATGTATTATGAACAGTTCCACCTGAAATATCAGGTGAAGGTTTTGGAGTGAAAAGCTGTTCAACAACGGATTTATCAACAACAGCTTCATCATGAATATTAGAAACAAAAGTTGACGTACCGTTTTCAGCAAAGAATTCTTCTTCTGCCATTGCAATTTTTTGAATCAGATCATCGACATTAACAATATTTTCAGAATTATTGGATGATATTGTTTCAAATTCTGTGTCATTGAAATCAAAGTTCATAGCTTTTGTGAGGGCTTCTTCAACTTCAACTTCAAATGTTTGCAATTTGGTTCTGCGTGCCATACTCGCCTCGTACTCTTACAGACGGAAAAGGGATACGTCCTCTTCCACATAATTTCTACATACTAGCTGTTAATTATTTAGAAAGGAATATGCTTAGGAAAAAATTTTAAAAACTTATCAAGATAAAGTTAACGCGGTTTCTTATACCCTGTTTAAAAATGTTATAAAATATAGTAAAAACAATTTATTATTTGAATCTAACAAAAACAAAAATACTGTTTACAACTTGTGTTTATAAAAAACTTTATAAGCCGCTAGTCTTTGAAATAAGGATAATTTAATGGCGGTTATATATACAGTAGGGTGGCGATTACCTCTCTATTAATACCGATGATCGTTAATAAATATTGTTGTCCGTTTACTTTTATTGATTCTAAATGAAGCAGCTTCATCATCACATATAGTCTGTAATAGCTTAGGATGTATAAAAGTATGCCTTTGAATTGTAAGCTCATAAAAAAGTAAACGTGGAAAAATTTTTAATTTAATATAGCTTTTCGTAAGTTGCGCTTTATTATTGCCTTAAAGAGCCGTTTTTTCTCTAATTTCAGTTGTTTGTTGCTAAATTTTGAAGCTTCTACGTTGACAATTGGATATTTTTCAGTCGATATGCATGCACGAATATTTTATGCAATCGAGATGAAGGTGTAAGAATAATGGCAGAGCGATCACAACACCTGCAAGATGTGTTTTTAAATACGGTGCGTAAGCAAAAAATTTCCCTTACAATTTTTCTTGTCAATGGCGTTAAACTCACAGGTATTGTAACTTCATTTGATAATTTTTGTGTTCTTTTACGCCGAGATGGACACGCGCAATTGGTTTATAAGCATGCTATTTCTACGATTATGCCTGGACAGCCTGTGCAGATGTTTGAGGGTGAAAGTCCTGAGTAAGCATGTCATTTTAAGATAGACCTCTTATCCCATTTTAAAAGTACTTAGATTGCTATGATAAATGAAAATGAGAGATTAGGAGGGATATTTTCGCAGAATACAGGACAGGTGCGCGCACTTGTTTTGATACCAATTTTTCAAGAAAATAGAAGTGAAAGCTCTTTGAGAGAGTGTTCGATATCTTCTCGTGTTAAAGAGTCATTAGGCTTAGCGTGTGCTATAAGGTTAGAAGTTGTTAATTATGAAACGATTAATATTGCAACGCCTCGCTCTGCAACTCTCTTTGGAAAAGGTAAAGTAGATGCGTTAACCTGTTACATAGATGAATATTCTATTGAGCTTGCGATTGTAGATCACTTTTTAACACCAGTACAGCAGCGTAATTTAGAAAAATTATGGAATTGCAAAGTTATCGATAGAACGGCTTTGATTCTTGAAATTTTTGGGGATCGTGCACGAACAAAAGAAGGAGTTTTGCAAGTAGAGTTAGCGCATTTGTCCTATCAAAAAGGGCGACTTGTGCGTAGTTGGACGCACTTGGAAAGGCAACGGGGGGGGCGTGGCTTCTTAGGTGGACCTGGTGAAACGCAAATTGAAGCAGACAGGCGTCTTTTACAAGAGAAAATTATTCGTATTCGACGCGAATTGGAAACGGTTATTAAAACACGTGCACTTCATAGAGCAAAAAGGAAAAAAACATCTTATCCTGTTGTGGCACTGGTAGGATATACGAATACAGGAAAATCAACTCTCTTTAACCGTTTAAGTGGTGCAGATGTTTTAGCAAAGAATATGTTATTTGCAACGCTTGATCCGACTTTGCGCAAAGTTGTTCTTCCCCATGGAAAAACTATTCTTTTGTCTGATACTGTAGGGTTTATTTCTAACTTGCCAACAAATTTGATTGCAGCTTTTAGAGCAACCCTTGAAGAAGTGGTTGAAGCGGATCTCATTCTTCATGTAAGAGATATGTCAGATCTTGATCATCGTGCACATGCTCAAGATGTTTTAGAAGTGCTTTCAAGTCTTGATATCGATATTGATGATATGGAGCATATCATAGAAGTTTGGAATAAGATTGATATGTTGGATGAGCAGGCATTGAATGTTTTACAAACAAGCGCAAAAACACGATTAAATCCTGCTCTCATGGTATCAGCGCTTAAGGGGGATGGACTCGATCAATTATTAAGAGCCATTGAAAAGCGAATTTTTGGAGAGGTGCAAAGCATTGAATATCTTTTAAAACCTCATGAAATGTCGCTTATCGATTGGTTTTATGAAAACTCTGCGGAAATAATGCAAGAAGGACATGATGATGGGTCTGTTACCATTAGAGCCGTTATTACTTCTGAAGCAAAAAAACAATTAGAGAACATCAAAAAAAATATGAATTAAGTTCTTTAAAGCTATTGCTGAACATTTGTGCTTAAATTTTATGTTTTTATTATCTGAAAATAATATGACAGCAAGTTAAGAGGATAGTTACTACTTTCTCTTAATAAAACAATATGAAGAAGTATTTTGCTGGTTAAAATAAAGATGAGTCTTAAGTGTAATAAAAGACTATTCGTACGTACCGTATGGCGAAGCATTTTGATTGTTTTGCTATTACAAGTGCTATGTATATCTTTGATTTGGTTGTATTATTTTGTCCAGCCCCGTGGTTACCAAGCAACTTTAATATTTTCATTATCTGATTCTGTAGGAAAACCGTTACCAATCAAAAAGCAAGACAATGTTATCGCCTTTTTGTTTTCACAGCCTATGTTCTTCAATGATTCGCAATTTTCTTTAAGTGCTTTTAATAAGGAAAAAAATCATGAAAATATCCGTTTATCGCGTCGTGGTGATTTTATCGATTTGACTTTTGAAGCTGAGACACTTGAAGCAGCTCAACGTGGGTTGGAAACTTGGTTTTCCGCATTTTCACAAGCAATTATAAAACAGAAACAATTCTTGTTAAATGATAAATTAGAAGACAAACAATATGATAATACTGCAATCGTTAATATCGTGCAGGGATTTCGTACATCTGTTGAGTCTTTTATTCAGCAGGGTGTAAAACAAACAGAGCTTCATGATCTTTCTATGCAATTAACGGAAGCAACTTTAAAGCGTATTCATTTAACAAGTTTGAACTCAACGATTAACACGATGCGTGAAAAGGGACAGTCTTTATTGTCTTTATCGTTTATTGCAGGTAATTCAGCAATTGTTGCTCTGGAATCTAAACGTGATCTTTTGGAAACGCAAAGAGCACATATGGCGGTGCAATTGGGGTGGACACATCCTCAAATTAAAGCAATGACTGCGGAATTAGAAACAGTTTCTCATCAATTAAAAAATAAAATTTTACAAATCGTTTATCAAGTTCATTCAGATGAGGTTATTGCAACGGAATTAGAAAAACAGCTCAAAAAAAGAATGAACTTTTTTGTAAAAGATCAATCCCAATCTTTGAATGAAATATTTAACGAGTTTGAAAATAAAATAAAAGCAGCAGTCGATGCACAAAATAAAGCGATGAGTAACTCTGCTCAACGAAGAGAAAAAATTATTGGTTCATATCGGAGATTGAGTGATGATCCTCTTCTTTTACAAAACACAAATATCCACGTGGTTATGCCAACAACGTTAGCACCAATTTCTTTTATGGCTCTTTATGGAAAAAATATTTTTGTGAGTGCATTGGCTAGCTTCCTTACTCTTTTACTAGGAATATTGTTATTTTATCCGTGCTTTAAAAGCAAAAAAGATCAACCTTCAGAAGAGGATTTGAGATCAAAAGAAAATGCTCTTAAGAAGAACGAGAGTATTTTAGTCTCTCAAGAAATGAAAAATCTTGAAGCTTTTATTACGATAGAGGGATTATCTGATGTTTTGAAATGGCGTGCTTCGACCATTATTTCAATCATTGGACCAGAGGCTGCACGGACAGCGGCAAAGCTTTCACTTCATCTCACAAAAGAGAACAAAACAATTTTGTTGGTCGATATTTCTGGTCAACAAATAGAGAAGGTCATTGGTCCACATCGCGGACTGAGTGATATTTTAACGGGCAATGCCCAGTTGCATGATGTTATTTACCGTGATTATGATACGGGGGTTGATATTCTTCCTCAGGGGTTAACAAGTGCTATTTCTGCACAAGATTTTTCAAATGACATTTCTCATATATTACAAGAATTTAAAAAAGAATATGACTTTATCATCCTTGAGATGGCAAGCGAACCAAAATATGGATTTGAGCAATTTGCAGAGCTAACAGACTATTATATTTGTAATACTGTTCTTAATGAACAAGAATGGATGATGCGGATGGTAAGCAGCTTTCCAAAGACTGTTTATCGCGTTGTTGCATCATAAACTTCGTAAAAAAGAAATATGTATCACATGTTATAGTAGTACGCTTGTTTTTTGCTAAAGTTATAGTACATACTAAAATACACAAAGATTTGATGTTTAAATTTTAAAATGCATTGTAGTTGGAGAAAAGCGTGGGGCAATCAGAGATGGCAGTAAAGAGATTAAACAATAGCATTTTAACGCCCGTGCAAAAGAAAAATAGAAAACAAATACAGGTGTGGCTTTACTCTATTTTATTGCTTTGTTTAGCAATTGTCTTAGTAGGTGGCGCTACTCGTTTGACGGGATCAGGATTATCTATAACGGAATGGAAGCCAATACACGGCGTTATTCCACCGATTGGTGTGGATCAATGGCAAGAGGAATTTTTAAAATATCAACAGATAGCACAATATAAGCTGCTTAATCCTGATATGACCTTAAGTGCTTTTAAGGTCATTTTTTGGTGGGAATGGGCGCATCGTGTTCTTGGGCGTCTTGTTGGTCTTGTTGCTTTATTGGGGCTCATTTGGTTTTGGGCGACTAAGCGTGTTGAAAAAAATATCTTACTCCCGCTTATTATCGTGCCTATTCTTATCGCCTTTCAAGGCTTTATTGGTTGGTGGATGGTTGCTTCAGGGATTGGGCAAAGCAATTTAACAAGTGTGAGCCAATATCGTTTGGCATTTCATCTTATAACGGCATGTTTTGTTATTGTTTTTGTTACTTATTTATCTCGAGGACTTGCAGAATACTCAGAAAAGCCAGCAAATCAAAAGGTGCAATATTTTGCGGCTTGGCTTGTTGTTCTCGTCTTGATAGAGATTTATTTTGGAGCTTTGGTTGCGGGGCTTCATGCTGGAAAAGTCTATAATACATGGCCTCTTATGGATGGGCAGATTATTCCTGATGGATTGTTGCAGCTTCGTCCTGTTTGGCTCAATTTATTCGAAAATTCCTTAATGGTTCAATTTATTCATCGGTTTTTTGCTTATTTTTTATTTATTATCTCAGTTATTCATGCTTTCTATGTACAAAAAAACATTCCACATTCAACCCATTCTCGTCGTGCATTTCTTATCTGTGTTATGATTATTATTCAAGCACTCTTGGGTATTTTAACGCTGTTACATGAGGTTCCGATAAGTTTAGGGCTCATTCACCAAAGTATGGCACTAGCAGTGTTGTGTTTTGCGGTTGCGCACTGGCGAGCAACGAAAGGGGCATATCGCGTTGTTGAATAAAAGTTTGTATTTAGGGAGTTTTAGTCGCTTGAAAGCATTAAGTCGAGGTTCTGGATAGCCGCAGCTGATGCGCCTTTTCCTAAATTATCGAATATGGCGCTGAGATTAAAAATACCTTCACGATCATTTCCAAATACGAACAGTTTCATATTATCTTTATTGGCTAAACACTCTGGATTAAGTCTTTGAAGTGAAGCAGTTTCTTCTTGTGATGCAACTAAAATGGTATTTTGTCCATCGTAATGGTTTGCGAGAATTTCGCGCAAATCAGAACAGTTTGCTGATTTTGTGAATAAATGGCGATGCAGAGGAAGATTCACAATCATTCCTTGGGGAAAACGACCAACACTTGGTATAAAAATTGGGGTTTTGTTGATTTGTCCATAAATTTTAATTTCTGGCACATGTTTGTGTTCAAGATTAAGACCATAGATAAAATAATTGTCCTGAATGTTTTGTTGAGATTGATTTTCCATTTGTAAAATCAACTGTTTTCCACCACCAGTATAGCCGGAGATTGCGTTAATCGATATGGGATAATAGGCGTCTAGCAGTCCTGCTTCACGGAGTGGGCGAATCAAACTAATGGCACCGGTAGGATAGCACCCAGGATTGGTTACATAATGTGCTGCTTGGATGCGCTTTCTTTGTCCTGCTGTCATTTCAGGAAAACCGTAAATCCAGTCTGGTGCAACACGGTGGGCTGTCGAGCTATCAATAATCCTAATGTTTTTATTTTTTTTAAGCCAATGAACTGTTTCGCGTGCAGTATCATCTGGAAGACACAAAATAGCAATATCGGCTTGATTAAGATAGTCTTGTCGCAGATGAACATTATGGCGATCTTTATGAGCAAGAGAGAGTAGTTCTAAATCTGTACGTTTCTCTAAGCGTTTTTGTATTTGTAGTCCGGTTGTGCCATGTTCACCATCAATAAAAACTTTGGTTAGCATTCTTATTTGCCTTGTATTAACTTTGCCTATTATATTCAGCTTTTCACATTATAAATTATTTTTAATCATTAAATTATTGAATTTCTTTAGATTATAGATACCTTTTGTAAAAGGTGTAAACAAATAAGAGTGTAAAAAAAGAAATGTAATCTCATTTTTCATCATTCTTGAGAGGGAAGTTTTTCACTGTTTTTATAACAGAGTAAGATAAATATTTGCATCATTATTTTTGAGTGTAAGTGGTTTAAAATGTTTGGTTTGCATGGTTTGCTGTGTTATCGTTCAGTGACTTTATTTTTTTTATGTTAGGAACGTGTTTTATGACTCAGCAAGCAAGTGACGCAGAAAAGCGCTTTTTTAATGATAATTTACAAACTGTTGATGGTGCAATCTTTGATGCAATTAGAGGGGAGTTTGAGCGTCAACAACATGAAATTGAGCTGATTGCTTCAGAGAATATTGTTTCAAGGGCGGTCCTTGAAGCGCAGGGGTCTGTTTTAACTAATAAGTATGCAGAAGGTTATCCAAGAAAGCGCTACTATGGCGGGTGTCAATTTGTTGATGTCGTTGAAGATTTAGCCATTGAAAGGGCAAAACAGCTTTTTGGTGCTGCTTTTGCGAATGTACAGCCTAATTCTGGTAGCCAAATGAATCAAGCTGTCTTTTTAGCTTTACTTCAGCCTGGTGACACATTTATGGGATTAGACTTAAATGCTGGTGGTCACCTTACGCATGGTTCATCTGTTAATATGTCAGGAAAATGGTTTGATGTTGTTTCCTATGGTGTGCGTCAAGAAGATCAGATTATTGATATGGATGAGGTTGAGCAGCTTGCAAAAGAACGTAAGCCCAAACTTATTATAGCGGGTGGCTCATCTTATCCACGGCTATGGGATTGGAAACGATTCCGTGAAATTGCAGATGAGATTGGTGCTCATCTACTCGTTGATATGTCTCATATTGCCGGTCTTGTTGCTGGTGGCGTGCATCCTTCACCCGTTCCACATGCGCATATTGTAACAACAACAACACATAAGTCGCTTCGAGGTCCTCGTGGTGGTTTAATATTGACAAATGATGAGTCTTTATCCAGAAAAGTTAATTCTGCAATTTTTCCTGGTCTTCAAGGTGGTCCTTTAATGCATGTAATTGCCGCAAAGGCTGTTGCATTTGAGGAGGCTTTGCGTCCCTCTTTCAAGAGTTACAGTGCCAATGTGGTCGCTAATGCGAAAACTTTAGCAAAAATATTACAGAGTAATGGTTTTAATATTGTTTCTGGTGGTACAGATAATCATTTGTTGTTGGTTGATTTACGTTCCAAAAATCTAACAGGTAAACGTGCTGAATTGGCTTTGGGGCGCGCTCATATTACCTGCAATAAAAATGGTATTCCTTTTGATCCTGAAACGCCATCTATAACATCGGGAATTCGCTTGGGATCACCTGCTGCCACAACACGTGGTTTTTTAGAAAAAGAGTTTATTCAAGTTGGTCATCTGGTTTCAGAAGTTCTTGATGGTCTTCGGAGCGCAAAAAGTGATGAAGATAATTATGCCGTTGAAATGGCTGTTGAGAAAAAGGTAAAAGATATAACGAGTCAATTTCCTCTTTACTCTTATCTTAGTACTCGTTAAGGACACAAAAGATGCGCTGTCCTTACTGCCAATATGAGGATACACAGGTTAAAGATTCACGTCCAGCAGAAGAGGGGGCAGTGATTCGCCGCCGCCGTGTGTGTTCCGTTTGTGGTGGTCGTTTTACAACTTTTGAACGTGTTCAGTTGCGTGAGCTCTTGGTTGCTAAAAAAAGTGGACGATGTGAACCATTCGATCGTGATAAGTTAATGCGTTCAGTTGATGTGGCTGTACGTAAGCGCAATATTGATCCTGATCATATTGAACGAGCAATTTCTGGCATTGTGCGCCAGCTTGAAAGTTTGGGAGAACCAGAGATTGCTTCAGAAAAAATTGGACATCTTGTGATGGAAGCATTGAAAAGAATTGATGATATTGCTTATATTCGTTTTGCTTCTGTGTATCGAGATTTTCGTAATGCAAGCGATTTTCACGATGTTATAGATGAATTGTCAAAGGGTATCGCGGATACAGAATCTCGTTTTGATGAATAAAAAAGTGCAAGATGAACGGTTTATGGCTGCAGCTATTCGTTTAGCAGAACGTCATGTCGGTCTTACAGGTGAAAATCCTTCCGTTGGTACGTTAATTGTGCGAAACGATAATAGTGCGGGGGCATTTATTGTTGGCTATGGCGTAACAGCTATTCATGGGAGTCCTCATGCGGAAGTGCAAGCTTTACATATGGCTGGTTCTTTAGCTCAAGGAGCGACTGCTTATGTTACTTTAGAACCTTGTGCGCATTATGGAAAAACTTCGCCGTGTGTGAATGCACTCATTGATTCAGGTGTTTCTCGAGTTGTTGTTGCGCTGACTGATTGTGACAAGCGTGTTGATGGTCATGG
Source organism: Bartonella sp. CR127HXZ (assembly GCF_042194555.1). Lineage (NCBI taxonomy): Bacteria > Pseudomonadati > Pseudomonadota > Alphaproteobacteria > Hyphomicrobiales > Bartonellaceae > Bartonella > Bartonella sp. CR127HXZ. The sequence goes on along the minus strand of NZ_JBHIMZ010000004.1, from coordinate 126,269 downwards.
TATTGCTCTTTTGCGAGCAGCGGGTATTGAAGTGGTTGAGGGCATTTTAGCTGAAGAGGCTTTTGAATCTTTATGGACACATTGGTGCATAAGGAAGATACAACGCTGTGCGGTCACTTTTAAAATGGCAATTTCTGCTGATAATGGTGTTGGAAAAAGAGAAAAGGGCAGCGTAAAAATTAGTGGAACACTTTCTCATGCCCATACGCATATTCTACGTGCTCAAAATAATGCTATCCTCGTTGGTATTGGTACTATATTAGCAGATGATCCACAACTCAATTGCCGCTTGCCAGGGATGGAGGTGCGCTCACCAATTCGTATTATTTTGGATGCAGATTTATCTATCCCCCTTGATGCAAAAGTTGTCCAAACAGCCATGAAAATTCCTACATGGGTTATTTGTGATGTGGATCTTTCAAAGAAAAGCAAAAAAAATGCATTGGAGCAATATGGTGTGTCTGTTTATTCGGTAGAGATGAACAATGGTTGTGTAGAACCCTTTGCTCTTTTACAGATGCTTTATAAACATGGGATTAATAGTGTTTTATTGGAAGGGGGCGTAAAGACAGGGGAAACGTTTTTAAATGCTGGTTGTGTGGATCATTTGATATGTTTTTATGCACCCGTTATTTTAGGCGAAGGTCGTGTTGAAGCCCCTCATTTTGGAAATTATCTTTCGCAATTTCATAAGGTTGAATCAAGAATGTTTGGAAATGACCGTTTTTATAAATGGAGACGTAAGACATTATGTTCACAGGGATTATAACAGACATCGGTTGTGTTGAAGATGTACAACCTTTAAAGCAAGGGGTGCGTTTAGATATTTCTACACGCTATGACATACAGAGTTTGGAAATTGGTGCATCGATTGCGTGTTCAGGGATTTGTCTGACAATTGTAGAGCGGGGGGTACAACAAGCGACTGCTGGTTGGTTTGCTGTAGAAGCATGGGAAGAAGCATTGCGTTTGAGTAATCTTGCACAATGGACAAAAGGAACTTTTGTTAATTTGGAACGTTCGCTTCGATTAGGTGATGAAATGGGAGGACATTTGGTTTCTGGTCATATTGATGGTTTGGCTGAAATTATTGATCAAAAAAATGAAGGGGATGCAATTCGTTTTTATTTAAAAGTTGCAAGACAATTTATGCCTTTCATTGTCAATAAGGGATCTATTGCACTTAATGGGACATCTTTGACTGTTAATGGTGTTGAGGATTGTGTTTTTGATGTTCTTATTATTCGCCATACACTCGAAATGACAACGTGGGGACAAGCTAGAATTGGAGATCGGGTCAATTTGGAAATTGATCAACTTGCTCGTTATGCTGCGAAACTTTTTGCTTTAAAAAGAGAAGATGAATAAGCCAAAACTCTATTGATCGTTTTCAGAATTTTATGCTTTATAACCTTGATTTTTTTTGATTCGTTTTTGTGGAATTCCATTATGAAGAAAGAGATACGTAAAAAGCCTCACGTATTGATTGTTGAAGCACGTTTTTATGAGGGGATTTCTGATGCGCTTTTGAGAGGTGCAGTGAATACTTTGCAAAAAGCTGAAGCAAGTTATGATGTTGTAACGGTTCCTGGAGCATTAGAAATACCAAGTGCAATAGCTTTTGCTGAACAAAATAACATATCTTATGATGGTTATGTTGCTCTTGGTTGTGTTATTCGGGGCGAAACATATCACTTTGAAATTGTTGCTAATGATTCTTGTCGTGCATTGATGGATTTAACTGTTCATCAGCATTTGGCTATTGGAAATGGTATTTTGACTGTTGAAAACGAAGAACAAGCATGGGTGCGTGCAAAACTAGATGACAAAAATAAAGGTGGTTTTGCGGCTGAAGCTGCTTTATGTATGATCGCTCTAAAAAAGAGATTTGGAGATAATCGTTAAATATGGCTGATATAAAAAGCAGACATTTTCCGCGTTCAGCCAATAAACGTGGAGCAGCAAGACTCGCTGCAGTTCAAGCCCTCTATCAAATGGATATTGTGGGTTCGGGGGTTATGGAAACAGCAGCTGAGTATGAAGCTTATCGTTTGGGAAAAGATATCGATGGAGACCAGTATCTTGAAGCTGATTTTCAATGGTTTTTGGCTATTATAACGGGTGTTGTAAAAGATCAAAAGCAGCTTGATCCTCTGCTTCATCAACAGCTTTCTGCTGAGTGGTCTCTTTCACGTCTTGATTCTATATTGCGAGCAATTTTACGAGCAGGTTTATGGGAGTTGATCAACCGTAAAGATGTTCCTGTTGCGGTTGTCATGAATGAATATGTTGACATAGCGAAGGCGTTTTTCGAAGGTGATGAGCCAAAACTTGTTAATGCAGTTCTCGACAGTATGGCAAAAAAAGTCCGCCTATAAGAGCTAAAAATCCCCCCTATTATTAGGTCTGATAGTATCAGACCTAATAATATTGAGACGGTATGTAGACTATATGATTTAGTTATGGGGTGGCAAATTCGCAGGGCCTTTTATAATTTGAATTAAGAAAGGATGTTCTTTTGTTACAGTTGGCGTTGTTTGTGTAATAAAATCAAATACTTGACCGTCTTGTAATCCGTAATTAGCAACTTTTGCAACCTGATTATTTTTATTGAAGTAAATGGCTAAAACTTTGCGATCAATAATCTTTGTTTTCATAAACTGCATCCCACGATAGCGTGTCTGTGAGATGTAATAAAAAACTTCATTATCATATTTTGTTTTTAATGAAGGGGTCCCTAAAGTTAAAAGAACTTGCTCTTGACTTGAGCCAATAGCAATAGAACTTAGAGCATTTTTATCAAGAACATAGCCCTCTCTATAAATTTGGCTCGAACCTGAAGAATCGAGAAGACTACATCCCGCAAGCATTCCTATGCTTGCTATTGATAGACCAATCAATAATTTACGTTTGATTAAGGCTATTATGTGAGGCATTTGAAACAATGATATCTCCTTTTTATACTGAGGTGTAGGACAAGAAGGCAACCTCAAGTTTTTTCTTTTTAGCTTAATCTACCGTAGCTTACACTGAGTTTCCCTGTTATAAAGCAAATTATGCCATATAGAATTTCTTTAGAAAAGAAAAAAATGCATGAATACTTGAGATAAATAAAAACACAGTATTTTATGCGTTTTTATGTTTGGGAGTTGTCAATGAATGTTCAAAATGTTCCTCAAATGACATTTGCTTTGGCTTATCCAATATCCGTACGTTCTCTACCTGCTAAAGGTATAAGGGTTCATTTTTGTGCAAACAAAAAAGAATGTACACATTTAGCTCAGAACCATGATTTAATTGAAGTAAAATCTTGTGAGGGAAATTTCCATATTTTCCCGTGGAAAAAACGCGGAGTGCGTATAAAAGGTCTGTTGCAAGCGCGCATACTACAGTTATGTGTTGTTACATTAGAACCATTAGAAAATATCCTTTGTGAAAATATTGAGGTTGTTTTTGTTCCTGAAGATTCAAATTTGATGAAGCCGAAAACATCAGAGGATACAGGGGAATTGTTTTTAGATGTGGAGGGGCTTGATACTCCTGAAGTGTTTTATGATGATAAAATTGATATTGGTGCAATCATGGAAGAGTTTTTTGAGTTGTCTATTAATCATTATCCACGTAAAGAGGGGATAAAGATGGATATGGTTGAAAATTTAGAAGAAGCAGAGCAAAAATTCTCGCCATTTTCTGTTTTGAAAAATTGGAAGTGATTGTAAAAACATAAAAAAAATATCTATTGTATGCTAAACGGTATTTTCTGCGGAGCGATTTTTGCAAGATTTGCTTTGTGAGTGTTCAGGAGCCAAAAAATCATAATATGTGTTTAAAGATGTAAATGAAAAGATGTGGGATATGCAAGCGTGATTAGAATTTCTGTGGATGTCATGGGCGGTGATTACGGTCCAGAAGCAGCTATTGCAGGAGCAGCAATTGTACAAAAATATTTATCAAATATTTATTTTCTGTTTTATGGAATAGAGGAGGACGTTCGTCCGGTTTTAAAAAAATACCCTTGTTTGGATTCTGTATCGCGCTTTTGCCCTACAGAAAGTTATACACGCATGGATGAAAAGCCAAGCCAAGCACTTCGTAATGGACGTGGTAAATCATCAATGTGGTACGCCATTGAAGCGGTAAAAAATGGTGAAGCTGATGCTTGCATTTCTGCTGGTAATACGGGTGCACTTATGGCCATGTCTTATTTTTGTTTGAAAATGCTAGCAGAGGCTGAACGTCCTGGTATTGCGGGTATCTGGCCAACACTTCGCAGTGAGAGTATCGTTTTAGATATTGGAGCAACAATTGGTGCCTCTGCTAGTCAGTTGGTTGATTTGGCGGTTATGGGAGCGGGTATGTTTCGCGCTTTATATCACACTGAAAGACCAAGTGTTGGGCTTTTAAATGTGGGGGTGGAAGAGGTTAAAGGACTTTATGAAATAAAAAAAGCAGGAATGATATTGCGTGAAGTGCAATTAGAAGGATTGGAATATAAAGGATTTGTTGAGGGCAATGACATTGGAAAAGGAACAGTCGATGTTGTTGTAACAGAGGGGTTTTCTGGTAATATTGCTTTAAAAACCGCAGAAGGAACCGCGCGACAGATAGGAGAGATTTTAAACTCTGCACTGCGCAGTTCTTTTTTAACATCTCTTGGTTATTTTTTATCGCGGGGTGCTTTTCGTACGCTGAAACACAAAATGGATCCCGAGAGGGTGAATGGAGGAGTGCTTTTGGGGTTGAATGGTGTTGTGATCAAAAGCCATGGGAGTGCTAATGCTAACGGTTTTGCTTCTGCTATCCGCGTTGGTTATGAGATGGTTAATAATGGACTTTTGAAAAAAATAACAGCTGATTTGCGACGGTTTCATGAGAATAAAGAAACACTTTTTGATCAAGAAGGTGAAGAGACAGTGAATGGAGAGTCCTTATGATAAGCTCTTATAATAGAAATGAAAAATTTGAAGAAAAGGTAAGAGCTGAATGATTCGGTCAATTATACGTGGTGTAGGAAGTGCTTTGCCGAAGAGAAGTTTATCAAATGATGAGATTGCAAAGTTTGTTGAAACGTCAGATTCATGGATTGTTCAGCGTACAGGAATACGCCAACGTTATATTGCCAGTGAAAATGAAACAACTGTTTCTTTAGGAGTTGAGGCTGCGCAAGCAGCACTTACAAATGCTGGTTTAACAATAAAAGACATTGATTGTATTATTTTAGCAACGTCCACCCCGAATCGTACTTTTCCTGCTTCTGCTGTTGAAATTCAGTGTGCTTTGGGAATGAACCATGGATTTGCTTTTGATATTCAAGCTGTTTGCTCTGGTTTTATTTTTGCTTTAACAACAGGAGATTCTTATTTACGGTGTGGAGCGGCTAAAAGAATTTTAGTTATTGGATCCGATACATTTTCTCGGATTTTAGATTGGGAAGATCGTACGACATGTGTTTTGTTTGGTGATGGTGCGGGTGCTGCTATTTTGGAAGCACAAGAAATTGAGGGGGGTATTGCTTTTGAGCGTGGTATATTGTCTGCGAAATTGCGCTCTAATGGTGCTTATATAGATAAGCTATATGTTGATGGTGGACCTTCAACAACACAAACGACAGGCTATTTGCGTATGGAAGGACGAGAAGTTTTTAAATATGCTGTTGGTATGATAACGGATGTGGTTGATGATTGTTTTGCAGCTGCAGGTATGGATTCTTCACAACTAGATTGGTTTGTACCTCATCAGGCTAATAAGCGCATTATTGAAGCATCTGCTAAAAAATTGGGAATTTCACTAGATAAAGTTGTGATTACCGTTGATCAACATGGTAATACGTCTGCGGCATCAGTTCCGTTGGCTTTAACAACAGCTGTTTGCGATGGAAAAATAAAAGAAGGAGATCTTATCATGTTAGAGGCCATGGGAGGTGGATTTACATGGGGAGCAATTCTTATTCGTTGGTAAATTATGGCTACTTGACCATATTTCAAGAAAACGTATAAGTCATTTTGTAATTTTTAATATTTTAATAGGTGGTTATAATGACAAGTAAGACAGTAACGCGTGCAGATTTAGCGAGCGTAGTTTGTAAAAGAGTGGGCTTGTCACATACTGAATCAGCAGCTTTAGTCGAATTGGTTTTGGATGAGATTTGCAACTCACTTGTAAGAGGTGAAGCGGTTAAATTATCCTCTTTTGCAACTTTTCAGGTTCGCAGTAAAAATGAACGAGTTGGACGCAATCCAAAAACGGGTGTTGAAGCACCTATTCCGCCGCGACGTGTTGTGACGTTTAAGGCTGCTAATGTCCTTAAACAGAGAATTTTAGATTCGCATCGTGCAAGACAGAAAAAATGATATCTCATAAATGAATGCCATGATATGTTTGGTATTTGTTAAAAAAATGATAAAATAAAGGTCTTTGTTTTTTAGAAAAAGACAGTTGAGTAAGTCGTCAATGATGGTCTTATTTTTGACTAATCTTGTTGAGAAATTGAGACAGAATGAGTCATTGTAAAGTAATTTATTTTGTTTTAAATAAGGTGTTGCAAAATGGATAAAAGCTCTGATGCTTTTCGCACAATTAGCGAAGTAGCCGAGTTATTGGAGCTGCCGCAGCATGTCTTAAGATTCTGGGAAACACGTTTTAGGCAGATTAAACCAATGAAACGTGGGGGAGGAAGGCGCTATTATCGTCCGGTCGATGTTGATTTGCTCAATGGTATTAAGCAGTTATTATATGATCAGGGTTATACGATAAAAGGTGTGCAACGCCTTTTAAAAGAAAATGGTGTTGCTTTTGTGATTGCATTGGGTAATGGTGATCTTGATGCTATGAATGTAGTCATAGAGAAGAAACATGCAGGACAAACTTCTGAAAATGCTAGCAATAAGCCTAAGAAATCTTCTTTTGGGCTTTTGAGTTTCATGAGGAATGAGGAAGAAACATCTGTTGGTTCTGTGAATCTTTATAAAGATAAAACTGATAAAGCATTGTTGCAAGAAATCCTATTTGAACTCATTGAATGTAAGCGTGTTCTTGATAGAGCACGATAGCAATAATATTTTTTGTTTTATACGTGTTGCTTTTTTAGCAAAACGTGTGTTTTGAAATTGTTTTACAAATCAATATCTTGCGTCTAGCGTAGCAATGTGTTTCGTAGATATAGACGTTTTATGGGTGTGCCCAGAGTTTTATACGTTCAACGAGTAGTAATGTATCGTATGTGTATATTTAACGAGTTTTTTATAAGAATTTTTAATTTGGTAAAATATAAAGAGGGGAAAGAATAAACGCTGAGTTTTACCATTTTTCTCTGATTTGGCTTTATAAAAGCTAAGGCAATATCTCATCAGTGTAGGTTGCAGGATATAGAATGCTATTAGTTTACCAATTTATGTGCTTGTTTTAAAGAGATGTTTCCTAAGGCTCCTTGAGCTTATTTTATCATGATTCCTTGTGAATCATATAATGCTAAACCCGTGGAGTACCGCTATTTTTACACTTATGAAAGAGAAAGTCGGTATCATCATTATAGTTTAGCTTGCTCTCAATGATTGCAACAATCCTCAGCACTTGAGGCGGTTCATTGTGGGCATTTTAAAGTCCGTTCTCAATAATTTTTATTCACACACTCATTCCGCTTGTCTCGTACAAGAAAATGATTTTGATAGATGCAATATAAACATATTTAAAATGAGAGAAATCTATGATATTCGAAACCCTATTTAATATAAATAATGATATGTTATCATTATAAATCAATATATTGTCTTTTTTATAAGAGCTTATCTTACGAATAAGACATATCATTGTTTAGCTAATTTTACATATTTTTTATTAATAAATATGATCTTGTTTTCAGTCTTCTTGCTTGATGTTGCTATAATTATCGTAATGATCTATCTATGATAATAGCGCCTTCTTTTCATTATAAAGGTAAAAGATTAATGTTATTATTAATATTCAATTGTCTATGATTTTTGCATTTAAACAGCTCATAGCTTACATTCAACTTTTTCACCAATCCACCTTGTAGAGAGTGATCACGTGATTCTTTCTGGTGATAGGTAGTTGTGCATGAAACAAAATGCACTACAACATCAAATTATTTCATTTTGTATAAAAATTGAAGATTTATAGTAAAAAATTAACGTATTACCATCTTCTGTGATGTTATGTATTTATTACACGCTGCAAATCCGGAGGTGTTGCTTCATTTGAGAGTTGCTTAATCACATCTTCTACAGATAAAAGGGTTTTATTTGTACTTCCTAAGCGGCGCATATTTACGCTGTTTGTTTCAGCTTCACGTTTACCACATACCAAAATTACGGGGACTTTTTGTAAAGAATGTTCTCGTATTTTATAGTTAATTTTTTCATTGCGGAGATCTATTGTTGCGGAAAGCCCAATAGCTCTAAGTTTTGCCGTTATCTTTTGGGCATATTCATTTGCTTCGGACGTAATTGTTGCAACAACAACTTGTTCAGGAGCAAGCCAAAGTGGCATATGTCCAGCAAAATTTTCGATTAATATACCAAGAAAACGCTCCATTGATCCAAAGATAGCACGGTGTATCATAACAGGTTGACGTTTTTCTGAATCTTTATCAATATAGAATGCACCAAAACGTTCAGGGAGATTAAAGTCTATTTGTGTTGTTCCACATTGCCATTCACGACCGATAGCATCCTTTAATGTATATTCAAATTTTGGACCATAAAATGCTCCTTCACCTGGAAGGATGCTTGTTTTGATTTGTCCTGCAAATTTTGTTTCAATCGTTTTAAGGACAGATTCCATGATACTTTCTGCATGATCCCATAATGCATCAGACCCAACTCGTTTTTCTGGACGTGTTGAAAGCTTAAGACTGATTTCTTTAAAACCAAAATCAGCATAAGTTGATAAAATAAGATCATTAATACTGAGACATTCATCGGCTAATTGTTCATCAGTACAAAAAATATGCGCATCATCTTGCGTAAAACCACGCACACGCATAAGACCATGTAAAGAGCCCGAAGGCTCATAACGATGAACAAGTCCAAATTCAGCAAGTCTAATAGGCAAATCACGATAAGATTTTAAACCATGTTTAAAAATTTGCACATGACCAGGGCAATTCATTGGTTTAAGGGCATAAACATTCCCATGATCTGAATTTTCTGCTGCTGGAATTACTTTGAACATATTCTCCTTATACCAGCCCCAATGGCCAGATATTTCCCAGAGTGACCTATCCAGAACTTGTGGTGCATTAACTTCAGCGTATTGATGATCATCAAGGCGTCTACGCATATAGTTGATCAAATTTTGGAACATTTTCCAACCTTTTTTGTGCCAAAAAATCATTCCTGGCCCTTCTTCTTGAAAATGAAATAAGTCCATTTCACGTCCCAAGCGGCGATGATCACGTTTTTCAGCTTCTTCTAGCATATGGAGGTAGGCTTTTAAGTCATTTTCATTTGCAAATGCTGTTCCATAAATTCTTGTGAGCATTGGATTATTGGCATCGCCACGCCAATAAGCTCCTGCGACTTTCATTAATTTGAAAGCAGTTCCAATTTGCCCTGTAGATTGCATGTGCGGTCCGCGGCAAAGATCAAACCATTTTCCTTGATAATAAATTTTTAAATCTTGATTTTCAGGAATGCTATCAATAAGTTCAACTTTATAAAATTCCTTTTTCTCAGAAAAAATTTTTCTGGCTTTTTCACGAGACCAAATTTCTTTTCTAAAAGGTTTATTGCGTTGGATAATTTCACGCATTTTCTTTTCAATGATGGTGAGATCATCTAATGTAAAAGGTTGTTGGCGTGCAAAATCATAATAGAATCCATTTTCAATGACAGGACCTATTGTTACTTGCGTTTCAGGAAAGAGTTCTTGCACTGCTTCCGCAAGGACATGGGCGCAATCATGCCTTATGAGCTCAAGAGCACGTGAATCTTCTCGGGTAATAATCTCTACTTGACCAGATTGTTCCAATGGATCCGATAAGTCTCGCGTGATACCATCAAGACTATAGGCGACTGCTTTTTTTGCGAGTGATTTAGAAATGGATTCTGCTAATTCCAAACCAGTCATTTCGGGGGGGTAATTACGTTTTGAACCATCAGGAAAAGAAAGAGAAACAGAGCAAGACATAAAAACACCCTTTTAATCCAATTCCGCTAACGATTGCGGATGGTTTCGTGAAAATTGAGTAAAAAGTTTATAGACTAATTTTTTATCAATACATACGAAAAAAGAAAAGGATTATTTGTTGTGTTTGTCAGAAATTCTCCAGTAACGCCAAGGTTTATAAAAACAGCAAGAATTTCCAAGAGAAATAGGTACTGGATCAAAGCCATCTGTTCCAAAGGGCCCACAACGTATGATACGAAAGAGTCCCATCCATGCACCAGCCCAAAGCCCATGACGTGCAATCGCTTCATATGTATATTCTGAACAAGTTGGGGCATGGCGACATTGATTGCCTATAAGACTTGAAAGTGTTATTTGATAGAAACGTATTAAGAAAATACCCAATAATCGTCCAGGTGTTTTTTGCCAAGTGCCTGTGTAATTTCGAGTCAATTTTTTTTGTCGAGATTGTGATTTGAACATTTATTTTTCTTCAATTTTTTGAATGCAGTCTATCGTTGCATCAAAGGGTAGTAGTGTTGCTGCATGGCGCACTTTATAGTCTTTAATGGGCTGTAAGCAAGAAAAATCCTCAAATGGAGCTTGAGGAGAAGGACCATTTTGCGTTAGCATTTGATAAATAACTTCACGCAATATTTTAAGATCTTGTGTTGTTTGTCCGATGATATGAGATGCTAAAAGTGAAGCCGATGCTTGCCCTAGCACACATGCGTGTATTTCATGGGCAAAATCCGTAACAATACCATTTTCCACTTTTAAATCTACAGTGATTGTCGAACCACAAAGGTGTGCATGTTTTCTTGATGTTGCATCAGGATTATTAAGACGCCCAATTTTGTCTATATGTGCAGCATATTCAAGTATTTTATCATTATAGATATTATCAATCATGCGCTATTACCTGAAATTTTGAGAGTCGTGATTGTTTAAACTTTTAATTCGCTTATATAGAGATTATACAAAATGAAATAGGTATGGAGCAAATGCTTTGTATAGAGTAAGCTTGGAGTTTTTGAATGCGTAATGTTGTTAAAGAAGACGCGAAGGATTCTTTTTTATCTGAAGAAAAGCGTCCGAGTATTGAAGAGGTGGAAGAAGCGATTCGTACATTACTCTTATGGATAGGAGAAAATCCAAATAGAGAAGGGCTTTTAGATACTCCAAGACGTATAGCCAAGGCATATCGCGAGCTTTTTAGTGGTTATAGTCAATCGGTTAAAGAAATCTTAGGTACAGTTTTTGAAGAGGTTTCAGGATACAATGAAGCCGTAATCGTAAAAAATATACCTTTTTATTCACACTGTGAGCATCATATGATCCCAATTATTGGGAAAGCACATATAGCATATCTTCCTAATGACAAAATTGTTGGCCTTTCAAAAATTGTACGTGTTGTAGATATTTTTTCTCGTCGTTTACAAACACAAGAAGCTATGACAGCGCAAGTGGCTCACGCGTTAAAAACGTATCTGAAGCCTCATGGTGTAGCAGTATTGATTGAGGCTGAGCACATGTGTATGGCTATGAGAGGAATCCAAAAACAGGGCTCTACAACAATTACAAAAAACTTTCATGGTTATTATGAAAAAGATCAAGCTGCACAAGCACATTTTATGATGATGATTCAAAGATCGTAGTAAAGTCCATATTTTTAGTAATCTCTATTAAGTTATAAATTGTCCGGATAAAAAATAAATTATGAGAAAGAGAAAATTGGCTTGTACCTTTCTTTATGATTTGTTAAAGGCTAAAAACCAAAATGTTTTTCTTCCCACGTGCGGTCGTGGCGGAATTGGTAGACGCGCAGCGTTGAGGTCGCTGTGGGGCAACCCGTGGAAGTTCGAGTCTTCTCGACCGCACCAGTTAGCAGTGAGTCTCTCTGTAATGAGATGAAGTTATGTAGAGAGAGGGGATTTACGGGCATTATAGAAAAATCTTTTTTGTATGTTATTTGTTGATGTGTTGCTAATAATGTTTCATTTTTTATTACTTTATCTGTGCATTTGAAATGTTATATTTTTATAGGGTGGGGGTGAAGTTGCAGTGAGAAGTATAATGATTTTGAGATATTTAACACTTCTTATTTGTATTTCTTTATTGTCAGCATGTAGTGATTCACGCGCTGTGCTTTGGCATGGAGTGCATGCAACTCCTTCTATGACTGCAGTAGAAAGGGAAGTTGAAGGGAACCCGATTTCTCCAAAAGCCATCATTCCAGTGTATGTTGCAACAAGTCGTATGATGCAAAATAATTACGCTCAACCTTATGGTGCAGAGCGATCAAATAAAGTACATTACAATCGCGTTGACGTAGGAATTCCTCAGCAACATATAAAGGGAGTTGTTGAAATAAATGCGTATAAACCTACGCATGATAAGTATTTTGCAGCAGTTGCATTGCAAAAATACGATAATAAAGAACAGTTTAAACAGCAATTAAATGCTGCTTTAGAAAAAAAGCCAAAAGGAAAAAGAGAAATTTTTCTTTTTATCCATGGGTATAATAATAATTTTGCAGACGGTACATTTCGTACAGCACAGTTTACACACGATTATTCTTTAAATGTTGTCGCTGTGCATTATTCTTGGCCTTCTGCCGGATCTGTTCCTCTTTATATTTATGATCGTGACAGTGCTAATTTTGCCCGTGACGGATTGATAGAGCTTTTAACACTTATTAGTGAAACCAATGCTGATCAGATTTCGGTTATTGCGCATTCTATGGGCAATTTTGTTATAATGGAATCATTTAGAACTTTAGCCTTACAGAAAAAATATAAGCCTATTCGTCGTATTACAAGTTTATTAATGGCGGCACCAGACATTGATGTTGATGTATTTGAGCGCCAACTTAATGATATAAAAAAACTTCCGCAGCCAACAGCTATTTTAGTATCTAGAGCGGATAAAGCTCTCGCGGTTTCAGGACGTCTTACGGGTGGACATCATCGTGTGGGCGATGGCTCAGATATTGAAATGTTGCGTAAAAATGGAATAGCTGTTCTTGATTTCTCTCATGTGGATGGGGGAGCACACAATGTCTTTGCATCTTCGCCAACGTTGATGGCTCTTTCTCGGGAAGGTTCTTTGGCTTCCACAATTATGCAAGGTACAGAATTGTCGCCTAGTCAAGCCCTTCTTGCTGACGGTAGTAGTGTGTTGGAGAAAACAACACATCTTATCCTTTATACACCTGTACGTTTTCTCTCTCCACGGATTCCACGTTGATAGTGAAAAGAGAGAAGGGGACATCGAATAATGCATTGGAGGTAATATTTTTTAGCACTTTCTTTAGAATGGCTTTGTAAAATGAAAAATAAATAGCGGGATGAATGTAAAAAAACAGTCATTAGGTGAGTTTGTGATGATTGCACGGAAACGCTATGTTAATACGCCTACAGTTGTTGATTATTTATCTCATTCCGCAATTAAGTTGTTAGATATTCATGCTATGCTTGTGAAGGTGAGAAAAGGTGATATGGGGGAAAAACCAAATTTATTGCGTCAAATTGATTCTACAAAAAAACAGTTAGATGAGATAAGCCATGCTCTTATTTTAGAATATCGTAAACGCCAAGAAAATGAGCGTTTTTTAAAACAAATTCTGCTATCCATTTCCGATCAACTTTTTGCACTTAACAATGGTTTTAAGGAAACAGGACGTCTTTTTTTTCAAGAAGTTAGAATACTTCAATCTCAGATGCAATGTTTATATGAGGGAAAGGAGAGGCTGCATTTGTTGAATAGCCAAGAATCTTTTTGTTCTCCATCAAAGATTGATGAAGTCATTAAACAGTTACAGAAAGCACGAGAAAAGCTTATTCTTGAAAGCCCACATCTCTTTGAAAAAAGCACAAAAGCTAAACAATAAAAGTTCTTTTAGTTGAGCAGATAGATAACTTGAATTTTACAGTAAAAAACGCTGTTAGATAGAAGGCTATAATCTTTTAAAAGAAAAGAATTTGTTTTAATAAATGAAACACATGTATTTTATAATCACACTCTTTACCGTGTTAAAGCTTTAAAAGACTTTGGTTATATCTTTGGTAAAGTTAAGGCTGATGCATTAGGTGGCTTTATTGAAGAAAATATTTGTGTAAAGAAACTTTACAAAAAACTTTCTGATTCTTTTAATAACGGCTCACTGGATAATTTTGCCAATGTTATGGAGTTGTTAGTATATTCATTAGAAACTTAAACTCTAATATTTTCCTTGGTAGGAATTGGCTGAATTTAAAGCATTAAAAAAGAAATTTGATAAAAATAACACGTTTTTTAAATTCACACCCAGCTCTATCTTCTTCTGAATTTAAAAAGGATCGGAAAATGAATAAGCTACACGTAATTAAAAAATCATATGGTGCCCCCAGAGAGACTCGAACTCCCGACCCCCTGATTACAAATCAGGTGCTCTACCAACTGAGCTATAAGGGCGTAACCACGTAGGAGTTAGCACAAACTCGCAAAAAGGAAAACAGAAAATTATCAAATTTTGTACATATTAAAAGAAAACTGTATAACAAATAAAAAACAACCAATCTATTTCCTCTTTTACCACTTTTTACAGCAAGGTTGGAATTATCCTTATGTTGATATCTTATAGAATCTTTTATAGGAATTCACCATTTTGCTATCGAATTACGAATCTGAAGACTTTGATTGATGAGCAAGGTATTTTTCTAGCCAGTGAATATTATAATTACCATCAGCAACATCTTGATTATTAATAAGATCGCGAAAAAGAGGTAGTGTAGTTTTTATCCCATCGACGACAAATTCATCTAAAGCACGCCGTAAACGCATCATACATTCTAAACGGGTACGTCCATGAACAATCAGCTTTCCAATCATACTATCATAATAAGGAGGGATACGATAACCTGAATAAGCACCTGAATCAACACGAATCCCTAAACCTCCAGGTGTATGAAAATGTGTAATGGTTCCAGGTGATGGCGTAAAGTTAATAGGATCTTCTGCATTAATACGGCATTCAATGGCATGACCAGAAAAACAGACATCATCTTGTGTCACTGAAAGCTTGCAGCCTGATGCAATATGGATTTGTTCATGGACTAAATCTATACCCGTAATTTCTTCAGTTACAGGATGTTCGACTTGTAAACGCGTATTCATTTCAATAAAATAAAATTCACCATTTTCATAAAGAAATTCAACAGTACCAGCTCCACGATATCCAAGTTGGGCACAGGCATTTGCAACAATACTGCCAATTTTTTTCCGTTCAGATTCGTTAAGTGCAGGTGATGTAGCTTCTTCCCATACTTTTTGATGCCGTCGTTGAAGTGAACAATCGCGTTCTCCTAAATGAATAGCATTTCCCGCACCATCACCTATGACTTGAATTTCAATATGACGGGGTTTTTCTAAATATTTCTCTATGTAAACAGCGTCATCACCAAAAGCAGCTTTCGCTTCTGAACGCGTTGTTTTGAGAGCTATAGAAAATTCTTGTTCAGAATGAACGACTTTCATACCACGTCCACCACCACCGGCAGAAGCTTTGATAATAACTGGATAACCAATTTCACGAGCAGTGCGTAAAGCATCTGATTCTTCAGTGACTGCTCCATCTGAACCGGGAACTACAGGAATACCAAGTTTTTTAGCGGTTTTCTTTGCTTCGATTTTATCGCCCATGATTCGGATATGAGTAGCTGTTGGACCGATGAATGTAATATCATGGGCTTCTAGAACATCTGCAAATTTTGCATTTTCAGAAAGAAAGCCATAACCTGGATGAACAGCATCAGCTCCTGTAATTTCACAAGCAGCAATAATTTGCTGAATACTCAAATAAGAATCGCGAGCAGGAGGAGGTCCAATACAAACGCTTTCGTCAGCAAGACGAACATGCATTGCATCTGCATCAGCGGTAGAGTGAACAGCCACGGTTTTTATGCCAAGTTCTTTACATGCACGCAAAACGCGAAGAGCAATTTCTCCCCGATTAGCAATGAGTATTTTTTGAATCATGGTTGCCCCTCGCTTTATTCAACAATAATAAGTGGTTCACCAAATTCAACAGGTTGGCCATCTTTGACAAGAACAGTGGTTACCGTGCCTGAGCGTGGTGATGAAATTTGATTCATTGTTTTCATGGCTTCAATAATAAGTAATGTCTCCCCTTCAGAAACATTTTGTCCTACTTCTACAAAAGGTTGCGCGCCTGGTGAAGGTGCAAGATAAGCTGTTCCAACCATCGGAGAGGTTATTGTGTTTTTTGATTTATCTTCTTGGATAGATTGTATAGGAGATTCAGTTGTTGGGACTGGAGAAGATGTTACAGAAAAAGTAGGAGTAGAAACAGGAGCATAGATGGCTTGCTCAGAAGAAGTTAAGGTATTTTGACGTGAGACACAAATACGAAGCTCCCCTTGTTCAACTTCAATGTTCGTTAAATTGGTATCATTCAAAATTTCAGCAAGATCACGAATAATTTTCGTATCAATTGCGGTTTTTGCCGAATCCATTTTTTTTGTTGCCATTTTATTTCTAACTCCTTGATCAATGAAGATCGTCATTATCTCATTTTATGACTGCATATCTCTAGATTAGGGATGATATCTTTTGAGGCTTTAAAGATTTTTATTTCCTTTAAATCATTATACTTTGCAATTTAAAACTCGTATCTGCTTTACGCAAAATTGCACTTATAAGCCTGTTATCAAAAAAGAGAAAGCATAAAATTACCTCATTTACAGTATTCTTCCTAAAACTGATCAGGTATTCACCGTGTGTTGTCTATCGCTTGTTTTAGAGTATCTTGTCTGGCTGCGCCAATGAATATTTTATTACCAATAATGTAAGAAGGTGTTCCCGTAATATGAAGTTTAGAGGCAATTTGGATATTTTCTTTAAAAGCGTTTTGTAGAGTGGGATCTTTTATTGCATTACGTAGTTTTTTTTCATCTGCTCCTAATGAAACAGCTACTTTAATAGCTTTAGCTTCATTTGCGCGGCCCTGATACATTAAAAGCGTTTTGTGAAACTGAGGATATTTCTCTGGAAATTGTTTTCGAAATACGTAGGCAACAGTATGGGCTGCCATAGAATCAGAGCTTAAAATTGGTAAATCCTTAATAATAATCTTTAAATCTGGATATTCTTTTATCAAGTCTTCTATATGTGAATAGGAACTTTTACAATATCCACAGTTGTAATCAAAAAAATTGACAAGCACTTTTTTACCATTTTGGTTTCCAAAAACGGCGTCATGAGGAGAATGAAAAATTTCTTTTTCTAATAAATGGATGACAGAAGTTTGTATTTTGTTTTCGTATTCGTTCTGTTTTTCCAGCTTATCTTGAAGAATAAGCTGCATTTCAATCAGAACTTCTGGATGAGTAAGAAGGTACTCTCTGACAATTTGTTGAATATGATGAGAATCATTATATGGTATCATTTTTTCTTTAAGCTTAGATAAAAAGCTAGAATCTTCCAAAAGTTGTGTTTTAAGCTTTTCTAAGCTTAAATGATTTGCTGTTTTTGAGTGTGATGTTGCGTTTGATAAAGAAGGTAAAAAGATTAAAATACTCGACATAACTGGGACTAAAATTTTTGAAAGAGGTGTTATTTTCGAATTTTGAGAGTGATGAGTCATCTGTATACCTTCACATTTCCTAGCGTGTCATTGAGTGAACTATATGAAAAGCGTTATCTATGTGCAATAAAGCATTTAGCTATAGTGTGTATTTAAGAATGAGAAAAAACATCAATTTTTCTCTAAAAAGACTTCATATGATGAACCTTGGCTTGGCAAGGATTATTTTTTGTAAAAGATAAAAAAATTCTCTTTAATTTGTCAAATGTTGTTTTGATGTGTAAGGGTATCAAAAGCTTTTTGTGCGTGTATATTTTAGGAAAAAGTACGTTGATAATACAATGAAGAACACCTGTATTATTTTTTTCCTATTGCTTTATTGAGTACTGAGAAACAAAACTAAATAATGAAAAGTGAAATTATGAAAACCACAACACATTATGAGCTGTTTATCATTGGGGGAGGGATAAACGGGTGTGGATTGGCAAGAGATGCAGCAGGACGCGGATTTAAAGTGGGATTGGCTGAAATGAACGATCTTGCATCTGGGACCTCAAGTGCGTCAACAAAGCTTATTCATGGTGGGCTTCGTTATCTTGAACACTATGAGTTCAAACTTGTTCGTGAAGCATTGAAAGAACGCGAGATCATTTTACGTATGGCTCCACATATTGTGCGTCCTTTGCGTTTTCTTCTTCCCTATCATAAAGAATTGCGTCCTGCTTGGATGTTGCGTTTTGGACTTTTTATTTATGATTATTTAGGGAATTGGAATCAGAAATTGTGGCGCAGTAAAACGATTAATTTTTCAAAAAAATTTTGCTCTACACTGAAGAAAGAATATCAGAGAGGTTTTGAATATTCTGATGCAAGAGTAGACGATGCGCGTTTAGTTATTGGCAATGCTCGTGATGCAGAAAAGTGGGGAGCTGATATAAAAGTACGAACAGAAGTTCTCTCTTTAAAAAAAGAAGGCAATAAATGGCGTATCGTTCTTCAAGACAAGTTAAGTAGTAAAGAATATAGTGTCACAGCTTCTTATGTCGCGAATATGACAGGACCTTGGATTGATCATGTTTTAGCAAACATATTAGACTGTAAAGAACATCCACCAGTACGACTTGTTAGAGGTTCTCATATTTTGGTTCCCAAGCTTTATACTCATGATCGTGCTTATATTTTTCAAAATGGTGATGGGCGTATTATATTTGCTATTCCGTATCAAGAAGAATTTACCTTGCTTGGAACAACAGATTGTAATTATCAAGGAGATCCGGCTGACGTTCATATTACTGATACAGAAATTGATTACATTTGTGCAGCAGCCAGTGAATATTTCATACAACCAGTGTTACCTGAAACAATTGTCTGGTCTTACTCTGGAGTTCGTCCACTCTATGATGATGGAGCTTCAAAAGCACAAGAAATTACGCGCGATTATGTTTTAAAAGAAATGGGAACAGGAACAACACCAAAGATTCTTAATCTTTACGGAGGAAAGATTACAACTTATCGTAAGTTGGCTGAAGATGCGATGAAATTTGTTGAAAAAGCGCTTGGTAAAAAGGGAGCATCATGGACAGCTAAAACAGTACTTCCAGGGGGTGATTTTCCCTATAATCAATTAGATATAATCGAAAATAAGATTGCTCTTTTGATGCCAGATTTAGATGCTTTTACACATCGCAGGCTTGCACGCTCCTATGGTACGGAAGCATTAGTGATATTTGAACATGGTGAGGCAAATAGAGGAAAAGATTTTGGACATGGGCTTTATGAAGTAGAAGTAAAATGGTTGATGGAAAAAGAATGGGCTAAAGCATGTGAAGATGTGTTATGGCGTCGTTCAAAACTTGGTCTCCTATTTAATGAACAAGAGGTTGACATTCTTTCTTCCTATATGCAAAGCAAACAAGAGATTGAACAACGTTTATGATCATTTCATTTTACAAATTTTATCTGCAATATTGTAAAATATTTTCCTTCAAGAGATACTGATGTCAATCATACATATTAAAAAGACAATGATTGTCTATGCCCTAATTTTAGTTTTTTTGCAAGAATCATAAAATGGTAAAATTAGATAAAACATTTAGGATGGAATTTATCTATCTTATAAAGTGAAATCCAAGAATATTACCAAGAATAACTCATTGAGAAAAAATGATTTATAATTAGATTCGTGTGAAATAAGGATTTTTGTTCTTTCTTGAGGAGAAGATAAAAGTACTTTCTGTAGCGTTTATTTGCACAATAAGTTAAAAAAATCTAAAGAAAATTAAATCTATTATGAAAAATTGTACAATGTTTTAGTTTATCGTTTATTATCTTAAACGCTGCGCTAAATCATGTAAGGATAGAGGCTTGATGAGCGTAAGAAGAAATTGTAAATGAGTTTTTTATATTATAGTGAAAAATTTTTTCATGTTTATATACCTGAACGATAATCTATAAGAAATGCCATATTGTGTTTTATCATGATTGATTGTAGTAAATCGTTATATCAATTGAAGATAATGGGCTGTTATTATACTCATGATAGTATAAGGGAATAAAAATTTCCGTAAACTAAAAGTAAGTATTTTTCTATGTATAAAGAGAGAGAGCTATAGGGATATGAGAGTAATACCCTCATGATATTTTACAACCTTCCATCGCCTGTAAAATTTGCAGTAGCACCAATGTTGGATTGGACAGACCGACATTGCAGGTTTTTTTATCGTCTTTTAACGAAAAAAGCACTCCTTTATACGGAAATGATGGTAGCAGATTCTGTCATTCATGGTGTTCGCAAACAATTGTTGGCTTTTAGCGATAAAGAACGCCCAGTTGCATTACAATTAGGGGGGGCAGATCCGAAAAAGTTAGCAGAAGCTGCACGAATTGCTGAAGATTTTGGCTACAACGAAATAAATCTCAATGTCGGTTGCCCATCAAATCGTGTTCAAGCTGGTGTCTTTGGGGCTTGTTTGATGCTACATCCAGACATTGTGGCAAATGCCGTGGAAGCGATGAAACGAGAGGTTACTATACCAGTAACTGTCAAATGTCGGATTGGAGTGGACGAACAAGATGAAGAGTTAGCGTTAGATCTTTTGGCTAATCAGGTTTGGAATGCTGGATGTGATGCGCTCTGGATACATGCACGCAAGGCATGGCTACAAGGATTGAGTCCGAAAGAAAATCGCAATATTCCGCCCCTTAATTATGAAAGGGTTTATAAATTAAAACGTAAATATCCTCATAAATTCATTGGGATAAATGGTGGAATTAAATCGATTGATGAGATCAAAGAACACTTAACTTTCTGTGATGCTGTCATGCTTGGTCGCCAAGTTTATCATGATCCAGCTTTGTTAAAACATATTGATTTTGAACTCTATGATGAGGCGCAAAATAATCTGAGTGAGAGTGATCTTATTGAGGTTATGTGTGATTATGCGGCTCGACATATTGCATCGGGAGGGCGGCTTTCTCATGTGACGCGTCACATGATTGGTTTATTTCATGGGCGGGGTGGGGCACGTCGATGGAGGCAAATATTATCAAATGACGCAACAAAACCAAATGCAGATATATGTATTTTAAAAGAAGCTTTTTATGCTCTCATTTAATAACAGCCTGACAATTAACATATGTTAAAATTGAGATCCTTTGTGTTTTGATTTCTTTATGATCATTTTGATCCCTTCGATTTTATAAGTTTCTGAAAATTTGCAACTTTTGTTATAGAAGGAATGTTAGAATTTATATATTAAACAACATGCTGATTGCTCCTATTTAATAGAGAAATAGGTTAAGAGCATAATGTAAAAATAGTAATAACATATTGATAATATTTTAAATCTTTCATGTTCGTTATTTGATTAGAAAATAGAAATCATTGCTTTCATAATATTTAACGTTTTTTAAGCACTGTTTAAAAAAACAATAAATTATTCATATCCTGTATATATGACGTGATTTTCATAAACATTGTAGATTTTAAAAGGTATCCTTATGACCGCTAGTCCATTTGATGATTTTCGTGCTTTGCTTACAAATTTACCTGTTGCTGATGAGTTTTCTATAATCTTGGCAAAAAAACGGCAAAAAAACTTAACAAAAGAGCAAGGAACATTGGGAAAACTGGGAGATATTGCTGTTTGGTATGCGGGATGGAGGGGCACAGAAAAACCTATCGTAACGCGACCTTTGGTCGCTATTTTTTCTGGAAACCATGGTATAGTAGAAGAAAATGTTACACCATTTCCACAATCGATGACACAAAAGATGGTGCAAAATTTTGCATCTGGTGGAGCTGCTATTAATCAAATTTGTATTGCTTATGATCTTGGATTAAAAATATTTGATTTAGCATTGGAATATCCAACAATGAATATTACGAAGGATGCTGCAATGGATGAGCGGAGTGCAGCTGCTACAATGGCATTTGGAATGGAATCCATTGCGGGTGGGACAGATCTTTTATGTATTGGAGAAATGGGAATTGGAAACACAACAATAGCTTCAGCTTTATGCTTAGCATTGTTTGGAGGAGAAGTGGAAGAATGGACAGAAAATGGTAAGGAATCAGAAGGTGATTTTTATCAGCGTAAAATCGCAGCGGTCAATACAGCTATTTCTTTGCATAAGGATTATTTTAATGATCCTTTTGAGATAATGCGTCGCTTAGGAGGACGTGAAATTGCTGCTATGGTTGGTGCTATTTTAGCAGCAAGAATAGAAAAAATACCCGTGATTTTAGACGGTTTTGTGGCAACAGCAGCTGCTGCGGTCCTTTATAAAATGCATCCAAAAGCTCTTGATCATACCCTTGTTGGACATGTTTCTTCTGAGGCAGCTCATCGTAAACTTTTAAAAAAAATTGGCAAAGAACCACTTCTTGATTTGGGGATGCGTCTTGGTGAAGGGACAGGAGCAGCTATGGCAGCTGGTATTGTCAAAGCTGCTGTTTTAACACATGCACAAACGGTGGTTTTTTAACAAGAAAGTTTGAATGCCTAAAAGATAATGAGACGATATAAAAAACTCTTAAGAGTTTTGTTCATGCGTCTTGTCGTGTAATTTAATATAATTAAGTGGAAGTTCCGTTGTATATTTAATCTGTTCCATTGCGAAAGAAGATGAGACATCACGGATGTCAATTTTAGAAATTAATTTTTTATAAAAAAGATCATAAGCTTCAATATTGGGCACAACAACACGCAATAAATAGTCAATATCTCCGCTCATTCGATAAAATTCAATGACTTCACGGAATTCTTGCACAATTTTTGAAAAACGCTTAAACCATTCATGGCTATGTGTGTTTGTGCGAATAGACACAAAAACAGTGACATGCGCATTTACTTTTTCTGGAGAAAGAACGGCAACACGACGCTGAATGACACCATCTTCTTCAAGTTTTTGAATTCTACGCCAGCAAGGAGTGGTCGAAAGTCCCACTTTTTTAGCAATATCAGCAACAGAAAGTGTCGCATTTTCTTGCAAAAGATGTAAAATTTTTCGGTCAAGACGATCCATATTTTTTCTCAATATTTTAATTTATAAAAATTTACGCACTAAACGACGCAGATATACAATAAGCTCATCGTTAAACCATGGGTTTTTCTGTAACCAAGAAGTATTTCGCCATGATGGATGAGGCAAAGGCATAACATTATAGCCTTGAGGTTGGGGGATGGAAAGAATATTTCTCCAATCACTAACGGTTGCTGAAACAGTTTTATGTTTTAATTCTGTAATATGCCACTTTTGCGCATAACTGCCAATAGCAAGAACAAGCTTTATTTGAGGCATCGCTTGGAATATCTTTTCATGCCATATTTCTCGACATTCACGCCTTGGTGGTAAATCAGCTTTA
Source organism: Bartonella sp. CR127HXZ (assembly GCF_042194555.1). NCBI lineage: Bacteria > Pseudomonadati > Pseudomonadota > Alphaproteobacteria > Hyphomicrobiales > Bartonellaceae > Bartonella > Bartonella sp. CR127HXZ. The sequence goes on along the minus strand of NZ_JBHIMZ010000004.1, from coordinate 102,693 downwards.
TTGTTGTCATAACCTGGAAAACAAAATCCCATAGGAACAATAGCAAAAAGAGATTTGTTATAAAATTCTTCTTTCGTTACCCCCAGCCAATCACGCAGCCTTTTGCCAGAGTGATCATTAAAAGGGATAGAAGTTTCATGGACACGCAATCCTGGTGCTTGTCCTGCAATTGCAATCGAAGCCGTATCGGATAAATAAACGACGGGATTTGGTTCGTGAGGAAGAGGAGGAAAATAATGTGGTTGTTGGATACAAACACGACAGGAATAGATTTTTTTTTCAAGTTTGATAATCTGTTTACATCGTTTCATTGGTCAATGAAATTAAAAAATATTTTTCTTATTCAGTGCGAGGATTTGTTTTGCGCCATTCTCGCGGTCGTTGAAAACTTGATGCCCATATTCCTTTTTTTTTCTTTCTAGCTTCTTGTTCTTCTTTAGGGTATTCATAATAACTTACAGCCCAACCATTATGTACAAGCGTTGCATTGATATTGCTAACTTGTTTTGTTTTACATGTTGCAAGAACACGACGGTATTGATCTATTTTATGCCAGTGACATGTAACAGTTTGATTGTCTAGTAGTTGTTCTAAATATTTTTTAGCCTCAAGTCCACAAGGGTAGCGTTCCTTCTTTTTTCCACAAAATTGGTGGAGTTCAGGAGCATCAATTCCAACCAGTCGAATCTTAATTGAAGAAATCATGATAGAATCGCCATCAATGATTACTGCATTTCCTTTAACAGAGTTTTGAGAAGAAAATTTTTCTTTTTGAGGCAACGGCTGATTCTGCTTAAAATAAATTGACATAAAAACAAGAATGCTAGCTGCAACAAAAATATTGAAACCAGTGATTTTTTTTAAGCTTCTTAGATTAAAATGAGAATTTTTTTTCATGAAACCAAGAAACTGCTAACATTATTATAACGCACTCTATTTTAGTATTGCTTATAATTCGTCCGAGAAATTTTATTCATATGACGAAACAATGTTTCGTTTTAATGACAAAATTTTCGTTAGATATCACAATAATCAAATATTCATGTAGAATATATGTAAGCAACTTAAATAATAAATCAACTTATTCAAAACCGTACAAAACATACAAATTTTAAAGTAAACTTTTTAAACTTAAGGAAACAAAAAAACGCCCCTCAAAAAATAACTTTGAAGAGCAATATCCCCACATTTCTTTTGGAGTATAACATCTATTTATTTAATTTTTGTTTCTTTAAATTCAACGTGCTTTTTTACAACTGGATCATATTTACGCTTGCTCATTTTATCTGTCATTGTACGGCTGTTTTTCTTTGTTACATAGAAAAAACCGGTATCTGCAGTTGATAAAAGCTTGATCTTAATGGTTGCTGCTTTAGCCATAATGTAAGAACCCTATTTATACTGAAAAAATATTATTTTGCTATCAAAACCTATTTCTGATGTCATCAGATTCTCCAGCAACACTACGGATGTTCTCAAAAAAGTCAAGAGCTGATTAATTTTCTCATAAGTTGGACAAACACCAAAGTGATATATAAACTAAAAAAACAGCCATAGCTATTGAAAAACCGAAAGGATTAAAGATATCCATGGATTTTCCGATAAAGGTCGGCCCGATAAGCATACCAATTCTATAGCAAAAAATAAAAGCAGAATTAGCAGTAGCTAGTTCTTGTCCCTTGAGACGTGCCCCTAGATGTGCAAGGCCGATTGTATAAAGGCTCGCTGATACACCACCAAGAAGGAACAGATCAAGCATCAGAATCCATGGATATTGAATGATCCATGGTACCATGAAAGTTCCCAAAAAACCTAAGATAGCGCAACTTATCAGCGGATAGCGTCGATCTTTGGCATAATCGCTTATATACTCCTAATGCTGATAGGAATTAAGAGGAAAACATTTCCGAGCACAAGGGTTGCCATAAAGTGTGCTGCTTCATTCTCATTATAACCAATGGATAAACTAAAGGGTGTAATAAGAGTTAATGCGCCCATTTGAATAGCACCGTAAACAAGTACTGCCATCATTGCGCTTGGAACGTGAAAAAGATAACGAAAAAATGGTGTATATTGGCTTTTTTGAAATTCTGGACTTAATTTCAAGCGGCAAGAATTGGGATAGCAGCCAATATAATAAGACTATAACCAACAGCAAAAGGAATAAAACCTTGTGTTCCCACTTTTGCTAATAGCATTGGACCTACCGCAAACCCTAATCCTAGGACAATAGCATAAATGGAAAGAACAAAACCACGTCTTTTAGGGGGAGCATAACTGTTGATCCAAAACTCTGATAGGATAAACATAACTGTCATAGTAAAATGTAATATAAACCTTAAAATGAACTAAATCCATATGGATTCAAAAAAATAGAATCCTAAAAAACTTAAAGATCCTATGGCCATCATAAATAATATCGTTTTAGAAATGCCTAAGCATAAGGCGATTCGAGAAGTAAAAATAGCTGCAACAATTGTGGCAAATCCACCAACAGTTCCACTATAGCCGATCATACTATTGGAAATACCTTTCTCTGCCATAAGAAGAGAGAGAGACAAGTTGTGTTCCTATTCCCAATGCTGTTCCAACGGTGCCAATAGTTACAATAGCTACAATAATTGCACGCAAAGAATTGTTTTGAGAGTCAAAAGCTTTTTTTTCATGAGAATGGCTTAAGGTACTTTTGTTGATTTAAACAATAAAAAGATGAGCTGAAATGAAAGGGAGACCAAACTATTCTTTGCAGTTTTTCTCATTCCCTGAGTATAAAAAACTGCAAGATTTTTATGTGGTTATTATAGAGATAACAATAAAATTCATCCTCTTGTATACTAAAAAAAGAAGATTGTACACGTTATATAATATAAATATTATATAAGTCATTTCTTAACTTGAAGTTATTATTTTTTATTATTCATATTCTATTTAATGGAGGACAAGAAGCTTAATTTTTTCTTTTCCCATAAAAGGTATGCTTTTGTTTTTTTAATTTGTTTTTATGGTAGGATGTCGGTGAAAATTTTATTGGACGAGGTTTTGTTAAGAGTTCAAAGCATAAAGCGCCAGCAAAAGGTTGTACCGTTATAAGTTTTACTTCTACAACATCACTGAGCTGATAGCCTTTATGGCTACGCTGTCCTACAAGAACATGTTGTGCTTCATCAAAATGATAATAATCATTTTTAAGTGTAGAAATATGGACAAAACCATCTGTATTGAGTTTATCAAGTGAGATAAAAAGACCTGCTTTTGTCACTCCGGAAATGCGACCTGTAAAAATACGGCCGATTTTATTCGTTAAATAGTGAGCAACAAGCCGATCAATAGTTTCCCTTTCAGCCATCATTGCACGGCGCTCGTATAAAGAAATTTGCGTAGCAATTTCTGCAAGATTTTGTTCTTGTGTATCTGTTAATTGATCATTTCCTAATTTCAGCGTTTTAATGAGTGCTCGATGAATAATAAGATCAGCATAACGACGGATGGGGGATGTAAAATGTGTATAGTTATGTAGGTTTAAACCAAAGTGGCCGATATTTTTTGGATTATACTCAGCTTGAGATTGTGAGCGCAGAATAACTTGGTTGATCAATTCTTTTTGTGGTGTATTCGTCACTTTTGCCAGAATGCTATTAAGGCGCGCTGAGGTAAGTTCGCTTCCGCGGGAGAGTGGTATCCCCAAACTTTGAAGAAAGCTCCGAAGTATTTCTTGCTTAGCAAGAGAAGGTTTTTCATGAATACGATAAATGAGGGGCTGGTGATGTTGTTTTAATGTTTCAGAAGCTGCAATATTGGCTTGTATCATAAACTCTTCAATTAAACGATGCGCTTCTAATTGTGTTTCACTCACAACATCTTTTATGCATCCATTTTGATCAAGAATAATCTTTTTTTCTGCAATTTCTAACTCTAGTGGTTGGCGACGATTTCGCGCAGCTTTAAGGCATGCATAGGCTTCCCATAAGGGTTGCAAAATGCTCTCAAAAAGAGCGGCTGTTTTTTCATTTATATTCCCTTCAATTGCCAATTGTACTTCTTGATAAGAAAGTTTGGCTCTTACACGAATCATAGTACGATGAAAACTATGTTTTCGTTTATTACCGTTTGCATCAAAAATCATACGAACGGCTAAAGCTGGTCTTTCTTTTCCTTCACGCAGAGAACATAAATCATGAGAAAGGCGTTCAGGTAACATTGGCACAACGGTATCGGGAAAATAAACAGAATTTCCGCGTTTCAATGCTTCTTTATCTAATGCGCTTCCTGTTTTGATATAGTAAGAAACATCTGCAATGGCCACAATAATAATCCAACCATCATTATTTGCTGGGTCCTTATCCTTGGTTGCATAAACTGCATCATCATGGTCTTTTGCATCTGGTGGATCAATTGTAATAAATGGTAATTGTCGCCAATCTTCACGATTATCCATATTGGCAGCTTTGATATGTTTGACTTGCTCAAGAACACTTTCAGGAAAAATATAAGGAATTCCTTTCGAAAGAAGCGCTATCATTGAGAGTGTTTTTTCACTCTTAATATGCCCTAAAACATTCTTTATTTTTGCGCTCTTTAATCCGTAACCAGTATTTTTTTTAATTTCGACTTCAACGAGATCACCAATTTCAATCTTCATTTCTGGAGACATTTCAACAATGAGTTCACTGGTTTTGCGGTCTATAGGATCAAGGCGCCATTGATTATTTTCAAATTTTCGTACAACAGCAAATGCGCTTTTGGGAGATACATCAATTTTACGAATAATTCGTCCCATATAAGGGGGGCTTGAGCTTTCAGAATTTTTATTTCGAAAAACTTTTACAAGAATATGATCTCCAACACCAATGCTACTTCCTTTTATGTGATGAAAAGAGTGTATTTCAATATTGGGCTTTGGAGAATCTTCCCATTCAAGAGGTTGTGCAATAAAACTCCCATCTTTATCACGTCCGCTAATTTTTACTAAAGTAACAGGAGGTAATTTTCCTTTGTTTATTGCTCTTTTGCGTTGTTTAGAGATAGGATTTTGATCCTTTAACTCACGTAATATATCTCTAAGCCAAATACGGGAATCGCCTTTTAAGTTAAAAGCTTTGGCGATTTCTCGTTTACTTGAGTGGTTAGGATTCTCATTTATAAAGAAAAGGATTTCTTCCTTATCGGGAAAATTTTTCCCCTTGAATGAAGAGAGATATTTTATGTTTTTTTCACCTTTAGCCAAAATTTATGTCTCTTTTATTTTTGCTTTTGTTTTAGAAGAAGCTCTTTTTGAAGTTGTTTTTTTACTCGATGCTTTAGCCGATATAAGTTCTAATGCCTCTGGCAGTGTTACACTAATGGGATCTTTATCTTTTGGCAATGTTGCATTAATTTTACCCCAATTAACATAAGGACCATAACGCCCGTTGCGCACGGTAATGGTTCCTCCTTCGGGATGCTCTCCTAATGTTGCCAATGCTGCAGGTGTTGTTCTGCTTTGCTTGGTTTTGTTTTCTTGTTGCTCTGCCAATACTGTAACAGCGCGATTGATACCAATATCAAAAACTTCATCTGCATGAAGAAGGCGCGCAGATTTTCCGTTATGGCTAAGATAGGGACCATATCGTCCAATCGTAGCTGTGATTGTTTTTCCAGTTTCAGGATGAATGCCAATTTCACGGGGAAGGGATAGTAAGGCCAAGGCTTTATCAAGGGTTACGTTTTCTGCCTGCCATTCTTTTGGTAGTCCTGCACGCTTAACTTCTTTGCTTTCACCAAGTTGAATATAGGGACCAAACCGACCATTACGAAGAGAGATATCTTTTCCTGTTTCAGGGTCAATACCAAGGATAACAGGTTCATCATTGCGCACAGCTTCATTCTCTTCTCCAGTATCTGTACCGAGTTGGCGTGTGTACTTACATTCGGGATAATTAGAACAGCCAACAAAAGCACCATAACGACCGAGTTTTAATGATAATTGACCATTTTTACAAAGAGGACAGGAACGCACATCACTTCCATCTTCACGTTTAGGAAAGGCGAGAGGTGCTAATGTTACATTTAAAACATCAAGAACATTGGTTATACGGAGTTCTTGGATATTGCTAATAGATGCATTAAATCCATCCCAAAAATCTCGCAATACGTCTTTCCAAGAAAGTTTTCCATCAGAGATAAGATCCAGCTTTTCTTCAAGATCTGCTGTGAAACCATATTCTACATAGCGATTAAAAAAATTTTCAAGAAAGGCTGTAACAATACGTCCCTTAGCATCGGGAATAAGCTTTCGTTTATCAATTACAATATATCCACGGTCACACAATGTCGCCAATGTGGAGGCATAAGTTGAAGGACGACCAATTCCTAACTCCTCAAGCTTTTTAATTAATGAAGCTTCAGAATAACGAGAAGGGGGCTCTGTGGTATGCTGTGCAGATTCAACTTTTTCTTTTGTAAGTGCTTCACCAGTGTTTATTTGTGGTAAACGTGTTGTTTCATTTTCTTCATTATTTTCTTCGTCTCGTTGATCGGTGTAGACGGAAATAAAGCCATCAAAGCGAATAACAGATCCTGTTGCTCGTAGATTTGCACGGTTTTCTCCTTGCTGTGCTTCAATTTCAACAGTTGTGCGTTCAATTTCAGCAGAACGCATTTGGCTGGCAATAGCACGCTTCCATATCAGCTCATAGAGCTTTGCTTGATCGCTATCAAGAAAATTACGGACTTGACTAGGATTGCGTTGAAAATCTGTTGGACGGATCGCTTCGTGTGCTTCCTGTGCATTTTTTGCCTTTGTTGAATAAAAACGTGGTTTTTCAGGAATATAGTCTTTACCGAAAGTTTCATGAATAACTTTTCGTGCTGAATCTATAGCCTCTGGTGCTATTTGCACACCATCGGTACGCATATAAGTAATAAGCCCTGCCGTTTCACCATTAATTTCAATGCCTTCATAAAGCTTTTGGGCAATTTGCATAGTGCGAGAAGCTGAAAATCCTAATTTTGAAGAAGCTGCTTGTTGTAGTGTGGAGGTTGTAAATGGAGGAAGAGGATTTCTCTTTGTAGGTTTTGCTTCAACACTGAGTGTATGATATTGGGCTTTCTCCAACATAAAGCGAATTTGGTCTGCTTGTTCTTGAGATTGAATATCAAGCTTGCCTATTTTTCTTTGATTAAACATTGTCAATCTTGCTTGGAAACTATCATTTCGGATGGTTTTTAACTGTGTTGTAACGGACCAATAATCTTCTTTGATAAAATGTTCTATTTCTGATTCACGATCACAAATAATACGCAAAGCAACCGATTGAACGCGTCCTGCTGAACGTGCACCAGGGAGTTTTCGCCATAAAACAGGTGAAAGTGTAAAACCAACGAGATAATCAAGTGCGCGACGTGCAAGATAAGCATCTACAAGTGATGTATCAATATCACGTGGATTGTTCATAGCATCAAGCACAGACTTTTTTGTGATGGCATTGAAGACAACTCTTTTAATAGGTTTATCTTTTAAAACTTTTTTTTGACGAAGAACATCCAGAATATGCCATGAAATAGCCTCCCCTTCACGATCAGGGTCTGTTGCTAATATAAGGCTATCGGCTTCTTTAACGGCTTTTGCTATTTCATTTAAACGTTTAGCGGCAGAAGAATCTATATCCCATTTCATAGAAAAATCTTGATCCGGTAAAACAGAACCATCTTTTGCAGGTAAATCACGAACATGTCCAAATGATGCGACAACTTTGTATTGAGACCCAAGATATTTATTAATTGTTTTTGCTTTTGCTGGAGATTCAACGATAACGATATTCATAATTTTACCCAAATATTGAAATAAAAAACTTTTTTATAAACGCCTTTTACGCGAATAGCTAATGACAATTGCTTAAGAGCACATAAAAAAATATTAGCCATATAAAAAACATGAATATTGTACAACTTATGATTGTTATTATTAGAATACACCCTATATAGAATTACACGATTTATTTTCCACTGTTATTACAAAAACATACGACGAAATACTAAGATAACGTCTATTGAGAGGTAGGAGGGGAAATGCTCAAGGATAGAGGATTATGTTTATAAATCATTTAAAAGTTATCCAATATATTACAGACATGTCTAAGCAAATGAATCAGATGGCGCGTCAGGCGCATAGTCCGCTTTTAGCATTGCTTTTGGATATGGTTGCCAAAGAAGGGCAAAGCATTATTAATAGTGCTGAGGCTCTTGGGAAAGATCAAGATTCGACAATGACACACAACCACCAGAGTGTCGAATAAGCTTTCCAGCAAGCTCGAGTTCTACCAACAAGAGGTAGAGAGTTGGAAGTGAAACACCTGTGTGGGTGCTGAGAGTGTCTAAATCGATTGGCGTTGTTGAAAGAGCGGAGAGAACTGCTGCACGTGCTGCATCATCACCTGCTAAAGAGGGACCGCTGTTTTTTTCATCTGCTAAATTGAAATTCTCCTTTTCAAGTTGTAAAGAGGATGGTTCCTCAAAAAAATTGAGTTGCGAATTTGGAAGCGGTGAAATTAATGGCGTAAGTGTTTCTATGATGTCAGAAGGATGTGTGGTGAGTAGAGCACCGTCCTTGATAAGATTGTTTGTACCAACAGATCTTGGATCAAGTGGTGAGCCGGGAATGGCAAAAATTAACCGCCCCATTTCAGCTGCTTGACGTGCGGTAATTAAGGACCCTGAGCGCAGGGCTGCCTCTACAACCAAGAGACCAAGTGATAGAGCTGCAATAATACGGTTTCTTCTTGGAAAGTCGATAGCACGCGGCTTCCAAGAAATGGGCATTTCGCTGATGATGGCTCCACCATTGGCGATAATATCTTCATGCAACTTTTTATTTTCAGGAGGATAGATATGATCAATTCCCCCAGCCATAACTGCAACAGTTCCTGTTTTTAAACTTGCTTGATGCGCAACGCTATCAATTCCACGAGCGAGCCCAGAAATTGTTACAAAGTCTGCTTCTCCGAGAAAACGCGCAAATTGAGCCGTAAGCTTTTTTCCCGCAGCTGAAGCATTTCGAGAACCTATAATTCCAATAGAAGTTTTTTGAAAAATTGAAACATTACCTTTGATAGCAATAAGCGGCGGAGGGGCTTCTGTAACCTTAAGAAAAGCTGGATAATCTGGTTCTCCCATACCGATAAACCGAACACCTAATCTTTTCGCTTTTTGTATTTCTTTTTCTGCATCTTCTAAGCTTGCTATTTTAATAGATACAGAACCACCGCCTTTTCTACTAAGCTCTGGCAGCGCTTCCAGAGCATTTTCTGCTGTTTTATAATGATCAATGAGATTGCGAAAACTCACTGCTCCAATATTTTCACTACGCAACAACCGTAACCAATTTAGACGTTGACGATCAGTGAGCAGGATTCCTTTATTTATCCCCGTTTTGAGTCCCAATCTTACTTTCTTCCCCAATTAATAATCTACCGATATTTGCGTAATGCTTTATATACACAAATATGCTCATCACAATCAGCATAAAATAGAAATAAGGATCGGAAAAGTAAAAAACAAATATCGCAGTTATAACAACAGAAACGAGTGCGGATAATGAAGAATAGCGTGTGAGGAGAAAAATCGTTATCCATACAATAATAAAAATAATTGCTGCAGGCCAATAGATTCCTAAGCAGATCCCTAGATAGGTAGCAACACCTTTGCCGCCTTTAAATTTAAGCCATATGGGGAAAAGATGCCCTAAGAAAACAAAAAAACCTGCTAGAGAAACAAGGATACTATTGTCTAGCGGATCACTAAAAAACTTTATAACGAAAACAACGATAGTTCCTTTCAACATATCACAAAGAAGTGTTAGAGCAGCAAGTTTTTTATTTCCTGTTCGTAAAACATTTGTAGCTCCAATATTGCCGGAACCAATTGTTCTCACATCGCCAAGTTTGGCTAATCTCGTAAAAAGAAGACCAAATGGAATCGAGCCAATGATATAAGATATGAGGAAAATAAACCATGGAGTGGACTGAAAAAATATTTCTGCTTCATTCATTAAAAATCTCATTAAGTTTGTTGATCAAGTTTAAAAACGGTTTTCCCTTTCACAATGGTCTGGAGCACGCGTCCTTGAAAACGTGCATTCTCAAAAGGGGTATTTTTTGAACGTGAATAGAGCTTCTCTTTCGAAACAACCCATGGTTCTTCAAGATCAACCACAATAAGGTCTGCATGAGCACCTTTCTTCAGTGTTCCTGCATTGAGTCCAAAGAGCTTTGCAGGCGCCGTTGACAAAAGTTCAGTTATCCGTAGAAGAGATAGGCTCTCATCATGATAAAGGCGTAAGGCTGCACTCAATAAAGTCTCCATACCAATAGCGCCAACTGCTGCGTCATTAAATGGTAAATGTTTTGTATCTTTACTTTGAGGATCATGAGAAGAGACAATAACATCTATAGTCCCATCCTTTATTGCTTCAATCATTGCTATACGGTCTTCTTCTGTACGCAATGGGGGCATTAAGCGAAAAGAGGTGCGATATTCGCCAATGTCATTTTCATTGAAAGATAAATGATTAATAGATACACCCGCTGAAATTTTCTCACTGCGTTTTTTACCTAAACGAAGTGCATCAGCAGAGAGTGCTGTTGATATTTGAGCGGCATGATAGCGTGTTTGCGTTAATACTGCTAATCGCAGATCCCTTTCAAGTGGGATAACTTCTGCTTCGCGGGGGATGCCAGAAAGACCAAGCCAACTGGCGAGCAGCCCTTCATTCATCACACCTTGTCCTGTAAGATCTTTATCTTGCGTTTCATGCATCAATGGAACATCAAAATCACGCGCATAAGTCATTGCACGTCGCATAACAGATGAACTTTGAAGCGTTTTTTTTCCTTCATAAAAGGCAACAGCTCCTGCATCTTTTAGTAAGCCGAATTCCGCTATTTGCTGTCCGTTGAAACCTTGTGTGATCGCAGCAACGGGATAAATATTGACCGATGACTTTTCTTGTACTGTATGCCTAATAAATTCAACAAGTGCCACATTATCAATGACTGGACGCGTATCTGGCATCATGAGGAAAGAAGTAATACCACCTGCGGCGGCGGATTGACTTGTTGATGCGATTGTTTCACAGTGTTCATTCCCTAATTCTCCAACAAAAACGCGCGCATCAACAAGGCCAGGGAGAATTGCTTTGTTTTGTGCGTTAACAATTTCTGCTTCTTCTGGGAAACCCTGATTCAGAGCATCTTTTCCAGCGGCTATAATCCGTCCATTTTCAACAATAACTGTACCAATTTCATCGACTGCGCGTGAAGGATCAATAATACGAGCATTTTGAAAAACAATTGGTTTTATCATTTTTTTTCTCCACTGATCTTTGCGCGTGAATCTAATAAAGCCTCCATGACCGCCATACGCACTGCAATTCCCATTTCTACTTGTGTATGAATCATACTTTGTGATCCATCTGCTATGTCAGATGCAATCTCTACACCACGGTTTATTGGGCCAGGATGCAGAATAATGGAATCATTTTTGGCATAGGCTAAATTTTCTTTATGTAAGCCAAAATAATGGAAATATTCATGCGTAGAGGGAATAAAAGAACCTGTCATCCGTTCATGCTGTAAGCGTAACATCATGATAACGTCAGCATTTTTAAGACCTTCTTTCATTGTGTTAAAAACCTCAACACTCATATGAGTGATTTCTGCGGGTAAGAGTGTTGAGGGAGCAACAACACGAACACGAGCACCCAAAGCATTGAGACTCAGGATATTGGAACGGGCAACACGTGAGTGTAAGATATCTCCACAAATCGCAACAGTTAATCCTTCAATACGACCTTTTGCTCTTTTAATGGTTAGAGCATCTAATAAAGCCTGTGTTGGATGTTCATGAGCACCATCACCTGCATTAATGACACAACAATCAACTTTTTGCGCTAATAAAGCTGCCGCTCCTGCACTGTTATGGCGAAAAACCAGTATATCCGGCTTCATCGCATTGAGAGTTGCAGCTGTATCAAGTAATGTTTCTCCTTTTTTTACAGATGAGTTGCCGATCGCAAGACTCATCACGTGTGCACCTAGCCTTTTACCCGCTAATTCAAAAGAAGATTGTGTTCGCGTAGAGGCTTCAAAAAAGAGATTAATTTGAGTCCGTCCATGCAAAGTAGATTTTATTTTATCAATTTTGTTAGAAAGGATAACATTTGCTTCTGCACGATCAAGCAATGTATTAAGATCTTGTACACTTAGATCTTTAATAGCTAAAAGATGTTGATGAGGGAAAAGTGGAAAAAAATTATCTTGAATCATAGCATTCTTCTTTATCTCTCTCTAAACAGGTTAAACAAGCATTTGTTTGAATATGATAAATGTTTCTTAACTCTAAAAAGACAAATAGTCTATGATATGAATGGTTTGAATGTAGGAATATACCTATGAGTGCTGTATCTGCGCAAAATAATCGTCGAAAAAATACATTTCTTAGCGATACGCTTATGTTTCGTATTGCCTCTACTTTGCCTAAGTTTTTGTTAGCAAGTTTTGAAGAAATAGGAGATTTTGCAGCGAGTCGAGAAGCATGGAAACTCTCTTGCTTGGCAAATCATTATAAGCCTTTATTGTGTTATAATGATGAATGGGGGCAACCGACGGAAAAATTAGAGATCCATTCTTCCTATCAAGCTCTTCAACAATATTCTAGACAAGCTGGTTTGGTTACCTCACTTTGGGAAAATACGAGCTCAGAAAATGGAGTACGCTATCAAGCGCGTGCGATTCGTTTAGCTTTATCTGCTGGTTTAGAAACAGGACATTTGAATGAAGTTATCATAACGAGTGCAGCTATTGCTGTGTTAATTAGTGATATTGAGCTCTTCAAAAAATGGCAAAATGTACTTTTATCACGCCAATATGATTCCTCATCAAAGCCTATTCATCATAAAAAGGCTGCTTCTCTAACTTGTGCATTTGATGATATTGAAAAATACGCTTTTAATTTTCCAAGTGTTAAGAAGATTTCTTTCGATGAAAGTATGGAACGTGATCTATATCGTTTAAATGTTGTAAAAACCAATGTTATTAATCCTACCGCTGACGGATATCTTGTTAGTGCAGATTTAAATGGTCATTTAAGTTGTTTTTTTATTCCACGCATACAAGAAAATGGCGCATTAAATGGATTTATATCGATTCGTCATTTAATTCAGCGTTCTGGAGAACTTTTAACACCAGAGGGGGTTGTTGATTTCCAAGGCAGTTATGGTTGGCTTTTGGGAAATGCTGGAGAAGGGCTTAAAGTTATTAAAGATATCGAGACGATGATGCGTTTCGATCAATCAGTAATATCGGCAGGTGTTTTGCGAGCGGCTCTTCAATTTGGCATAGATTTTTTCCGGAAAAAAATGCCCAATCAACCTTTACCACCACTGACAGAACGTATTTTTGCAGATATTGCATTAGATATAGCTGCTTCACAAGCATTGGTTTTGCGTTTAGCGAGAGCATTTGACAATGCAGCAAATGACCGTTCTGAAGCAGCTTTTGCCCGCATTATGACACCTATTATTGCTTATCACGTAAGTCAATTGGTTGTGCCTATTATTGGCGAAATTATTGCACAACTTGGTATTGAAAGTTTTATAGAGAATAATCCATTATCGCAAATGTTGCATAATGGGCCTGCACGAATTGTGAGAAATAGTTCTGCTAATCAATTGGTAAAGGATGCCATTCTTATTGCTGAAAAAGCACCGGGACTGTTTCAGAAATTGTTAGAAAAAATTGCTCTTGATATTGGACCAGCGGGACCACGAGCAATTGAAATTATTAAGTCAGCAGGTGATATGGCATCAGCAAATGAAGGTGCAGGAAGGTTTTTTGTTGAACAGGTAGCCTATGCAGCAGCAGCAGCAGCATTACGTTCTACAGACATAGAACATGTTGCAAATGCCTATATGGAAAGCCGTCTTGGGGGACAGTGGAGATCTTCCTACGGGATGCTCATTGCACGATATAATGCAGGGCATTTGCTCAATGTCCTCTATCCTTCCATATGATGAAAGTTTTGAATTCTATTGAGAGCACCTTGCAATATAAAAGCAGCGGCTGCCGAATCAATTCGGCTTGCTCTTTTAGCGCGCGATACATTCATTTCTAGAAGAGAACGCTCTGCAGCAATTGTTGACAAACGTTCGTCCCAAAAAACAAATGGAATTTTTGTATAAGCTTTCATATTGCTCACAAAAGCTCTGGTTGCTTGAACACGAGAACCGCTGCTCCCATTCATGTTAAGGGGTAAGCCGATGATAATAACGCCTACATTTTCACGGTCAAAAGTTTTAATAAGTGTGTAAGCATCTTCTGTAAATTTTTTTCGCTGTAGTACAGGACGCGGATTTGAGACAGTCAGCCCCATATCAGAAATCGCAATTCCGATAGTTTTTGTCCCTAAATCTAAGCCTGCTATTGTTTGTCCAGGCAAAAGATGTGTCATAACTTCGTTTATATTAATAACGGTCATAAGGGTATAATGCGTTTTTTAATGTTTCAGATCTAATGGTTATATTCTTCATTCATGTTATCTAATATTCTTGCGCTTGCAAGCTCAGCCTTGTATAGCCAGAATAAAGATTAATAAAAACAGAAAGGCGTAAATAGTATGTCTGTTGATCAAGAGACCATCAAGCGGGTCGCACATTTAGCGCGGATTGCTATCCACGATGATGAGATAGAACCTGTGACAAAAAAATTCAATGCTATTTTAGGTTTTGTAGAGCAATTGAATGAAGTTGATGTCAGTGGAGTTGAGCCATTAACATCTGTGATGCCGATGACTCTACGAATGCGTGAAGATAGTGTTACAGATGGCGATAAAGCAGCAGATATTGTAGCCAATGCCCCTGTTACAGAAGAAAATTTTTTTCTTGTCTCAAAAATTGTTGAGTAACTTTTTATATTTTTGAAATTTGAGAACCAATATGACCGATTTAACAACCCTCACAATTGCGCAAGCTCGTGATTCTCTAACAAAGAAAAATCTCAAAGCAACAGAATTAACGGAAGCTTATTTACAAGCAATAGAATCAGCTAATCCAATTTTGAATGCTTATGTAACAATAACAGCAGAACAGGCAATGAAAATGGCTGCTGAATCAGATAGTCGCTTAGCGAGAGGGCAGGGAGGGCTTTTAGAAGGAATTCCTTTGGGGATTAAAGATCTTTTTGCAACCTATGGTGTTCATACTCAAGCCTGTTCACATATCCTTGATGGTTTTAAACCGCATTATGAATCAACTGTCACGGCTAATTTATGGCAAGACGGTGCTGTAATGTTAGGAAAACTTAATATGGATGAGTTTGCTATGGGCTCATCCAATGAAACATCATATTATGGTCCCGTTATTAATCCGTGGAGAAAAAAAGACTCGAATGAAAAACTCGTACCCGGTGGTTCTTCGGGAGGATCTGCTGCCGCTGTTGCTGCACAAATTTGTGCCGGTGCAACTGCAACCGATACAGGTGGCTCAATACGTCAACCAGCAGCTTTTACTGGAACTGTAGGAATAAAGCCAACTTATGGACGTTGTTCACGGTGGGGCGTTGTTGCATTTGCTTCATCCCTTGATCAAGCTGGACCTGTTGCTAGAGATGTTCGTGATTGTGCTATCTTACTAAGATCAATGGCCTCTTTTGATGAAAAAGATTCTACTTCCGTGAATTTACCAGTTCCTGATTATGAAAGTTATCTTGGTCAATCAATTAAAGGAATGAAAATTGGTATCCCAAAAGAATATCATATGGATGGAATGTCTCCAGAAATTATTGAGCTTTGGAAAAAAGGCATAAGTTGGTTAAAGGAAGCAGGAACTGAGATTAAGAACATTTCTTTGCCTCATACAAAATATGCTCTACCTTCTTATTATATTATAGCTCCTGCAGAAGCCTCTTCTAATTTAGCGCGTTATGATGGTGTGCGTTTTGGTCTACGCGTGCCTGGAAAAGACATCATTGAGATGTATGAAAACACGCGCTCTGTTGGTTTTGGTGATGAAGTCAAGCGACGTATTTTGGTTGGGACTTATGTTCTTTCATCTGGTTATTATGATGCCTGTTATCTAAGAGCTCAAAAAGTAAGAACACTCGTAAAACGTGATTTTGATCAATGTTTTGCTTCAGGCATTGATGCTATTCTGACACCAGCAACACTAACACCTGCCTTTGGTATAGCTGATGAAAAAATAAAAAATGATGCTGTAGCAATGTATCTTAATGACATTTTTACGGTACCCGTTAATATGGCTGGTTTACCAGGAATCTCTGTTCCTGCAGGTCTGTCATCAAATGGTTTACCTCTAGGATTGCAATTGATTGGTAAACCTTTTGCTGAAGAAGTCATTTTTCAGATAGCGCACATTATTGAAAAAGAAGCAGGGATATTCAGTGCAGAAAAATGGTGGATGTAATAATCAAACTTTACAAAGGAGCATTTCTCATTGAGAACGAGAAATGCTTTTTTAAAAGGTGGAGGGATGAGCTCTATTTCCTCAATTCGTAGTCTTTATCCACCAAGATAGGCTTCTTTAACACGCGAATCAGAGAGCATAGTTTTACCTTCACCGTGAAATAAAATATGTCCTACCTCTAAAATATAAGCATAGTCAGCTATAGAAAGCGCAGCAAATGCATTTTGTTCAATAAGAAGAACAGTTTTTCCCATCTCATTAATTTTTCTAATAATCGAAAAAATTTCTCGAACGAGAAGCGGAGCCAATCCCAACGATGGTTCATCTAATATGACCATATCAGGATTGCTCATGAGTGCACGGCCCACAGCAACCATCTGTTGTTCACCACCTGACATTGTTCCTCCCAACTGTTTTGCTCTTTCTCGTAGGCGCGGAAAAAGATCAAATATCCATTCAATATCACGGGAAATTCCCTGCTTATCATGACGGATATAAGCACCTAGATGAAGATTCTCTAAAACAGTGAGATGGGGCATGATACGGCGTCCTTCAGGACTTAGAGCAATACCTAATCGCAAAATCTCTTCTGGTGATTTTTTAATAATAGATTTGCCATTATAGGTAATTTTTCCATAAACAGAGCGATTAAGTCCTGTAATAGAACGTACAATACTGCTTTTTCCAGCACCATTGGCTCCAATTAAAGTGACAATACTTCCCTTTTTTATGGACATAGAAAGATTTTGGACAGCTTTAATGGCGCCATAATGAACGTAAAGATTTTTTATTTTAAGAATATCCATAAACATCTCCGCCAAGATAAGCTTCAATAACTTTAGGGTTATTACGAATTTCATCTGGTGTACCATTGGCAATGCAACAGCCATATTCCATAACCAAAATATGTTGGCAAAGCCCCATAACCACTTTCATATCGTGCTCAATAAGAAGAATTGTAAGATCAAAGTCTTTTTGCACTTTTGCTATGAATTTTCTAAGATCTTCACTTTCTTGTGGATTCATGCCAGCAACAGGTTCATCAAGAAGAAGCAATTTGGGCTTTGTGGCTAACGCGCGTGCAATTTCTAGACGTCGTTGCACACCATAAGGTAAAGCTGTTGCCGATTGATTGGCAAGGTGATCAAGCTGTAGCTGCTCAAGGAGCTCCAAGGAATTTTTATAAACTTCCTTCTTTTCTTTCATTGCTTTTGAAAAAAATAGAGCTGAAGAAAACCAAGGATATTTTTGTCGAACATGCGCTCCTACCATAACATTCTGCAAAACCGTTAACCCTGAGAAAAGACGAATATTTTGAAATGTTCTGGCAATATGGCGTCTACAGATAATATAAGGAGGCGCTCCAGAAATTTTTTGCTCATCAAAAAGAATGACGCCGCTTGTAGGAGCATAAAATCCAGAAATCATATTGAAAACGGTTGTTTTTCCAGCGCCATTGGGACCAATTAATCCAGTAATACTTCCTCGTTTAATTGCCATATTAATATTATTTACAGCAACTAATCCGCCAAAACGCATTACAATATTATTGAGTGAAAGGATGGTGTCGTTCATAGCTTTCCCTCAGTATTAGAAAGCTTTTTGCGTGTCAAAAAGCTATAAATTCCATTCCATGAGAATTCTCGTTGTCCCATCAACCCTTTTCTCCAAAACAAGATAATTACCAGCAATAAAAGAGAAAAAACAACCATACGAAGCCCTGGTGTTTCTGGAATATGTATGAAACCTAAGTCAAATGGATTTTCAATAATACGAAGCCATTCAAGCATAACTGTAATAATAATGCTGCCAATAATACTTCCTGTAATTGAGCCGAGACCACCAGCAACTACAATCATCAAAATATTAAAAGTTAGAAGAAAATTAAACATTTTGGGATCAATGGTTGAAATAAGAGCAGCCATTAATGCTCCACCTATACCTGCAAAAAACGCTCCAACAGTAAAAGAAAAACTACGGTAGAAAAAAGCGTTAATTCCCATAGTTTTCGCAGCAATTTCATCATCACGAATGGCACGTAATACGTTACCAGTATTGCTTTGCAGTAAAAGGACAATAAAGAGAACAGTAAATGCTAACCAACCATAGTTCCACCATAATGTTGCATTTTGAGGTATTCCCTTGATACCTAAAGAGCCATTTGTAAGCGATGTTGCGTTCGTAATGACAATGCGAATAATTTCTGCAAAACCCAATGTTGCAATTCCAAGATAATCACCACCAAGACGTAATATTGGCAAAGCAATCAATAAACCTACAACTGCAGCACATAAACCACTTATAACAACAGCGACAAAAAAAGGTAATTGCAGATGATACAATGGTTCAGCGATAGGCTCCAGAATCCACATCATTTCTTTTTGTTCAGGGGAAAGAAGTAAAATTGCGCAAACATAAGCACCAATAGCCATAAATCCAGCATGTCCAAGAGAAAACATACCTGTGAAACCGTAAATCAAATTAAGCGAAATTGCCAATATCGCATTAATAGCAATCAGATTTATGATACGAAGCGTATAGTCATTAAAATGGCTATCAGCATAAAATAAAAAACCTATGAGAACTAAAACACTTATACAAGATAAAACAGTTGTCACTGACTTTGCCATTAGATTTTCTCCTGACTTTTTTTACCCATTAATCCTGTGGGCAATATCAATAAAATCAGAATCAATAAAATGAAAGCGAAGGCATCTCGATATCCAGATAGCGCGGGGAAAAATGCGATAATCATAATTTCAATAAACCCTAATAACAATCCTCCCAACATTGCTCCTGGTATCGAACCAATACCTCCGATAACAGCAGCGATAAATGCTTTGAGACCAGGAAGAACGCCCATATAAGGCTGAATTTGAGGATAACGTAAAGACCACATAATACCTGCTATAGCGGCAAGAGCTGAGCCTATTCCAAATGTAAATGCAATAACTTTATTGACAGACACACCCATCAAACGCGTCGTTTCAATATCATGGGAGATTGCACGCATAGCAAGACCCGGTTTTGTTTTATGGATAATCCATAACAGTAAAACAATAAGAATCAATGACACAACGGGAACGATCAGAGACATGGGAGCAATTCTAATGATACCATCTGCTCCTGATCCTAAATGCCATAAAAATGGTGTTACAAGAAAATCTGGTTGTTTTACACCTTTCGGAACACCACTAAAGAGTACAGTAGAAAGATTTTCAATAAAAAAAGAAACACCAATTGCACCGATAAGCGCCGAGATACGCGGAGCATGGCGTAGAGGTTTATAGGCAAGTTGATCAACAATAATACCCACTGCACTTGTAATAAAAATGGAAAAACAAAGAGCTAAAACCCAAATCGGGGTAAAATCTTGTGGAGAAATTTTAAAATAATAAACAAAACCTAACGCAAGGATTAAAAAAACAGCAATCCAGTAAATTGAAGGGCGCCTTTTAAACCCTATAAAGACCGAATAATAAATAAGAGCCGCGAGAAACAAAAGAAGAAGTGCTGCCCAAGCAGGCATAAAGCTAATTGTGGAAAAGAAAACAAAATATGCTCCCAGCATAAAGATATCACCGTGAGCAAAATTAATGAGTCTCAGTATACCGTAGACCATGGTGTAACCAATAGCGATAAGCCCATAAAGAGATCCCAATGCCAGTGCATTAAAAAAATACTGGATGAACATTTCAGTGCTCATCTCTCATCCTTCCACATTTGTTAATTTACATAGGATAACAAGAAATTTCTAAGTTTTTGGTTGAGAAAAAGATCCTCAACCAATTCTTGCATTTTAATAAGTAAAACTTTTTAATTAAAAAGCAGGTTTAACCTCTTCTAAATAAACACGTTTTCCATCCTGTATTTTAATGATACCAATAGGAATCTTAGGGTTATGATTTTCATCCATTGACATATCACCGAAGGGGGTTTGAAAATCTTTTAATTTGCTAAGAGCGATAGTAATTTTTTCACGATCAGCGCTACCAGCATTTTCAATAGCCTTCATGAACATCATATAACTCGTATATCCCAAAACAGAATTGATATTCGGCTCTTTGTCAGGATACTCTTTTTTCCATTCTGCTGTGAATTCTTGCGCAGCTACTGACATATTTGGCATATCCTCACTATAGGGAAGTGTCGTATGTAAGAAACCTTCTGAAGCTTTTCCTGCAATCGCAATGGTTTCTGGATTATCCATAGCATCTCCACCCATAATTTGAAACTTTGCTCCTAATTCTCGTGCTTGTTTCATAATGATAGCACCCTCAGAAAAGTAAGATGGAATGAATAAGATATCAGGTTTTTGCGCGATAATTTGCGTAAGAACAGCTGAAAAATCCTGATCTCCGGAATTATAGTTTAAATTTGAGACAACTTCACCACCTAATTTTTTGAAAGCACGCATAAAGTAGCTTGCAAGACCAATGGCATAATCGTTTGAAATATCTTTGAGGATAGCTGCTTTTTTTGCGTGTAAAGTTTGACTTATGTAAGTCGCGATTCCCACTCCTTGATAGGAATCAATAAAACAAGCGCGGAAATAATATTTTTTACCCTGTGTAACAAGAGGACTTGTTGAGGAAGTTGCAATGGTTGGAGTCTTTGCTTTTTCAGATATTTCACCACCTGCCAACGAAAGCGAGGAACCATAGCTACCAATGATTCCACTTACTTTTTCACTTGCTGTTAAACGCATAACAGCATTAGCTGCTTCTACTTTATCAGACTTATTATCAATAATAACAAGTTCTACTTTACGTCCTAAAATTTCTGGAATTTTTTTATGGGCTAATTCTATACCTCTAATTTCAAGCTGACCTCCAAATGCATTTTGACCACTTAATGGAAGATAAACACCAATTTTGATAGGTTCACTTGCATAAACATTTGCAGTAAATGCCATGAATGCTGTGATTGTCGTAAGGATTTTCTTCAATTGCATTGCGCATTTTCCTTAATTGAATTGTTGTTTTTTCACCTTATATTGAACTTCTTCATCATGCAAGTTACACATTTATGAAAATATCATTATGTAAAAAAACCTTTCATATAACCTCTTTTGTAGGGCACTCCTTGTAAGATATGTAAAGCTTACAATCAAATAGTTTTATAAATATTCATGTTGATATTCTCTGACATTAACATAGAAGATACGACAATATGGGGAAATCTTATCTTGGGGCTTGCGTGTTGATACAAGAGCAATGTTTACTTAAACCTAGAGAATCAATATCGTACAATTTATAAGCTACAGGATCACGTTATTATGACGAGTAAGGATGCATTAAAAGATTGTCCCCTATCTGAAGATAGTATAGGTGCTTGTGGGGAGATTATCGAAATCAGTGGTGTCATTAAGTGGTTTGATGGTAGTAAGGGGTATGGATTTATTGTACCTGATTTACCTCATTTCCCCGATATATTATTGCATGTTACGGTAATGCGAAGGGATGGTTTTCAAACAGCTTTGGAGGGAGCAAAAGTTATTTGTGCTGTGGAAAAAACTGAAAGAGGATTAAAGTGCGTTCAGGTGAAATCCATAGATTGTTCTTCAGCAATTCATCCATCAGAAGTTCCAGCCCGTACCCATGTTGTTGTTACTCCAGAAAGTGGACTAGAACGTGCAATTGTTAAATGGTTTAATCGTGACAAAGGATACGGTTTTCTTAGCCGTGGGCAAGGAACAGAAGATATTTTTATTCATATGGAAACGTTGCGCCGTTTTGGTTTAGCAGAGCTTCGTTCCGGCCAAGTTGTTCTTGTACGTTTTGGTAAAGGAGAAAAAGGTTTAATGACAGCAGAGATTTATCCGGATATAGGCATTCCTTTAGCTACGCATTGAATTTCACAAATAAAAACAGTATGTTTTTAAAGGGGGTTATTCCGTAAATTTCTATAGAGGTAGGTTTTTAAAGAAAATATGGCTCTAGTGAATCCATAAACCAAATGGAGAAAGTTGCGCGTATTACGTTGAAAGAAACTAGAAAACAACAAGGGGGCACCCCTCTTATTTTTTTGACTTTTAAACTCTGGTACTTTTTATTTTAGAAACAAAATTTAAAAATTTTCTGTGGTGGAGACAAGAATGTTAAAGCCTTTTAAAAAGGGGTATATTGTTTTATTGGTAATGCTTTTTATGTTAGAAATGCGTGTTGTTGTAGCAAAAAAGCCCATAGAGATTCCTGTTCATCCGATTCCTTTAGAAATACATACAAAGCAAGGTACGGTTTATTATAAGGTAGAGATTGCTTTTACGCCGTCTCAAGCCGCGGCTGGTTTAATGTATCGGACTGATTTTCCACGCGATCGTGCAATGCTCTTTAAGCAGCTAAAAAGTTCTCAATCGGGAGATGAACAGAAAATTTTTATGTGGATGGCAAATACGCCTTTACCTTTAGATATGATTTTCTTAAACTCTGAGGGAATTATTGTATCGATTATTGAAAACACTTCTCCATTTTCGACAAATACCATTTCATCGGAAGTTCCTGCAGCTTTTGCACTTGAGATTAATGCTGGTGAAGTTTCTGAAAAAAAGATACAAAAAGGGCAACGTGTTATTCATCCTGTACTTTGTGGAAAGTGCAATAAAAAATGACCGCTGAAGATATTCGTTTTTTTGAATATAATGGTTTGCGATTTGCTTATCGAGAAGAAGGGCAGGGTGCGCCTGTTTTGTTGATCCATGGTTTTGGATCTTCTGCACGAGTGAATTGGTATGCAACGGGTTGGTTTCGCATTCTCACTGAAGCAGGATATCGTGTTATTGCTCTTGATAATCGCGGTCACGGAGATTCAGTTAAAAGTTATGACCCTGTTTTTTATACACCTCAAGCTATGGCTGGCGACGCAATAAAGTTACTACAGCATTTAGAGATATCTAAAGCCCATGTTATGGGATATTCTATGGGGGCTCGTATTAGTGCTTTCATGGCTCTTTTGCATCCAACATATGTACACAGTGTCATTTTTGGTGGTTTAGGTATTGGTATGGTAACGGGAGCGGGAAATTGGGAGCCTGTTGCTGAGGCACTTTTAGCAGAAGATATTTCTACTATTACTAATACGCGCGGTTTAATGTTCCGTAAATTTGCAGATCAAACGAAAAGCGATAAACGTGCTCTTGCTGCTTGTATTATCACATCAAAACAGGAGTTAACGGCATCTGAAGTTTACAAAATTAAGCAACCTGCACTTGTTGTCGTTGGTTCATTAGATGAAATTGGCGGTGCAGCAGAGCCGTTAGCAGCTTTATTGCCTTGTGGTGAAGCTTTATCAATTCCTGGTCGAGATCATATGCTTGCTGTAGGCGATAAAGTTTATAAAAAAGGCGTTATAGATTTTCTTTCTCGTTATCCTATAAGATAAGCATTCTTCATAGGTTCTAGCATTCACAAAAATACTCAATATTTTTATCTCGTATAAATTGAAAAACGCTTATTTAAAAATTTTTCTATTGTGACATAAGTTTTTTATAAAAAATGGGAAGAAAGCTAAACTCTTATTAGCCTATTTTGTATATTTTTTAGAGATGTAATTCTTCTAGGGTTAGATAATTATACTTTAAAATTTATTAAAAAGAATTATTTTTGAATGATATAATAATATTTTTTTCTAAAAAATGTAATTTTAAATAAAAAAAGTATTATTATTTTTATCCTTTATAAAAGGAACAAAATTATAAATTATTGATCAATTTTTCTTACGAATATGCATTCTAAATGCGTATGCTAAAATTGGAGATAAAGTAAAATTATTAAAAATATACAGTTTTTGCCATTTTTTAATCTATACGGGTATATTTAATAATGATAGAATCCTTTTGTAAAAGTTTTTTATAAATGTATAAAGCGCGTTGTAAATATATGTAATATTAAGTAAATATTCAGATTAAGCTTTTTTACTAACTTTACAGAATCATGAGGTTGTCTTATTTGCGCGACACGCAGTTATTTAAATCGTTAAAAAAACAGGAGAGCATAGTGAATGCTGATGAAATAAAAAAACTTGATAATTATTTAAAAAATATATTCCAAAACTCAGCATTGCAAGTTAGAGCACGGCCTAAAAAGAGTGATTCTTGTGAGGTTTATATGGGAGATGAGTTTTTAGGCATTATCTATCGAGATGAAGATGAAGATGAGCTCTCCTATAATTTCTCAATGGCTATATTAGATATTGATTTAGAAAATTGATTTGTTGTTCATAGTTGAATGAAGTCTTTTTTATCCCATAAGATTTATATAAGTTTTAATGCTTTAAAGCTCGTATGATTATTTCGTGCAATAATAAGATGGTCATGGATAATAATGCCTAACGCATTTGCTGCATCTTTTAATCTATATGTCATTGTTATATCTGCATCAGAGGGGGTGGAATCGCCAGAAGGATGATTGTGGACTAAGATAAGTCCTGATGCGGATAACTCTAAAGCTCGAGAAATAACTTCACGAGGATAAACAGGGGTATGATCAATGGTTCCAGTTTGTTGCACCTCATCAGCAAGTAAGCCGTTTTTCTTATCAAGAAACAAAATACGAAATTGTTCACGTGTTTCGTGAGCCATAACAGCTTTACAATAAGCTAACACTTTATCCCATGATGAAAAAATATCGCGTTTAAACAATTGCGCACGAGCAAGACGTCCAGCAACATCTGAAATAATTTTTAAATCAATTGCAGTGGCGGGACCACATCCTGGAATTTCTTGAAGTCGGTGAATATCTGCTCCCAACACATCAGCTAATGAACCAAAACGTGCTATCAAATTTTTAGCTATGGGTTTTGTGTTTGCACGGGGTATTGTACGAAAAAGCAATAATTCAAGATATTCATAATCTTCGATTGCATTTCCTTTTGACTTTAAATAACGCTTCCGAAGACGCTCACGGTGTCCTTGATAATGTTTATGGAGCTGTGCGTTTTTCTGAGGGTCTTCACTTTTTCTTTCTGATACTGGGGTGAGTGGAGAACTCGATGTTAATGCAAAGTGATCACTTTGAGTATTTTCCTTTTGATTTAATTTTTTAGCCATAACATCTCTACATTGCGTTAGGTATGCGAATTTGGAATATAAAAAATATTTTTAGGAGATTGTGTAAATATTTCATACCCTTCATTTGTGACACCAATTGTATGTTCATATTGTGCTGTCAGAGAGCGGTCACGGGTAACAGCAGTCCAACCGTCAGATAAAATCTTAACTTGTGGTTTACCAAGGTTAATCATAGGCTCAATTGTAAACATCATACCTTGTTTTAATTCTATTCCTTCTCCAGGGGTTCCATAATGGAGGATATTGGGTGCATCATGAAAAAGCTGCCCAATACCATGTCCACAAAAATCTTTCACAATTGAGCATCGTTCAGATTCTGCATACTGTTGAATGGCTGCACCAATATCACCTGTGGTTGCTCCAGGCTTAACAACAGCGATTCCTTTCATAAGACTTTCATAGGTTATTTTTAGCAGGCGTTCTGCAGCACGCCTGATTTTTCCAACAGGATACATTCGGCTTGAATCCCCATGCCAACCATCAAGGATAAAGGTTACATCCACATTCACAATATCGCCTTCTTGCAAGGGTCTTTTATTGGGAATGCCATGACAGACAACGTGATTGATAGATGTACAGCATGAATGGCTGTATCCATGATAATTTAGATCAGCAGGAAGTGCTCCTCGCTTAGCACCAAAAATGAATACAAAATCATCAATTTCTTGCGTAGTAACGCCTGGCTTAATAATATCCGTAAGCGCATCAAGGCATTCTGCAGCAATGCGACCAACTTCACGCATTTTAGCAAAAGCATAATCATCGAAAATGCGAATTTTTCCATTAAATTTTAAAGGGCTTTTATTATATTCAATATACTCAGTCATTGTTTTTTCTGTTTTCTATTTTTACTCTCTGAATCGGAAAAATGCCTTCTACACTTATGTGACACTTTACAGCATAACATTCTACTCCTGATTTTAATGCTAAATCAAATTTACGTCCATAGAGTGGATCAAGATCATGACAGATTGTAAAAGCTGCGCAATCTTCTCGTTGAATAATATAAAGCATAGCAGCTCTTTTTCCTTGTTGTACAACTCCTATGAGCTCATCAAGGTGACGTGCTCCACGTTTTGTTTCACTATCAGGAAATTCTGCTAATCCTTTTTGACGAATAAAATGAACATTTTTGACTTCTAGGTAACAGTCAGGAAGAATGTCGTCACGTAAAAGAAAGTCAATTCGTGATTGTGTTCCATAGCGTTGTTCTTTTAAAATTGTTTTATATCCACTTAATTCTGGTAGTAATCCGTTTTGAATTGCTTCTAATGCAAGTTTATTGGGTAAAGCAGTATTAATGCCAACCAAAGTATTATCGGCTTCAATAATTTCTAATTGATAGGCATATTTTCGTTTGATGTTATTATGATATGAAAGCCAGATATTGGAGTTGAAAGCTGTTAATCCAAGCATTGATCCTGTATTAGGTACAGATACGGTGAGGACATGCTGATCATCTTGTTGAACATCCGCAAGGAAACGTTTATAACGACGGATAAGCTTTGCAGGAAAAAGTTTGGAAATAAAGTGCATATCCCTTTTTTAGGATTTATGATTTCATAATTCAACTGAGATTATGATTTGTAGCGGCTATTCCCTATAAAAAAAAGATAAAATTGATGTAAAAAACGCTACGATATCCTATATAAATTGTTATAAATTCCATCGTCCACTTTAATGGCTTTTAAAATTTATTATCTTTGAGTGAAAAGATAACATTGTCTATAATTTATTATTAAACAGCATTAGAGTACTGTGAAGAAGGTTTCGTAAAAAATAGTGGAGAGGGAGATAGTTAAGTGAAACTAGGTAAGATTGATGGCTGGAACGAATAAGAATCGTGAAAATTTAACAAATGGTCCCATTATTATTTTAGTTGAACCGCAGCTTCCTGAAAACATTGGTATGGTCGCAAGGGCAATGGCAAATTTTGGGCTTTCTAAGCTTCGGTTAGTCAAACCTCGAGAAATGTTTCCAAATGAAAAAGCTATAGCTGCTGCGAGTAAAGCTGATCATGTCATTAACAACACTGTGATTTTTAATACATTGCGTGATTCAATTGCAGATTTACACTATGTTTTTGCCACAACAGCACGTGAAAGATGTGGATTTAAAACTGTAAAAAGTGCTGTCGAAGCAGCAAGCGTATTACGTCAGCGTGAAAGTATCGGACATAAGACAGGTATTGTCTTTGGAAGAGAGAGATGGGGATTAGAAAATGATGAAATCAGCCTTGTTGATGAAATTATTACTTTTCCAGTTAATCCTGCTTTTGCGTCACTTAATATTGCGCAAGCAGTTCTTTTAATGTCTTACGAATGGATGAAAACAGGTCTAGAGGATGTCAGCGATACGGCATTTCGTGCCGCAGAGATGGAACCTGCAAATAAAACAATATTTCATGGTTTTTTATCTCAGTTAGAAGAGGCTTTGAATATCCGTGGGTATTTTAGACCCCCAGAACGCAAAGAAGTAATGCTTGCAAATTTGCGCTCTGTTTTTACGCGCGCTAACTTTAGTGAACCTGAGGTTCGTTTATTGCGAGGCATTATATCTTCTTTGGATCATTTTTCGCCACAATATCCACGGGGGAGTAGAGCACCTGAAGAGCGTGATCGTGAAAAAATTAAAAATAAGTGTGAAAACTAATGGATGAACGACCTGTTCTTTTTTTTGATAGCGGTATTGGTGGTTTAACAGTGTTCAGGGAGGCACGTATTCTTATCCCTGAAATGCAATTTATCTATGTTGCTGATGATGCAGGATTTCCTTATGGAAATTGGAAAGAAAATATTTTGAAAGAGCGTATTTTAAAGATTTTTACAAATCTTTTAACACGCTACAATCCAGCCTTATGTGTGATTGCTTGCAACACCGTTTCTACACTGATGATGGCAGATTTACGACAGAATTTTTCTCATGTCCCTTTTGTAGGAACGGTTCCTGCAATTAAATCAGCTGCTGAACAAACAAAATCTGGTTTTATTTCCGTATTAGCTACTCCTGGAACAGTGAAACGTGCCTATACAAATGAATTAATTAATTCTTTTGCTGGACAGTGTCATGTTCAACTTGTGGGAAGTAAAAAGCTGGCTGGATTTGCTGAAGATTATTTACGGGGAAAATCTATCGATTCAGAAGAGTTAAGAAAAGAAATCCTACCATGTTTTGTGGAAAAAAATGGACAATATACTGATGTTATTGTTTTAGCCTGCACACATTATCCTTTTTTGATTAACTTCTTTCGTGAACATGCTTTATGGTCCGTTGAGTGGATTGATCCGGCGAAAGCGATTGCCAAACATATCAGATCATTATTACCACTGTCGGAAAAAGTACACGATCAATATATAAAAAAATATCAAGATTTTGCGTTATTAACATCGAAAAATATCACTTCTTTAACGGAGAATTTGTTTAAAGGATTTGGCTTAAAACTCATGAAAGGAGTTGACTTTGGGTTGTAAGACCAATAATGATGATCTGGCTATTTTTTCAAGAAAATAGCATTAATTGACGTGTCCCGTGGATAACTTTGCATATTGATATGTTAAGGTATTCTGTCAGTCTTTAGTATTTAAAGGCAGAGGAGGGCGCGTTTCCTTGGGGTCTTAAGATCTCGTGTTTTATTTTATAAGGAAATGCGATGAGTAAACGCGAAACAACAAAGTATAAAATTGACCGTCGTATGGGAGAAAATATTTGGGGTCGTCCGAAATCTCCTGTCAATCGTCGTGATTATGGTCCAGGTCAGCATGGACAGCGTCGTAAAGGAAAACTTTCTGACTATGGGGTGCAGTTGCGCGCTAAACAGAAATTGAAAGGGTTTTATGGAGATATTTCAGAAAAACAATTTCATAAAACATATGAAGAGGCTGCTCGTCGACGGGGTGATACTGGTGAAAATCTTATCGGTCTGTTAGAATCACGTTTGGATGCTGTTGTTTATCGTGCAAAATTCGTGCCCACGATTTTCGCTTCTCGCCAATTTATCAATCACGGTCATGTTAATGTAAATGGTCGGCGCACAAATATTCAATCTTATCGTTGTAAACCTGGTGATGTTATTGAGGTTCGGGAAAAGTCAAAACAACTTGTTTTAGTTTTAGAATCAGTGCAATTGGCAGAACGTGATGTCCCTGATTATATTGAAGCAGATCATAAACAGATGAAAGCAACCTTTACACGTATTCCTGCTTTTGCAGATGTTCCTTATGCTGTGCAAATGGAACCTAATTTGGTTGTTGAGTTTTATTCTCGATAATTTTTCTGCAAGAGAAGTTATTTTTTTCTTCTATTATTATAACTTCAAGATATTGTGTTATTTTTACAATCTCTGAAGTTAATAAGTGCTTTTTGTAAATGGTTCTATATTAAGTTTATTGCTATGTTTTATAGTCATAGACTTATATAGTTCCATTTCTTTTTTGTGTATCTAATTTATAAGTTCAAAAAACATAAATGTAAGCTTGCTTTAATATTTGTTTTTATCTTTGCAAAACGAGCTGTTTATTGTGCAGGATATGGTATTATGAATGATGTTTCAGTTGAATATCAGGCAATAGAAGAAAACGAAGGGAGAGATGATCCTTTAATAAGCGAAGCAGATAGTTGTCATCCAATGTTTCGTGTTGCTCCTTCAAGCGTAGAATTTAATAAATTGCGCAAACGACTTTTGCGTCATATGCGACAAGCTTTGGATGATTTTTCTATGCTCTCTACAGGAAAAAAATGGCTTGTTGCTTTATCGGGTGGAAAAGACTCTTATGGTTTATTAGCGCTTCTTTTAGACTTAAAGTGGCGAGGTCTTTTATCCGTTGAAATTCTTGCCTGTAATCTTGATCAAGGGCAACCTGGATTTCCTAAGCATATTCTTCCAGACTTTTTAAGTTCTTATAAAATTCCATATCGTATTGAATATCAGGATACTTATTCCATTGTTACAGATAAATTGGCAGAGTCGCAGACATATTGTTCACTTTGTTCTCGATTACGACGTGGTAATCTCTATCGTATTGCACGTGAAGAGGGATGTTCTGCATTAGTTTTAGGTCATCATCGTGATGATGTTTTAGAAACATTTTTTATGAATTTGTTTCACGGTGGCCGATTAGCTGCCATGCCTGGAAAACTTAAAAATGATGAAGGAGATCTTTTTGTGTTACGTCCTCTTGTTTATGCAGCTGAGGAGGATATGGAAAAATTTTCTCAAGCAATGCAATTTCCGATTATTCCTTGTAATCTTTGCGGTAGTCAAGATGGTTTACAACGTAATGCAATGAAAGAAATGCTGAAAAATATCGAAAGACAAATGCCAGGACGTAAAGATACGATGATTCGCGCTTTAACAAATGTACGCCCAAGTCATTTGCTTGATAAGAAATTCTTTGATTTTAAGACCTGTTAATAAAGATTAGATATTTAAAAAAATAAGTTCAAAGAGTTTAAGATAAGATACTTATTTATTAAGACACTATTGAAAAAAGTTTCCTTTCACTAACTAATGACTGTCGCAATATGAAAAATGGGAAAATAGTACGATTGTCGATTTTCTCTTTTGTTAAGTAAAAATGGTGAACCTTGAGAATTTTATTCTTTTGCGCCGCCGTCACCTCATTTAAGGCATTAAATTAAGAGAATATATAACTGCTTGGTATTTGTGGAGTGTATAGCAAACATTCAGGGCGAGGATTGCTCGTAAATTCTCATGAAGTGAGTTACATAAGTGATCAAGTTCGATTGTGAGTAGCCGATCTTTTTATAAACCAATGCTGATAGAAATCTTCATCATTGAGGACAGGGAAGAAGTTAAATTTTCAAACTGCTACACCATAAAGATCATAGGCATCCGACTGTTCAATTTTAACGCTGACAAATTCACCAACACGCAACGGGCGTCGTGATGATATATGGACAACACCATCTATTTCTGGAGCATCGTATTGACTACGTCCTTTGGCAACTTTTCCTTGACTTTCATCGATAAGCACTTGGAGTCTTTTTCCAATTTTTTTCTTTAAAAGATGTGTAGAAATTTGTTGTTGTTTTGCCATAAAACGATGCCAGCGATTTTCTTTCACCTCTTCAGGAATATTTTCTAATCCCAAATCATTTGCGGCGGCTCCTTTTACCTCTTCATATTTAAAGCACCCAGCGCGTTCAATTTTTGCTTCTTCTAGCCATTCTAGGAGTATATTAAAATCTTCATTCGTTTCGCCAGGAAAACCAACAATAAATGTTGACCGCAAAGTAAGATCTGGGCATATTTTTCGCCATTTTTCAATTCTACGGTTTGTTTTTTCTATGAGTGCAGGACGCTTCATATGACGCAAAATAGCTGGTGATGCATGCTGAAAAGGAATATCCAGATAAGGAAGAATTTTTTTTGCAGCCATAAGTTCGATAACTTCATCAACATGGGGATAAGGATAAACGTAATGCATACGTATCCAAATACCCATATCGCCTAGTTCGCGACAAAGATCAAAGAATTTTGTTTTTATTGTACGATCTTTCCAAGAATTTTCGAGATATTTTAGATCAATACCATAAGCACTCGTATCTTGTGAAATAACTAAAAGTTCTTTTACACCCGCTTGCACGAGTTTTTCAGCTTCACGAAGAACATCGCTGATGGGACGTGAAGTGAGATCACCACGCAGAGTAGGGATGATACAAAAACTACACTGGTTAGAGCATCCTTCAGAAATCTTTAGGTAGGCGTAATGGCGAGGTGTTAAACGAATACCTTGGGGAGGAACTAAATCAAGAAAAGGATCATGAACAGGAGGAATTGCTGTATGAACAGCTTCTATAACACTTTCATAAGCTTGCGGTTTTGTAATAGCCAATACATTAGGATACGTTTGGCGAATAACATCAGGATCAGCACCAAGACACCCCGTTACAATAACTTTTCCATTTTTTTTGAGAGCTTCATCAATATTGGCTAATGATTCTCTCCTTGCCGAGTCAAGAAAGCCACAGGTATTCACAATAACGACATCAGCTCCTTGATGTTGACGTGAAATTTCATACCCTTCAGAGCGAAGGCGTGTAATAATTCGCTCAGAATCTACGAGTGCTTTTGGGCATCCGAGGGAGACAAAACTAATACGAGGTGCTACCATGATGATCCTACAATTATTGTGAATGATTGAGTTACACTTTTATAACTGAAAAATAATGTTCTTTATTTTTATACCTATGCAATAAAATCTGTTACAAAGTTATTTGATTTTTTTCTACAAAATTTTATGTGTTTTTATGCATGCATACAATTTATATCGTAAAATTCTGTCATTGAGGACGATGATATAAGGTTGCTTCCTTCAAAGCATTCAAGTTCTTTTATAAAGTACGTGGTGAATATTTTAAAGCTTACTTGTCGCTCCTTGCGTAAGTGAAGGAGATGTAGGGAAGGAAAAATGAAACCCGCTCGATAAGGATCTGGACTGTTTATAGACCGAATTGGGGCATCCTTTGGCAGTGGAGAGGAAGTCAACTGCGTGTGGCACAATAAAAAAATACTCAACAACTCCTTATTGCGATATCTATCGCGTACTATAAGGTTTATTTTTAATATTTGCGAATAAGTCCGGTAAGTTTGCCTTGTATTTCTACACGTTCGGATTCGTATGTACGTGCTTCATAATGAGGATTTGCGGCTTCTAATGCAATAGAAGCTCCTTTGCGTCGATAACGTTTTAATGTGGCTTCTTTTTTATCAATAAACGCAACAATAATTTCACCTGTTATTGCTGTATTTTGACGTTTCACAATGATCGTATCTTTATTAAGGATACCAGCCTCCATCATAGAATCATCTTTAACTTCTAATGCGTAGTGCTCACCTGTATTAACCATATTGCGTGGGAGAGAAAGAGTGTTTATTTGTTGCAGTATAGCAGAGGCGGGCACGCTCGCAGAAATACGTCCCATAATAGGAATGGTGATATTTTTTTTTTCTTCTTCATCAAAGTTGTCAAGGTTACTCAAGTTTTTTGATATTTCCCTTTTATTTTTTTCTATCATACTGGGAGAAATTTTACGTGCTAAAGAAAGGTTAAATGTTATTTTCTCAGGGAGTCGAATCACCTCCACTGCACGAGCGCGATTGGGTAAACGACGTATAAACCCTCGTTGTTCTAAGGCTATAATGAGCTTATGAATACCAGACTTTGAAGAAAGTTCTAATGCATTTTTCATTTCTTCAAAAGAAGGAGGAACACCAGTTTCTTTTGTATGGTTATGAATAAACAAGAGTAGCTCATATTGTTTACATGTTAGCATTCAATATTCCAATCAAAATAATAAAAAAGGAGTAAAGTAAAAATACATGTATATATAACAATTTTACAATTTTTTTTCCGCCAAATCAAAATTATTTTCTTTATTTTTGATCCTATAAGTTAAGTTAATGAAGCAATATGTTTATTTATAGACATATTTAAATTATTATTTATATAAAACTTACTTTAAGAATTTTATTAAATTATTATTTATATATTATATATCTACATTAATATTAAACAATGTATAAAAATACTTTATAGCTCTGACTGGATTATCCAACACTAAATTTTATGACCAGTGTTATCCTTTTCTTCTAAAAATATATCTACGTATTTTGTAATTTCTTGATATAAAAAAGTTAATTAGAAGGCATTTTATATATTTAGAACACTCTATGGGTATTTAGATCATTTTGCACACTGCATATTATTTCTGCTTTTTTTAAGTAAAATTATCTACAGCTATAATAGTGAGCATAATTTATAGTCATTCGGGATACTTTCAATGAGACTGAATTTTATGTCTGTTTTATTCTATAGGATAAATTGGCTTTCGTTATATATTCATTATGCATGAATAAAAATCATACCCTCAAAATGCCATTGTTGCTCATTGTCCCATTTTCAGGTCTAACGTACCAACCGCTATATACTATTTTGCTGAACCCTAATGTTGAGATAATTTTTGGTTATTGAAAGGAGGTATAAAAGGTATTTTCATTTCTTTTTTATAGTTTTATTCTCTCACTCAAGTGATGAAATTATAAATTGTTATAAATCAATATGTTATATTGTAAATCTGTATTCATATTTGAAAATTGAAAACTAAAATATGAAGATATAAAAATAATATTATAGTAAAAGGTATTTTTTCTCTATCCATTATGCTCAACAACCCATGTGAGGGAAGGAGGGTAATTTCTTATAATTTTAGCGCTCCGAATCTATGCAATATTTTGCAATGAAATTGTTCCTTGATTGAAACTTCAAAAAGAAGATTAAAGAGTATCTATACAATGATGAAAAAAGGAGGGGAAAACGGAAAATTATTGATAACTGAAGAAAATAATAATATTTTTCTTCAAAAGGTGTTGACCAAATGAAAAGTCAACCGTATGTTCCCTTCACTTTCTGCAAATTAGATAGTCTACAAACTAGATAGCTTGTGTGAGAGCGCGTAGCTCAGCTGGTAGAGCAACTGACTTTTAATCAGTAGGTCCAGGGTTCGAATCCCTGCGCGCTCACCAAATTTAAATAATATCAATAGACTATACAAAAATTTAAGAATCTTTCTCGTTTTGATTCTTTTTGAAGTTTTTTATTGATTCTATAATCAGTCATTTTCTATCAGATGTTTTGGAATAGAGCGATGCTATGCTGTCTCCTGTCCAAAATAAAGAGCTTTAAGCTTACGATACGGTTGTACCTGCGTTGGCAGAAAATGTGGTTGCTCCTTTTCTCAATCCATAGATTGATTTTTTAATACCTACTGCATTACATGATTCGCAAAACAAGTTGCTAAAATCACCACTTATTCACAGTTTATATTATGAAATAACTTTTCTATAAGATGTTGATTTGTTTAATTTTCATTCTTTTAAACATCTACTATAGTACATTTATTTCTTACAAAAATCATAAAAAGGTTAACAATGTGTTAATTTCTTGATAAAAGGAGCCAATTCAAGGGTGGTATATGCGCGAGGGAAATCATTTAAAAACGTAAATTCTTCCGTCGCATATAAAAAGCGTGACAGCGTGACGTGGTTTTTACAGTAGTACTTAACAGAAATAAGTGGACTGAATAGATGCCTTCAAATAGAAAAAAGAAATTTACTTTTATTATTAAACCATCACTTCAATTGTTTTCTATGATCGTCATTTCTCAGTCACTGGTATCTTGTTGCGCAAGCCAAACTATGAATTTTTCAATAAAAGATTCCTATCATAATAAACCAATTGACGTAAACACTTCTGTACTACCTCAACAAGTATCCAATAAGAAGAATCAATCGGAAGAAAAAAAGCGTGGACGAGCTGTTGTTGGTAAACCTTATCAAATAAAAGGAAAGTGGTATTATCCTCAAAATGATCCAACTTATAAACGTGTTGGCGAAGCATCATGGTATGGTTCAGATTTTCATGGGCGTTTAACTGCCAACGGTGAAATTTATGACATGAATCTTTTGACTGCTGCTCATCCTACAATGCCTTTACCTAGCTATGCTCGTGTTACTAATTTGAAAAATGGATCTTCAATCATTGTTAGAGTGAATGATCGCGGACCTTTTATGAAAGACAGAATCATTGATTTATCAAGGCAAGCTGCGGCAATACTGGGGTATGTAGATAGGGGGGTTGCAGATGTTAAGGTAGAATATATTGCTGAAGCACCTGTTGGCTATTATGATGGTGCATATTTAATGGCCTCTTATACTCCTGGAAATGCTGCCTCGTATTCATTAGCGTCAGAAAATGTTTTGAAAAAAAGAGAAACTGTTTTGTTAAAAGAGAAGCGCAATACAGGAAACAAAGAAGGATTAGCTAAA
This sequence comes from Bartonella sp. CR127HXZ, assembly GCF_042194555.1. Taxonomy (NCBI): domain Bacteria; kingdom Pseudomonadati; phylum Pseudomonadota; class Alphaproteobacteria; order Hyphomicrobiales; family Bartonellaceae; genus Bartonella; species Bartonella sp. CR127HXZ. The sequence goes on along the minus strand of NZ_JBHIMZ010000004.1, from coordinate 66,330 downwards.
GCAGCTGCTGTTGAACAGGAACAACGTAATAAAACTGTTGCAGTTAAATTGCCAGAAATTGGTCCTATCATGGTTGATAAGCCGATGCCATTCGATCAAGTTGCTTCTATAAATAAGCTAAACAAAAAAACAAAGGTCAATTGGCTACAACTGTTTTAAGAAAATATGCGTTGATTTTTTATCTATATAATTCTCTAGTAAAAAAGGTAAGAACTTACGGATTTAGTGGAAGGTTTTCATCTTAAAGCGCGTTGTCCTTTTAAAAAAGCGTGGTTGGGTGCTATTATAAATTCAGTACGTCCTTTCCACTCCATTACTGGTCTATTCGTCGTTTTATGATATTTCTTGCTTTAATAAAGCACGTACTTTTCTTGCTGTAATAGCTTTTGCTAGACGAGGGGAGATTATTGTATCGGTCTGTTTGTGTAATCTCCAAAGCAACTATACAATCAATTTGATAGGAATAAAAAGCTTAAAAAATATTTTCTTTTGATTTGGTTTTGCAGCTTTCCAAAAAGCATCCACGGTAATATCTTCTGAAGAGATTATGCATTACTTCATGCTTTTGTTTATCATGTTCTTTAATGGAGTAAGTCCCCTCACGAGAAACAGAGCGTCTCAAACAAAATACACGTACACTGCCAATTCACGTACTTATTTAAAAGGGAAATATTTCAACACGTTACAAGCCTATTTTACGATAGCGCCTATGAATGGTATGATTGGTAACGCCTTTAGACATCACTATCTTTACACTTATGAAGATATAAACCGACACCATCGTACACTTTGCAAGCCTCCAATGTTTTGTGCGATAATTTTTGACACTTGAGAGGTTGATAAGAGGTATTTTTACTCTCTTTTTTAATAATTTTTATCCATATACGAACTTTACTTATGATGCGTAAGTAAGCGAATTTTATTAAATTCAATATGAGAATAAATATAAAGAAGAAATCTTACAGTATTTTTAATAATATATAAGTTAAAATATTATAACTGTTTATAATAAACAATGTACTATAAATATAAAACAAAAAAAATAAAAATATTTTTGTCTTTGTATACTTTAAAAAATTAAACTAAACCTAGGTATAAGATAAAAAGTGCATCATATTATTTTTGATAACGTTGAATAAAAATAAAGTCTTTTCTTGAGTTGTCAATAATTCCTCAATTTGCAGAAATAAAAAAGTTTTTTCCTATATAAGATTCTTTATGTTGATCTTTGGGATGGGAGGAGAAGCTATGTATACAACATTAAGGATCTTATTGACTTTATGGGGGATATTGGCATTTGACATGTGGGGGAGAGCAGAAGGTTTTCAAATTTCTGCATCACAATTGTTGTTACTCGATGATGATACAGGGACAATACTTTATGAAAAACAAAGTGATATTCCTTTTTTTCCTGCTTCATTAGCAAAATTGATGACAGTGGAAGTCGTATTTCATCACTTAAAGGAGGGATTGTTAAAGAGTACGCAGAAATTCAAGGTCAGTGAAAATGCTTGGCGTAAAGGTGGAGCACCTTCCGGTACAACCACTATGTTTGCAAAGATAAAGACAGAAATCAGTGTTTCTGATCTTTTACGTGGTTTAATTATTATGAATGGAAATGATGCTGCTATTATTCTTGCTGAAGGAATATCTGGACATGAGGCTCATTTTGCAAAACTGATGAATCAGCGCGCGAAAATAGTCGGATTATCTCAGAGTCATTTTGTTAACGCAACAGGGCTACCCGAAGATGGACAATTTGTAACCGTGCGTGATATGATTATATTAGCACGTCATATTGTTCAGGAATATCCGGATTATTATGCACTTTATCGTGAGCCTCATTTTACGTGGAATAATATTTTTCAACGTAATAAAAACCCTCTTATTTCTAAGGAAATTGGTGTAGAAGGATTTGGTTTTGGCTACAGTGAAAAAGAAGGTTTTTCAATGGTTGCCACCATTTCTAAAAATCATCGACGTCTTTTTTTAGCAATCAATGGTTTGCAAGATGGTAAAAAATATACAAAAGAAATAGAACGCATTCTTCAATGGGGAATGACAGCATTTGATCTCAAAACGATTTTCATAAAAGAAGAAACGGTTGGTCGTGCTTCTGTTTATGGTGGTACGCAAAATTTTGTTCCACTCATTGTTAAAAAACCAATAAGTTTTATGCTTTCGAATGAAAAAAAAGTAAATGTTAAAGCAAAAATTAAATATCATGGTCCATTGAAAGCTCCTATCGTTTCTGGACAATCAGTTGGCGTTATTCAAATTTTAGAAGATAAAAAGGTTCTTCTGGAAAAACCAGTTTTTGCCGGAATGAATGTTCAGGAAGGAAGTTTCTTTGCAAAAGTAAAAAATGCATTCTATGAAATAACAATTGGATGGTTACGGAAATATTTGTAGTTACGTGCTAATAAGGTTAAGGTCATACGTGTCAGGTTATTTTATTACATTCGAAGGAGGGGACGGGGTAGGAAAAACGGTGCAGATTTCTTTACTTGCTGAGTCTCTCTCACACCAAGGTTATGATGTTGTCACAACACGAGAACCAGGGGGAACGCTAGGAGCAGAAGCAATCCGGCATATTTTATTGTCAGGGCAGGCGCAACATTATGGACCGTTGATTGAAGCTGTTTTGTTTACAGCCGCACGTGTCGACCATGTTACCGAGGTTATCGCGCCTTCTTTGCAAAAAGGTAAAATCGTTTTATGTGACCGCTTTATTGATTCTACACGCGTTTATCAAGGACTCAATGATACAGTCAGTTCTTCTCTTCTTGCTGTTTTAGAGTGTATTGCACTCAATGGTATCTTGCCCCATTTAACATTTTTATTAGATATGCCAGCAATGTGTGGTATGAAACGTGCAAATTTACGAAGAAAAGAAACAGAAGAAATTGATTATTTTGAAAAAGATCAGTTGGAAATTCAAGAACAAAGGCGTCAAGCTTTTCTTCAATTGGCCAAACAGGAACCCCATAGATTTCGAGTCATTGATGCTACTGGCTCAGTGGAAGCGGTTGCACATCAAATAAAAAATATTTGTCATCAGGTATTGTTGGATAAGCTTTCATGAGTAATGTAAATATCTTACGCCAATATGATGATATTGATACAATTTTATCACCATCCCATAATGATGTTGTCTTTGGTCATGAGGATGTTCGTCATTTTTTGACACAAATGCTTAAAGAAGAGCGTTTGCATCATGCATTGTTATTTGAAGGAGAATATGGGATTGGAAAAGCTACATTAGCCTTTCATCTTGCTTGGAACATTTTAAGTTCTCAACAGGAGGCTTTCTTGAAACCCGATCCTTATTCTACTCCATGGCGCCAAATTACACAAGGAAGTCACCCTGGTCTTTTGTATATTTCACGTCGATTTGATGTAAAAACGCAAAAGTTTAAAACAGGAATACTCGTTGATGATGTCCGTGATATTATGCATTTTTTAAGCCGAACATCGCAAGATGATGGATGGCGTATTGTTATTATTGATTCTGCAGATGATATGAATAGAAATGCAGCAAATGCAATTCTCAAAATACTTGAAGAACCACCTTCAAAAACGTTATTTGTTATTATCGCGCATTCTTCAGGAAAATTGCTTCCAACAATCCACTCACGGTGTCAAAAAATTTCTTTTCGTCCGTTAAATAACGATGAAATGAAAAAAGTTATTATACATATTTTCGCCAATCAGAACTTACCTGATGAGAAAACAATTGAAATAATTATTAAAAAATCTAAAGGAAGTCCTCGAAAAGCTGCTTTACTTATCTGCCATGACGGTCTTGAAATTATTAAAACAATTGATGCTCTCTTAGAGAAACCTGTTTGTAACGCAACGATTGTACATACTCTTGCACAAACATTTTCATCTGTTTCTTCTACATTCCAATTTCAACAATTTTGTGATGAAATTCTTAATAAAATTCAAAAAAAAGCTATCATGCTCGTTGAAAAGGGTGACTTATTTCTCTCAAAAAAATATGCGGAAAAATGGCAAGAGATTCATCAAGAAATAGAGGAAATACAACTGTTTAATCTCGATAAAAAGCAGTTTGTTATTAACTTACTTTTTAAAGTTCATAAGATCATTCATGAGGATTAGTTTTTCCGTGACAATACGATGAACAGACGTTATGTCATTATATCTTTATATCTTTTATTTATAGCGTTTTACAACGAGTATGACATGCGTGACACATATTACATAACAACTCCCATTTTTTATCCTAATGGTGCTCCACATATTGGACATGCCTATAGTGCAATTGCAAGCGATGTCTTAGCCCGCTTTCAACGATTAAACGGAAAAAATGTATTTTTTCTTTCTGGTACAGATGAGCATGGTCTAAAGATGCAACAAACCGCAGCAGCATTAGGTATGACACCTCAGCAACTTGCAGATCGTAATAGTGCTGTGTTTCAAAAAATGCTTGCAGTATTAAATTGTTCTAACGACGATTTTATCCGTACGACAGAAGAACGCCATTATCAAGCTTGTCAAGAAATTTGGAAAAAGATGGAAGCAAATGGCGATATTTATCTCGGTCGTTATACGGGATGGTATTCGGTTCGCCAAGAAGCCTATTATGAAGAGAAAGATACGGAAATTGGATCAGACAACATCCGCCGTGAGAAGGAATTAGGCTCTCCAGTTGAATGGAATGAAGAAGAAAGTTATTTTTTTAGACTTTCTCATTATGAAAAGGCTCTTCTTGAATATTATGAAAAACATCCTGATTTTATTGCTCCATTTGAGCGGCGTAATGAAATTATAAGTTTTATCAAATCAGGTTTAAAAGATATCTCTATTTCACGCGCAAGTTTTAACTGGGGCATTGCTGTTCCTGAGAATCCAAAGCATGTGATGTATGTCTGGGTTGATGCGCTTACAAATTATCTATCAGCAATTGGTTTTTTCAATGAAAATTCAAAAAAACGTGATTTTTGGCCTGCAAATACGCATATTATTGGTAAGGATATTATTCGTTTTCATGCAGTTTATTGGCCGGCATTTTTAATGTCTGCTGGAATTGAATTGCCTAAAAATATTTTTGCACATGGTTTTTTACTTAATCGTGGTGCAAAAATGTCAAAATCTATTGGAAATGTCGTTGATCCTTTTGAAATGGTTGATCATTATGGTCTTGATCAGGTCCGTTATTTCCTTCTCCGTGAAGTACCATTCGGACAAGATGGTAGTTATACCCATGAAAGCCTTGTGAACCGTATTAATGCTGACCTTGCTAATGATCTTGGTAATTTAGCACAGCGCTGTTTGTCTATGATTGCCAAAAATTGTAATGCACAAGTCCCGAGACCAACTTCATTTTTAGCTCAAGATAAACAGCTTTTAGAACAATCTCTTCAAGTACTTGAAACTGTACATCAAGCTATGTCTTCTTATAGTATGCATTTAGCACTTTCAGCTATTTTTTCAATTGTAGCAGATGCCAATCGCTATTTTGCCAACGAACAACCTTGGAGTTTACGTAAAAATGACCAAGAGCGATTTTCTACAGTTCTTTATATCACTGTAGAAATCTTGCGGAGAATAGGAATTATGCTTTTGCCTTTCATACCCCAATCAGCAGCGAGACTTCTTGATAGCCTTGCGGTTGCTGAAGATGATCGGTTATTGTATCATATAAGTCATTCAAAAATTCAAGAAGGGCTTGATCTTCCACCACCAGAACCGATTTTTCCTCGTTATATCTTGAAGAAAGAAGATACTTATCATGTTGATTGATACACATTGTCATCTTGATTTTGAAGATTTTTCGCAAGATTTGGATAATGTTATCCAACGAGCTTTAGATGCTGACGTTAAACGTATGATAACAATTTCAACCCATGTTCATAAGTTAGATAAGCTGTTAGCCATTGCGCAAAGCTATGATCAAGTCTTTTGTTCTGTTGGAACACACCCTAATCATGCGCATGAAGAACAAAATATTACAGCGGAAGAGCTTATACATCTCTCAAATCACCCTAAAATTGTTGCGTTTGGGGAAGGGGGGCTTGATTATCATTATGATTATTCTACACCAGAAGAGCAAAAGAAAGTTTTTCAAGAACATATCATTGCTTCTCGAGAAACACAGATTCCTCTTGTTATACATTCACGCAATGCCGATATCGATATGGAGAAAGTATTACGTGAACAGATAAAAGAAGGAGCTTTTCCCTTTATCCTTCATTGTTATTCGTCTGGAATGCAACTTGCTCGTGCTGGAATTGAACTTGGTGGTTATATTTCTTTTTCAGGTATTCTTACTTTTAAAAACGCACTTGAAATCCGTGAAATAGCAAAAATTGTGCCTCATGAGCATTTGTTAGTGGAAACAGATGCTCCATTCTTAGCACCTAGTCCCCATCGGGGAAAAACAAATGAACCATCTTTTGTATGCTATACAGCAGCTGTTTTAGCTGAAACAATTGGCTTAAGCATTGAAGAAACAGCTCAAATAACAACGCGTAATGCTTTTCGTTTATTTAGTAAAATGAAATAAGGCAAAAGATATGTGTGATCAATACCGATTTACAATATTAGGTTGTGGTCCTTCTCCAGGAGTACCACGGCCCAATGGTGATTGGGGAACATGTGATCCGAATAACCCTAAAAATAAACGCTACAGAAGTTCTTTATTAGTTGAACGTATTAAACCTTCAGGAGACAAAACAACGATCGTTATTGATACAGGTCCAGATTTTCGCTCACAAATGATTGATGCACGTGTAAGCCATCTTGATGCTGCTCTTTACACACATTCTCATGCAGATCATATCCACGGTATTGATGATTTACGCAGCTATGCACTTGCACAAAAATGTTTAATAGATATCTATGCCGACAGATTTACACTAGAGCATCTCAAAAGTGCTTTCGGATATTGTTTTCAAACACCAAAAGCTTCATCTTATTCTCCCATTTTAAAAGAGCATCTTATCAATGAAGATAGCCAATTTATTATTCATGGGCAGGGCGGAGCAATAAGCGTCAATACATATTTACAACACCACGGAAACATTCATTCCTTAGGTTTTCGGATTGGGAATGTTGCCTATTGTACGGATGTTAGTGAATTTCCTGAAAAAACTTTATCCAAATTAATGGATTTGGATGTTCTCATCATTGAAGCTCTTCAATTTAAATCCCATCCGAGTCATTTTTCTGTTGATCAAGCATTACAATGGATAGAATATTTAAAGCCAAAACAAGCAATACTTACACATATGGATAGATCGCTGGATTACAACAAGGTTATAAATTATGTTCCATCCCATGTAAAACCTGCATATCAAGGTCTTACTTTTGAAACAGATGCGTAAGCTTATTATGCGCAATATTTTAAGTTAAATAAAACACTTTTAAATTTATCCTTTATTTTATTTCAATTTTGACATATTTAGTGCTTTTTTATGTCGAAAATGAGGCTTTTATGTATAAGAATTTTAAGCGGGGTGTATGTATTGTGGTTTTAGCGGTTTCCTTGACAGCATGTGGAGGGCGTTTAGAAAAAAATATTTCAACGACAACATTACATGACGGATCAATGAGTTGTGCCGATATTCAACGGGAGTTTTTTGCTAATAAACGTCAGATTAATGATACAATTGCAGAGCGTTCTAAAGCAAGAAATAAAAACGTGGCTTTAGCAGCAGCAGGTGTTATATTTGTACCTGCTTTGTTTTTTATGGATGTAAAATCAAGTGAAAGTAATGAAATTTCAGCTTTAAATAATCGTAATGCTGTTTTGAGTGATCTTGCACGTATGAAACGTTGTAAAATAGTACAGTAATTTTTATTATTTATACGACGTAATTTCATCACAACTATTTTGGTCTTTGAGGAATATTCTCAAAGACCGAATATTTTAATGTGCGGTTCAATTATTATCGCCATTACCATAATTTTTTTTAAAAAGTGAGTTGTACGATTATAAATATGATTTATGTTTTAAAAAAGTAGGGTTTGCTTTATTTTTCTGTATCGCATAATATATATTATGGAACTTTATGGAAGGAGTATATCTAGCATTAGCACTTTGAGGAACGTATGTTTGAAAACTGTGGTGAGCTACTTTTAAAAACTTGATGACCTTTGAAGTTAGTACGATTGAAAATCGAGCCTGTTATTCTGGCTCGAAAATTTCAATCACGATGTTTTTTTATTTTTTACTCTTTTAAAAAAAATCATCACAATTTGTAGTATTATGAAAGCTAAAAACAATATTCCATGAAATAACGGTACAAATGGCTGATAAATAAAATCAGAATAATATATTGTTATTGCTTCAATCAATGCTGCAATACACCACACAATGATACCCCATAATGAATACATCCAAAGTCCAACTAAGGCAATAGGATAGAGAATAGCCAATATAGCTGATGCAAATTGCCACTGCCAAGGCATAAGATCAAAACGCCATAGAACACCTGGAAAAACACCAACAAGGCGTATCCAATAACAAATACCTAGGACTAAGCAAATGAGTGCCAAAAACCGTAAATAACAGTTATAGATTAAATTGATTTTTGAAATCCGTTTGTGTGAATTATTTTTCACAATAATAACTCTTGCTCAACAGGTTGGAAGTAAGAATCTACCATTTCATCTGTCACATTTGAAAGTTTATTTGGCTGCCATTGAGGTCTTTTATCCTTATCGATTAACATAGCACGTATACCTTCATGAAAATCATGTGAATTAATCATATGATGTGCAATACGGTTTTCAATTTTCATACAATCTTCCAACGTTTGAGATGAATTTTGTTTCATTTGTTTCCAGATAACTTTTAAACTTATCGGAGAACGTGACTGCAAAATATCATAACATTCTTTAGCAAATAAAATACCTTCATTACTTTTTTTATGTAGCAACTCAAGACATTCTTCTAAGGTATGGGCACTAAAACAAGTGTTAATAATACAACGTGTTTCATGACTCGTTTCATAGTCTTTTGTAATTGCTCGCTCGTTTAAAGCTAAAGTAGGATCTCCTTGCTCAATAATAGCTTTTCTAATCATATCGAATTCAATTTCGGCAACGGCGTGTGTTGCTAATCCTAAATTTAAGCAATCTCCCCACTTTATGCGTGCGCCCGTTAATGCAAGATAGATGCCAAAATGATTGGGAAGAGATGGTAAGAAAAAACTTGCACCTACATCTGGAAAAAATCCAATTGCACCTTCTGGCATAGCAAAAACTGTATTTTCTGTAACAATTCGATGCGAACCATAGAGAGAAATACCTACCCCTCCTCCCATCCAAATACCGTTTAAGAAAGAAATGTAGGGCTTTGAAAAATGTTTAATATAAGCATTTAAACTATATTCATCACTAAAGTATTGACAAGCAGAGGCACTTTTCCCCATATGGTAGATTTCTACAACATCTCCACCAGCACAAAAAGCACGCCCCTCCCCTTCAATTAAAACACAAGAAACATTATCATCTATTTCCCATGTCCTGAGAGCTTTTTTTAAAGCTGAAACCATTCGTTGATTCAGAGCGTTTAATGCTGAAGGGCGTGTGAGCTTTATAATACCAGCACGCCCTTCTTTCGTAAAAGAAATATCATCATCTGCTCCAAAATCAATTTGCATCTTACACCCTTCTTAAAACAACTATTTATTGTTTTTTTATATTTTTTGCCCCAAGTTGAGGAAATATTTGCATGATTGCGCCAATACAATATATATAAAATCCTGTTACTGAAATTCCTATTTTAACCCAAGAGGGAGCCTCTAGTTGATAAAAGAATGCAGAAACACCAAAAAAACACCATAAGAGAAAAATTGGAAAATTAACTCTGCGTAAACGAAGGACTCTTACTGGATGGATAAAATAAATTGGCAAAAAAGATATAATCGCCGATAAAACAATAATGATAAAAGTAATCCACTCTCCCGGTCTTACAACAAAAAGCGTAAAAATCATCATATTCCAAACAACAGGAAATCCTTTAAAAAAGTTTTCTTTGGTTTTCATGCTAGTATCTGCATAATAAATAGCAGATGAAATAACAATAATTGCACTCAATGAAAACGATAACCCTACCCCCATAAAACCACTTTGATAGAGTGCAAAAGCAGGAATTAAGACATAAGTCACGTAATCAATAATATTATCTAACAGCTCTCCAGACCATGTTGGAAGAACGTATTTAACATCAAGTTTGCGTGCAATTGGTCCATCTATACCATCGACGAGAAGTGCAAGCCCAAGCCAACAGAACATAGCTGTCCATTCTTTTTGAGAGGCTGATATAAGAGAAAGAAACGCTAAAAATGATCCCGAAGCTGTTAGTAAATGAACAGAAAAAGCCTTTGCTTGTGGCATTGTTACTTTTTTATGGCGTAATAATTTAGCATTTGTTTTGATTTTCTTTGTTAGTTTACGTTTCAAGGTTTTCTTATCCTCGTTTTTAAAGTCTTCAACCATCTATTAATACGCCATTTTTTACCGATGATATAACCCAGCATTTAAAAAAATCATAAAAAGGTTACTTTTTTATATCGCATTATTTATTACATACTATAATAGAAGAGCTTCATATAATAAAAAGAGAGTGATCATTTGGAAATGTTAAAATATTTTCTCAATGGATAAAGGTTCAAATCGTTGTGATATTTGAAAAGAAAGAGCATAAAGATATTGCTGTTATTGGTGCAGGTCCTGTGGGAATGTTGTCCGCACTGAGTCTTGCACATGAGGGGTTTTCTGTTTTTCTTGTCGGCCCCCCTGCTCATACAGATGAGTTACGGACAACTGCTCTTATGATGCCTGCAATACGCATGCTTCAAAAACTCAATATTTGGAATAATATTCAAAAATATGCTGCTTCTTTATCCTATATGAGAATTGTAGATATAACTTCTAGAATTGTGCATGCTCCTACGGTGCATTTTTCTTCTGCTGAAATTGGTGAAAAAGCTTTTGGCTATAATATACCTAATGTAAAATTGAACAGTGCTTTAGTCGATGCTGTTGCACATACGCCCAATATTACAAGATTTGTTTCGGCAGCCAAATCTTTTCATCACACAAAAAACCATGTATGTATTACTCTTGCTGATCATAGAGTCATTCAAGCACCACTTGTTGTTGCTGCTGATGGACGTCACTCTCTTACACGTGCCGCAGCAGGAATAAGTGTCAAACAGTGGAATTATCCACAAAAAGCACTTGTTCTCAACTTTTCTCATGAGTTTTCTCATCAAAATACATCAACCGAATTTCATACAGAACATGGTCCATTTACACAGGTTCCTTTACCAGGGCGAAGATCTAGTCTTGTATGGGTTGTTCATCCTTCTCGTGCTGAGGAATTGTGGAATATAGAACCAAAAGAAATTGCAAAAATGATCGAAAACCAAATGCAATCAATGCTTGGAAAGCTACGCTTAGAAACATCAATTCAAGCATGGCCGCTTTCAGGACTTCTTTCTCATCATTTTGCTGCTAATCGAACAATTTTAGTGGGTGAAGCCGCTCATGTTTTACCCCCTATTGGGGCACAGGGATTGAATTTAGGATTCCGTGATGTCCAAACTTTGATTGATATTTTACTCAATAAAATGTCCAATTCTAACTCTGAAATGATTGTTGCGCATTATAACAAATGCCGCAAACCAGATATATTAATCCGAAGTGGAGCTGTTCATACACTTAACTCTGCTCTACTTTCTCATATGTTGCCTATTCATATCATACGAAGCGTTGGGCTTGGTTTGTTACATAGTTTTTCACCATTACGTAATTTATTTATGCGCGAAGGAATGTATCCCAGTTGTGGATTCAAGGAAATTATGCAAATATTTCCAACAAAATCATCTAAACAGCTCTACTGAGCAATAATGGATAATAACGTAAAATAAACAAATAATAATAAGTGAATAAGGTATCAATAACCACAGAAAAATTATTTATATTTGAGATTTTGTAATAAAACATGTAAAATTAGTAGTACTATACATCATTTTTTATTAAAAATTATTATATATATTTAGCATACTAATATAAAATAATAAAAAACATTTTTATTTAATCAATAGAGTTTCAAAATTTTTTATCATTAAGTATATTATTAAAAATAAAATCATCTTGGGAACTTGTTAGTAACACAGAGGTTAATGAAGTGTTGTTTCAACAAATGGTGACAAGATGAAACTAAATAAATTTTTGAAATTAAGTATTTTTTTTATAATGATTGTATGTGTCTCGTTGACAGTCACTACTTCAATCAGTGAGGTTTTTCATCTTCCTTATTGTCAAGCCTTTACCTATAGCTCTACTCAAAATGTCACTAAAATAGGTCAGAACTCATTTACTGCTTCACAAGTTAAAAATTGTCTTATGCAAAATGGTTTTGAGAATATTAAACGATTGCGTTTAGATGACAAAGGCATCTGGCGTGCTTTAGTAAAATTTAAAAAGTCCCATTTTTTCGTATCCGTTGACTATTCAGGAATAGTTAGCATTCAAAATGAAAGAAAAAAATATGATTGATTTTAAAACTTACAGCAACGTTTTTGTTCATAGCTGTAAGGAAAAAAAATTAAAAAAGTGCTGCCATTCTATTAAAGAATTTGCTTTCATTGGCGGTTTAAATGGTAGCATATCAGGAGCTATCGCAGCAACTCTTGCAACTTATGGTTATATTGCTCTTCCAGGATTTGGTCCAGTTATCGCAATGGGTATAGGAGTAGCACTTTCTGCCGGAATGATAATAGGAACACTGATAGGATCAGGAATGGGAGGAAGTGTCGGTATATGCTGTATTTTATGGGAAATTTATATGAATCATAATAATTCTTTCTCTTATAAATTTCATAATGAATAAAAATTTTTCGTCATTTTTTCTATGAAAAATAATTAAGTCATCAACAAATTATATGTTCTGTTTTTGATGAAATAATTATCGTGTTATAAATGAAATAATATTTCTATGTAAATTATTTTTCTTAAATTTCAATTTAATACAATCATATATATTTAATAATATAGATTATTTTTATAGATAAAATTTATTTAAATATAAGTATAAAGGAATTTTATGAAAAAAATATTATTATCATTATTGGTTTTTATGGCATTTTTAATTCATAAAAATTCTGCATTAGCACTATCAACACAAGTAAATATTTATAAATTAGAATATAATAATTCCAAAAAGGCTATTGGTAGCATTAAAATTGAAGAAAACACATACGGTTTGATTTTCATCCCTAATTTATCTACTTTATCAGAAGGGATGCATGGTTTTCATATACATGTAAATCCTTCATGTGATACAAAAGATGGCATAATTGGTGGAAGCGCAGGTGGACATTATGATCCGGAACATACCGGAAAACATTTAGGACCTTATAATGTCAATGGTCATCTTGGTGATTTACCAGCACTTTATGTTGATAAGCAAGGGTATGCTATGATGAGCGTTCTTGCTCCACGATTAAAAAAAATCTCTGAAATTAAAGGGCACTCTTTAGTCATTCATTTAGGAGCAGATAATCAATCAGACAAACCATTACCGCTTGGCGGAGGTGGTGCGCGTTTGGCGTGCGGTATTATTGAAAAATAAAGAGAATATTGTGGCAAACTGTGTGAATATTTTATAAGAGTAAAGTTTTTTTTGAATGTTTAATTTGGATAACAAAAAACTTAATAATAATAAAAACGAAAAACAATGAAAATTAAAGAAATAGTAGTGTATATTCTCCGTAAGAAGACTTCAATATGAGGAAGTAATATTTTCAATATTTGATGTAAACAAAGCAAGAAAATTGAATTTCACTTTCTAAAATATCAAATTTGTAATAAATTATAACTATTAAGTCTAGTATCTAATGGAATTACGCCTCACGTACAAAATAGAACGGGTCTAAAACAGAATTTTTACTCTTCCCCTACTCAAGCCCACTCATGAGATGCACGCAAACAATTTTGATTGATACAATATCAATATAAGGTGGTTTTAAAAGATTGAATGCTAGGATATTTACCCCCCTCATTTAAGTTTAAAACAAATGAATAATTATCATTATAAATCAATATATTATATCAATATAATAAGTCAAATAAAATAGTTAGAGTAATTTTTTATCACTCTGAAAAAAAGGCTTTTAAACAATAGAGTCTTTTTTAAAATACCTCTCATGGATACATATGATCCCAGTCTAGTGGACGCATCTCGCCAGTTTGATAAAATTGACGAATGAGCTTAATATAATCAAGAAAGTCTTTGTTTTCCTCCACTAGTCTATTAGCAGTATCCCAGTCAATATCACTACGTTCTTTGGCAGGAATTAAAATCTCACTCTCGGAAGAGTTTTCCTTATTAAGTCTTATAAATCCAACTCCATGCAAACTTGAAAGCATTCGAAGCTCTTTTAATGTATCAACTCCTTCAATTTCACTAGCAACTAAATAACTCAAATTAGCCCATGACGAATTACTAACTGTTTGAAAAAATGCTTTTCGTAAATTTGAACGATTGATGAGAATTTTTACTTCAAAAGACCAAAGCTTCGTTTTTTTATCAAAATATTGCAAAACACAATCTTTGATTTCACGATTCCATTCACTGCTTAAATCTTGCATTCCTACGAGATCTGGATAAAGCCATTTATTTCCGCCTGCACCATGTTTATTACGAGAACATTTCTCATTAATGCGCTTGCTGTAAACTGCAAGCTCTGACCATAAAAATTTAGATAATAACGGATAAAGATCATGCTCTTTAACAGAGCCATCTTCTGTTCTACTCTTTGCATTGTCCTCTGCTGCATCAATGTCCTCTACTGCATCAATTTCAGCACTATCTGTTTGTTTAGTAAAATAATATTGCCGTGGTCGTCCTTCAGTGGTTTTAATTTCTGAATAACGTTTTTGTAACTGAGGGCGTCCTGCTCCTATTTCAGCAACAATTTGCTGAATAAGAGCTGCATCACTATTAAGGGGAGTAATTATTGCCGTTGAATGCTTTTGTTTTTGACGGCATTTTTCTGGGTAATTTTCAAATATCCATTGAGCAATTTCTCGAGCTGTAAATTTTTTTGTCGGGTTTTTCTTTAAAAAATTAAAAACAGTGTTTGTTAAATTCAAAGTCATATGAAAAACTCCCCCCTTTTATCCTCTGGGTATTTCATTATATTCAGGTTTTTTAAATGAAAGAACAATAAACTATTTAAGTTTTTTAAAAAAAGCATATTTATAAAATTACCCAATGAAATTAAAATATTTTTTTTAATTTGTGACTATAAACTCAAAGATCTTTTCACATAAGGAAAGTAAGATTGTACTTTTATCAAAAATTGTAAATGTGCTAAAAATCCCCATAAAAAATCATAATCTTGTGTAACTTTTCTATACATTTTTCCTTTTATTTTAATGTTGTTAGAAAAAAATATTAATTTTATGATTTAAGAACCCATTAATACTTTTAAATTAATGATGCGATAGTGCAAAAAATTAAAAATAATTATTCAAACATTTGATTGAACCTCACATCTGTCAATTAAAAAACTTATGTGTTTTATTTTTGACGCAAATAAGTTATGAGCTCTCAAGTATAGATTCTGCAATGGTAAACTCTGCACACAAACCTTCAAAACTACTATTTGCTTTAATAGCATCATGGGGAATAAGAATATAATACCATTTTTTACCGCCAGAAGTAGCCGCATAGCGCGTTGCATGACAACACCATTGAACTGCAGCTTCTCTCTTTTTTAACACAATAGGATTTTGCATTTCAGAGGTTTTTTTAGGCTCACAAAGATATTTGGCATCCTTCGTTTCTACAACAAAGTCCGGTTCATAGATTGATCCTTTATCATATTCTATCTTGAAAAAACCTCGAGCGGGTTTCATCCATTTCAATACTTGTACATCATCCTCTAATATTTGAGCAAATCGTAATTCCCCTTCTACTGAATCAAACTTTTGTAAAGGATAACAACATTTTCTAAAGCCGCTGAATACAAGTTTTTTAATATCGCTTTTAATGGCAGGAATATTACGAAAATCAAGAGGAGACGTCCCTTGCGGCAACACATAATGGATAGGTGTTAAAGTTGTAAAACCTCGTGTCACTTTAACCTCATAATCTTTTTGTGTTTCCCATTGATGTTCTCTTAATTGCGCAACAATAAAATTAGTAAGCTTATTCTGATAGTGAATTAATACGTTTTCAACAGCTGTATCATTGGGTAAATAAGATCGGAAATGTTCTACCATCTGACCAGCTAATTTTCGTAATAAGAGCGTATGGCTATCATAATCGATAAAATCATTATCAATTAAACCACGAATGATGTAGTTTTCAAGATAAGGCTCTTTGACATATTCATTCTTAGAAGTGAGAAAAATACTTTTATGGGTACGCAATTCTCGAATTAAAAGTTCTTTACTAACAGGTTGCAAATTTAAGCTTTCTAGATTTTTCAAATCGAAATCAGAAAAACCATAAGTCACGTCACGCGAAGGTATGAATACAATATTAGGAATATCTATCATCAATTCTGCTAATTGTTTTGTCAAAATTGTAACCACTTTTGATACAAGAGACTTTTGTGATGAAGGCTTAATATTCATAACTTTATTAGCAATTTTTTCTTGTATCGGTGCAGAATAAAGCATTTGAGAACTTGGCAATTTATCATTCTCTTTGATAAGATCCCACGCGATCGCTGCAATTTCTTGCTCTTCAGGCGTTAATGTAGGGGAATCTGTATTACGTAATATGATACCTTGTAAATCAGATGCTCCATTTATATCGGAATTACGTGTTACCATCGTTTGCATCAATAAAGCTTCTACTTGACATGGAACTGTCACTATATCTGTCTTTTCAGAGGGGATATCCCCTCCTGTTCCAATCTCAATATGCTTTTTTATAATTGAGTTTGGATCGTTTGCACGATCAATAATATCTTGAAAACGATCATGCGCAATAATTGTTAAACGATCAATAGCTTCCATGCCTGTTCTATACCCATAAGGCAAACGCAATCCACGCCCAATTGTTTGCTCTGTTAAAATTTCTGAAGCCGATGCACGCAACGGTACAATAGTATAGAGATTAGTAACATCCCACCCCTCCTTTAATTTATTAACGTGAATAACAATTTCCGTTGGCTCATGAGGATCCTCAATAGCAATAATCTTTTGAATATTTTGATCTTCTTCTATATTTGACTGTTTTGTATGAATCTCTAAAACTTTTCCCTTATAAGCCCCTGCAAAAAATTCATCTGATTCCAATAAATTCCGTAGTTTTTGTGCATGATTTGTATCTTGAGCAACAACTAAAATAAAAGGCTTAACGAACTTTTTGTTATAATCTTTTGCATAGACAATTAAATCTGCTTTCACATTTTCATGGGCATGAATTGCATCTTGTAATTTGATATGTTCTAATTGCTCAGATGTATGATTTTGAGCTTGAAAATCTTTACGTGTAGCAACAGCAGGTTCTTTTACAAAACCATCCCTCATAGCCTCTGCAAGTGAATAACTATAGACAACATTTTTAAAATCTACGGGTTTTGCACCTATTGTTTTTGGTGTCGCTGTAAGCTCTATTCCTAAAACAGGTTTTAACTCATTAATTGCCGCTGCACCAGCAGAAGCACGATAACGATGTGCTTCATCCATTAACAAAACTAAATCAGGAAGATTTGCGAGATAATCAAAATAACTTTCGCCAATTGTCTCTTGTAAGCGTTTAATCCTCGGCATACTAGATTTTAGTGCGCCTTTTTTATTATCTGTTGTATTAATTTTAGAAATATTAAAAATATTGATAAAAGCCGTATCTCTATTCTCAAACAAACGCTTTTGTCCTTGAAAATAGTGTTCATCAGCGCGAATACCTTTACCACTTTCATAATCTTCACCTGTAATAATAACGGGTCTATTGGCAATAAATTCACTCATTCCACTGAAAACATACTTCGGACTTTGGGGACTAAAATCCTGTTTTAACTTTTCATAAATAGTCAAATTTGGCGCTAAAACAAAAAAATGGCGACTGCGACCTGTTAAATAAAGATAGCTGATAAAAGCACCCATAAGTCGCGTTTTCCCAACCCCCGTTGCTAAGGCAAAACAAAAAGAGGGAAAGTTTCGTTCAAAATCTTGTACAGAAGGATAAAGATTTTTTATCACTTCTAACTCTGCAACCAAATCAGCATTTTTAGAAAGCTCTATATTTTCTAAGATTTTTACCAAAATATTTAAAGATTCACGTTGAGGATCACGTAACGATAAGCGAGCAGAAATCCTTTTTTCAATAGTGTTCATGAAAAACTCCGCTTTTATATACTATTCAAATAAATCTAATTCTGCTTGCACAATATCTTTATTTTTGTTGTTTTCTTTTACCACAATCACTGGTTCAAGATTGGCTACATTTAAACTGTAATCGTCCCTTCCCCATTCGCATTTTTCTAATACTGCACGGGGGATTTTAGTGAGTGTCAGATTTTCAAAGGATGCTGATTTTGTATCAAAGGCTGTACCACAAATCAGCAACGTGCGATGAGAGCCTACCTCTTCACTCATTATACGGAGTTGTTCATGGGTCATAGCGCTTGTTGTGACATAAATATAATCTGTTTCGGTTGAATACCCTTGCATCCAATAATGATTTTCATCAGGTGCGTAGGTAAATCCCATATGTTTGCACATTGCTTCTGAAAGCATCGCAGCATTATATTCGCGACTAATAATCCATTGTCCCCATGGATCTTTTTGTAACAGAGAAGGTGCAAGGCGATAATAGCGAAATCCACCGCCACCTTGCCAATTGACACTTTTGGAAATTCCCCCTTGATCAGTTCCATCAATGACTTGTTTTAAACGAGGGATAATGTGGGTGTGACAATGCTCACCAAGTTCAATCATAATCCACTTTCTTCCCATTTTATGGGCAACAGCACCGGTTGTGCCAGAACCAGCAAAAGAATCCAGTACAAGATCACCGGGATTAGTGGCAAGTTGAATAATGCGTTCCATTAAACGCTCAGGTTTAGGAGTTGTAAAGACACTATCAGAATTGAAGACTTTGGCTTCTTTTTTTGCATCTTGATTATGGCCAACTTCCTGATAAGGCCAAATGGTCATTGAAACCATACCATTTTTTACCTCTGATAAAAAACGCTTCATAGAAGGAACATTACTTCCTGTTGGACCAAACCAAACACGATTATCTTCTAATAGCTTAGCAAATTTTTGTTTACTAACGCGCCAACTCGTTCCAGCAGGAGGCATCACACTGCGCCCAGAAGGCGTAACAATTTCATAAACATCTTTTAAATTCATAGTCTTAACTGAAAGATTATCTGATTTCCAAGGACCGCGAGGATCATTATCAGGGTTTTTATAGCGCGCATCCATATCGCTTGAACGAGGAAGCAATTGAGGGCGCCAAACAGTTTTATCTTTAGCATAAACCATTACAAAATCATGGTTGTCTGAAAGCCACTTTGCATCATTTTGTGGAGCATATTTTTTTTGCCAAATGATATTGTTTATAAAATTTTTTCGACCAAAAATTTCATCCATTAACACTTTAAGGTAAGCTTGCTCGTCATCATCAATTGATATCCAGATACTTCCATCATCTGCCAGTAAATGATGTAACAATTCTAGCCTGTCTCTCATAAGGCTTAGCCATAGGGAATGCTCTAAACCATCTTCATAATGTTCAAAGGCATTGCCTGTATTATAAGGTGGATCGATATAGATGCATTTTACCTTCCCCATATATTCTTGTTCAAGCGCTTTGAGTGCGAGCAAATTGTCACCAAAAATAAGTTTATTATCAAAAATATCTTGGGATGATATTTGATGCGAAGCGTGATAAGATTTTTCAAGATCTTCTAATAAGATACGAGGCTCTAGTTTTGGGCGTTTTTCTTTTCCAATCCAGTTAAGTTCTAATTTTTGTTTATTATAACTCATGCGATTGTCCTTAAATTTAAACGCTTGTGAAAAGTAAACAGCTTATTCATGAATGGCTAAATTAGAGTCTCTTAACAATATTTTTAGTACCATCCGACAGCAATTTGAGCTTCTTCTGACATACAATCAGGTGTCCATGGTGGATCAAAAGTCATAGTGACTTCAACATACGAAACCCCTTCAACTGCACTGACTGCATTTTCTACCCACCCCGGCATTTCACCAGCAACAGGACATCCCGGTGCTGTAAGAGTCATTTCAATTTTTACTGAACGATCATCTTCAATATCAATACGATAAATCAGTCCTAGCTCATAAATATCAGCAGGAATCTCTGGGTCATAAACTGTTTTGAGAGCAGCAATAATATCATTTGTCATACGATCAATTTCATCTGCTGGAATCGCTGATACATAAGACTTTTTATTTTCGCTTACAGTTTCAACAGATTCTGTAGAATGACGCTCTTCAATTGATTCAGCCATTAAAAAAATGTCCTTGTTTCTTTCAATGCTTCTACTAATTGATCTACATCTTCTTGAGTGTTATACATGGCTAACGATGCCCGACAAATAGATGTTAGACCAAAGCGCTGTAATAAAGGCTGTGCACAATGGGTTCCCGCGCGTATTGCAACTCCTTTTCTATCAATAAACATAGCGATATCATGGGCGTGAATCCCTTCAATTGTAAATGATATAATAGCTCCTTTATTGGGAGAATGACCATAAATACGCAATGACTCAACAGTTTTAAGTTTTTCCTGCGCATAAGCTAAAAGGGACCTCTCATGGGCATGAATCGTGCTACGACCTTTCTCTTGTATATAATCAATAGCCGCAGTTAATCCAATAGCTTCAACAATAGGAGGAGTGCCTGCTTCAAAACGGTAAGGAGGAGCATTATAAAAAACCTTATCGGTTGTTACCTCCTCGATCATTTCCCCTCCTCCTTGAAAAGGACGCATTTCTTCTAATCTATCTTCCTTACCATACAAAACACCAATACCAGTGGGACCATAAAGCTTATGACCTGTAAAGACATACCAATCACAATCGAGATCTTGCACATCAACGGTTAAATGTACTGCTCCTTGAGAACCATCAACAAGAACAGGAATAGAATTTTGATGTGCTAGCTTAATAATCTCTTTGACAGGAGGCACAGTTCCTAATATATTGGACATATGCGTTATAGCAACAAGCCGCGTTTTTTTGCTTAAAGCCTTTTGGAAATCTTCAATGTGCAGAACACCATTTTCATCGACAGGAACAAAAATAAGTCTAACACCTTTTTGTTCACGGAGAAAATGCCAAGGAATAATATTTGAATGATGTTCCATGATCGTTAGAACAATCTCATCACCTTCTTTGAGTTTGGGCATAGCCCAACCATAAGCAACGGTATTAATAGCTTCTGTTGCATTTTTCGTAAAAACAATTTCTTCAGCTTTTTGAGCATTTAGAAAAACACGAACGGTTTCACGAGAATTTTCATATGATTGTGTTGCTATGTTGGCTAAAAAATACATTCCCCTATGCACATTAGCATAACTATAGTGATAATAATTATTCATTGCATTGAGTACTGACATTGGTTTTTGGGCAGAAGCACTACTATCAAGATATGCTAATCGCTTTCCATAAACTTGATGGTGCAAAAGAGGAAAATCACGCCGAATTTCTTCGACATTATAAGTAAATGTTTTTACGTTATTTTCCATTTTTTCTACCTTAAACATTTTTTTCAAGCCATTTACTAATGATATTCTCCAAAGCAATTTGAATATTATCTTGCTTGATCTCATCAATGAGCTCAGAGATAAATCCTTTAATCAAAAGTGCACGAGCCGTTTTAAATGGGATACCACGCGCCATAAGATAAAAAAGATAATCATGATTAATATTAGCAACTGTTGCACCATGACCGCATGCAACATCATCAGCAAAAATCTCCAGTTCAGGCTTTGCATTAAATTCTGCATCATCTGAAAGAATAAGGCTATTACAAGCCATGCGTGCATCTGTTTTTTGCGCTTTTTGAGACACACGTATTATTCCTTGGAAAACACCAACAGCCTTATCTGTGACCACATTGCGTATAATTTCGGTTGATGTTGATTTTTCTTCCACGTGACGAACAGTCATTGTAAGATCACTATGTGTTTGTCCTGATAATAAATTTATAACGCGTAATTGAAAATCAGATTCTTCTCCCTGTAATTCAATATCGACTTCTTGGCGATTTAATTGGCTCCCTATATTAATGACATAAAGTGATAACTTCGCTCTTTGATCAAGAACAGCACAAAATCGACCAAATTGTGTAGAATTAAAATCACGATTGCGAATGAGAATCCACGTAACATCGCTATCAGCAGCAACATTTAATGAAAATATTGAACTGATAAAGGTATCTTTATCATTGCCAATCTGATGTTCAATAAACATAACTTGACTATTTTTATCAATTTTTATATCCGAAAAAATATGAGACTGTCCCCCCATTTGTATATTTTGTAATTCAATGGGTATATTTAACTTTGTATTTTCAGGGATGTGAAAAAGCCAACCATCTGTAACAAAAGCTGTATTTAACTGTCCAATAAAATCCTCATCAGAAATGTTTTGATTTATCTGTACAGAATTATCTTCTAATGCGTCTGAAAGGCGTTTTACTGTAATATTATCTACCTTTGACTCTATCGATGTTTTTCCATTGTTTATGGAGAAAACAGCACTTTCTGAAAGCAAAGAATCAACCAATTGATTGTTTTGAACTTTTGAAAAATTGCTAATAGACTTCAGTAAGGTACGCAGATTGGTATAATGCCAGCTTTCGATTTTACGGGAAGGAAGCCGTGTTGTTTGAAACTGCTCAATAGTTTTCTTGCGGATTTCCTGTACAGCTTTATCACCAGGTAAGTCGTTTACATACTGATTGAAATTACTGAGTATATTTTCTTCAACTGCTAACAAGTTTTGCTGTGTATTCATATTCAATAACCTCAAACCGCTTCCCTGATAAGATCAGCATACCCATTTTGCTCTAAATAAAGCGCTAAGGATTTATCTCCGCTTTTGATAATTTGTCCTTTATAAAGAACATGTACCGTGTCAGGAATAATATAATTAAGCAGCCGTTGATAATGGGTAATCACCAAAAATGAACGTTTTGAATCCCGAAGTTTATTAACACCATCTGCAACAATTTTTAATGCATCAATATCTAAACCAGAATCCGTTTCATCTAAAATGCAAAGTCTAGGTTCAAGAAGTGCCATTTGTAAAATTTCAGCGCGTTTTTTTTCTCCACCTGAAAAACCTACATTTAATGGACGCTTTAGCATATCCATATCTATTTCAAGTTTGGCTGAAACTTCTTTAACACATTTTATAAATTCAGGAATTTTAAGCTCTTTGTCACCACGCGCTTTGCGTTGAGAATTCATCGCAACTTTTAAAAATTCCATCGTTGCTACCCCTGGTATTTCCATTGGATATTGAAATGCAAGAAAAACACCATATGTAGCACGTTCTGCTGGATCCATTTCTAAAAGCGATTTTCCATTATAGAGAATATCTCCTTCTGTTATTTCATAATCATCACGACCAGCAAGCAAATAAGACAAAGTTGATTTTCCGGCTCCATTTTGTCCCATGATAGCGGCAACTTCTCCATCTTGAACTGTCAAGTTTAAACCACGAATAACTTCTGTATCGGTCCCAGCAATACGGGCGTGCAATTTTTTTATCTCTAACATAATTTAATCCTGTTTTGGCTGTTTTTCAGATACCAATGCGTATTATTTTGCCTTAGCATCCATCTACTTTTGTAATTACCATAGAGGTCATTTTTAGCATTATTTGCTACTGTTACAGCCCTTTTACATCAAGTCTTCTATTTATCTAATTACAATAAATTATCCAACACTACCTTCAAGGCTGATACCAATAAGCTTTTGTGCTTCGACAGCAAATTCCATGGGAAGTTTTTGAATGACCTCTTTTACAAAACCATTTACAATTAATGCGATAGCTTCTTCTTCGGGAATTCCTCTCTGCATAACATAAAAAAGTTGGTCATCAGAAATTTTTGATGTTGTGGCTTCATGTTCAAACTGAGCTGTTGCATTTTTTGCTTCAATATAAGGAACTGTATGCGCACCACAATCATTTCCGATTAACAAACTATCACATTGCGTAAAATTACGCGCATTTTGTGCTTTTCGATATGCTGTAACTTGTCCTCGATAAGTGTTATTTGAAAAACCTGCAGAAATGCCCTTGGAAATAATACGACTGGATGTATTTTTTCCCAAATGAATCATTTTTGTACCGGAATCAATTTGTTGATGACCGTTTGCAACAGCAATAGAATAAAATTCTCCACGCGCATTATCACCACGGAGTAAGCAGGATGGATATTTCCAAGTAATCGCAGAACCAGTCTCAACTTGTGTCCATGAGATTTTAGAGCTATCACCTCGACAATCTCCACGCTTCGTCACAAAATTATAAATACCGCCCTTTCCATCTTTATCGCCAGGATACCAGTTTTGTACTGTAGAATATTTAATCTCTGCATTTTTAAGGGCAATAAGTTCAACGACAGCCGCATGAAGTTGGTTTTCATCACGTTGGGGTGCTGTACACCCTTCAAGATAAGAAACATAGGAATCTTCAGCGGCGATAATCAATGTTCGTTCAAATTGGCCAGTGTTGCGTTCATTAATCCTAAAATAAGTTGAAAGCTCCATAGGACAACGAACCCCTTTGGGAATATAAACAAATGAACCATCTGTGAAGACAGCTGCATTTAAGGCCGCATAATAATTATCACTTATAGGTACAACTGTTCCTAAATATTCCTTAATAAGCTCAGAATGTTCAATAATCGCCTCTGAAATAGAACAAAAAATCACACCAGCACGTGCCAGCTCTTTTTTGAATGTTGTTACAACAGAAACAGAATCAAAGACTGCATCAACAGCCACCTGCCCCGATACAGACATACTGTCATCGAAAGTAGAGGGATCAGACTGTTTTCTTACTCCTGCCAAAATCTCTTGTTCTTTAAGGGGAATGCCAAGTTTTTCGTACGTTGCTAATAACTCAGGATCCACTTCATCCAAAGATTTTGGTCCTGTATGATTTTTTGGAGCAGCATAATAATAAAGCTCCTGAAAATCAATTTTAGGATATTCAAGACGCGCCCAATGAGGCTCTTGCATTGTCAGCCAACGTCGGTAAGCTTTTAAGCGCCATGTTAGCATCCATTCAGGCTCATGTTTTTTAGCAGAAATAAATTTGATAATATCTTCATTTAAGCCTTTTGGAGCTTTATCTGTTTCAATATTGGTTTCAAAACCATATTTATATTGGTCAACATCTATTTCACGTACTTGGCGTATTGTTTCTTGTACTGCCGGCATCAATTTTCTCCATTTTTTGGCGTCAAAAACCGGTAACTATTGGCGTCAAAAACCGGTAACTAAAAGTCTTGTTTTTTTACAAGATTAAAGTAGCAAGTTATTTCCTAGGCTATAGGTAAAGTGCAAAAATTTCAATCAAACTTATCTTATTTTTAAAATAATTCTAATTTTATAACTTTCTGATGATAAATCTTACCCTTTTTTCTTGCTTATAATTTGAGAAAAAAACGATAGAAAATCATCAATATCCTCAGAAGTTGTGTCCCGCCCTAGCGAAATGCGAATGGCACCATTTGGAACATGATACCCCATTGCCTCCAACACTTTGCTTTGTTTTACTTTTCCCGAAGAACAAGCCGAGCCGGATGATATAGAAAACCCTTCTAAATCAAAAGCAATTTGCATCGTTTCAGCTTTTATATTTTTCACGGTAAAGTAAGTTGTATTTGGCAAACGTTGAACTCTTTTGCCAAAAATTTCAACATTTTTACTTATTTTTTGTAGTCCATCTTCTAATTTATTGCGTAAATATATTAACTGTTTTATTTCTTCCTGTGTGAAACAATCAGCCATTGCTGCCCCAAAAGCAGCAATAAGGGGCAATGCTTCTGTTCCTCCACGGAGACCTTTTTCTTGTCCTCCCCCAATAATAAGAGGTTGTGGCATAAGAAGATTACCACATGAAACAAAAGCACCTATTCCTTTAGGACCACCAATTTTATGTGCAGACAGTATAAAAAAATCTCCTCCTAGCTGATTAATATCCACGAAATTTTTATCGACATATTGTGTCAAATCAACAATAAGAGTACCTCCTAAATCCCGAACAATAGCGGCGATTTCTGTTAACGGTTGAATAACACCCGTTTCACTATTTGCAGCTTGAATAGCAACAAGAGGTAAACCTTTTGTTTTATCGTGAACCGTTAAGAGTGATGTTAATTTATCTTGTTGAATGAGCCCGTCTTGATCAACAGCAATGACGCTTATCAATTCTTTAGAAAAACGCCCTCCCTCTGCAACAGAGGGATGTTCAGTCGCTCCAAGGTAAAGATGAGAAAATTGAACTTTTGCATTCCCCATATTGTAAAAGGGTGTTAACAAAGTCATCGCTGCTTCACTCGCACCAGAGGTAAATACCACGTGATCTGGATCTGTTTTAAGATTTTCAGCGATTTGTCGACGTGCCTTTTGCAACAAGGTTTTAGCCGCACGCCCTTCCTTATGAACCGATGATGGATTACCAAATATCTCTAAAGATTCCACTAACGCCATCCGTGCCATTTTTTTGAGCGGTGTTGTTGCGTTATGATCAAAATATCGGCGTCTTATAACCATTTTACATCGCAATCATTAATCTTATGAATTGATTAAAAAAATAGCGCAATTTTCTTGAAAAGTGCACTAAAAAAAGAATATCTAATAATTATTTAAGAGATTCTATGGTAAAAGTCGACCAAGGTCAATGAAAGCCTTTTATTGCATTTAAGGAGCATTTTATGCCAGAAATTATTTTTAACGGTCCCGCGGGTCGGCTCGAAGGGCGTTATCAACCTTCACAACAAAAAAATGCACCCATTGCGATCATTTTGCATCCTCATCCCCAATTTGGTGGAACTATGAATCATAAAATTGTCTATGACCTCTTTTATATGTTCCAACAACGTGGCTTTACAACTTTACGTTTTAACTTTCGTGGTATTGGTCGTAGTCAGGGTGAATTTGATTATGGAATAGGAGAACTTTCAGATGCTGCTGCTGCTCTCGATTGGGTGCAAACACAACATCCAGACTCTAAAAATTGTTGGGTAGCAGGATATTCATTTGGAGCATGGATTGGTATGCAGCTTTTAATGCGCCGACCGGAAATTGAGGGATTTATCTCAGTTGCCCCTCAGCCTAATGTTTATGACTTTTCATTTCTTGCACCTTGTCCATCTTCTGGACTTATCATTCATGGCGGTATCGATAAAGTTTCCCCCCCAAAAGATGTTCAAATACTTGTCGATAAATTGAAAACACAAAAAGGAATCATCATCACACAAGAAATATTGGAAGAGGCTAATCACTTTTTCAGTGGATGTCATGAAGAACTTATTGAACGATGTGCCCACTATTTGGATAACCATATCACCAATGAACTTCTCGCTCCTCCTCCTGAAATACTTTCACTAACTTAGGAAAACACGATGGATTTATAAAAAATCAGAAAAAATCGTCTTTGATCATAACTAAAGTAATTTTTTTAGTCTGTACTTAAAACTTTTCTAAATTTTATTCTAGGATAGAAATGAGAATAACAGAATGCATTTTTTCTATCACCTAGAAATCTCTTTTTTAGCGTAAAAAGGAAATAATACCTGTATTATTATCTTTATATTATCAATATGTCTCTTTCTCTTGTGATGTGTGCATCAGTTATGATAGATAACGCTCCATCATATAATCACCTATTATATGAAATGAATGCACTCTTAAAATTAGGAAATTGAATCTGTGTTTGCCTTTAAATCTGATTTTTTACACATTATGAGCGAACGTGGTTTTATCCACCAAATTTCAGATGAAAAAGGCTTAGATGATCTTTTTTCAAAAGAAACTGTAAGCGCTTATATTGGATTTGATCCAACAGCATCGAGTTTACATGCTGGAAGTCTTCTTCAGATTATGATGCTTTATTGGTTACAAAAAACGGGTCATCGTCCCATTGCTTTAATGGGTGGAGGAACCGGATTAATCGGTGATCCTTCCTTCAAAGATGAAGCGCGACGTCTTCTGACACAAGATGATATTGCTGCAAATATCGATGGTATTAAAAAGGTATTTGCTAACTATTTGACATTCGGTGACCGAGAAACTGATGCTTGTATTGTGAATAATGCTGAATGGTTATGCAATTTAAACTACTTAGAATTTTTGCGTGATGTGGGAAAACATTTTTCTGTCAACCGTATGTTGTCATTTGATTCTGTCAGACTCAGACTTGAGCGTGAGCACTCTTTGTCATTCTTAGAGTTTAATTATATGATTCTGCAAGCTTATGACTTTGTTGAACTTTATAAACGTTATGGGTTGCGTATGCAAATGGGGGGCTCTGATCAATGGGGCAACATTATTAACGGAATCGAATTAGGGCATCGTTTAGGAACACCACAATTATATGCGTTAACATCACCATTGTTGACAACCTCTTCCGGTGCCAAAATGGGTAAATCATTGAATGGGGCTGTATGGCTGAATGCGGATATGCTTTCACCTTATCAATTTTGGCAATATTGGCGCAATATAGAAGATGCTGATGTAACACGATTTCTAAAGCTCTATACCCTATTGCCAATGGATGAGATTCTTAAACTTTCTGTACTACAAGGGACAGAAATTAACGAAGCAAAAAAAATTCTTGCAACAGAAGTTACAGCAATGTTGCATGGACGTGCTCTTGCCAATGCAGCAGCAGAGACTGCTCGCAAAACGTTTGAAGAAAAAACTCTGGGAGAAAATCTTCCAACTGTTGAAATTAATGCCTCAGAATTAAAAAAAGGTGTTGGATTGCTCACTCTTTTAGTACAAGCAGGACTCGCTAAATCTAATAGTGAGGCACGCCGACACGTTCAAGGTGGAGGTGTACGTGTAAATGATCAAATTATTGAGGATGAAACACATCTTATTATTGAAGGGGATGTCAGTGCGGAAGGAATCATTAAGCTTTCTTTCGGTAAGAAAAAACATATTGTGATAAAACCAGTATAATCTTTTGTTGTTTTGTTTATGTTGTTCACGCCGATCTTGTTCTTTCAATCCAATCGTTGTGATAGAGCGAGTTTTGTTAGGAAAATAAAGGTCTCTTAAAAACAATAATATTCTAGAGAGTTGAATAGTTCTTTTCTTCTGTGTATTCTGATATCTTATACTTATTACACAAGAAAGATGAAAACAATGACAAGATCAATGAAAGGTGCTCTTGCTCCTGATTTTAATTTGCCTCGCGATGGAGGAGAGACAGTATGTCTTTCTGACTTTAAAGGAAAACCTGTTGTTTTATATTTTTATCCAAAAGATGACACCAGCGGTTGCACAAGCGAAGCACTTGATTTCACAAAATTAAAGATGAAATTTGATGAAATTGGTGTTGCTGTTATTGGAATCTCTCCAGATAATGTAAAAAAACATGATAAATTTAAAGTAAAATATGAACTTGATGTCATCTTGGTTTCTGATGAAGAAAAAACAACCCTCGAAGCTTATGGTGTTTGGGTTGAGAAAAGCATGTATGGACGCAAATATATGGGTGTTGAACGGAGCACTTTTTTAATTGATGCAAATGGAATAATAGCAGAAGAATGGCGCAAAGTAAGCGTATCTGGGCATGCTGAAAATGTTTTAGCTACTGCAACACTTTTACATCATAACGCTAACTTATAAATTGAGTGTTTGATTTATCTTAAAAAGCAAAAGTCATCCTCCGAATTGATTTTAGTTTTTCAATGGATTCAATTTTTACAATATATTGATTTATAAGGATAATGAATTGTTTTATATTTATATTAGTCCTCCGAATATCGCAAATTTTTCTTATTTCAGCTTTCTATCACTTGCAATATCATAAGCAGGATTGGCGTGTGAGAAAAAATTGAAGAAAGGAACAAGAAAATCCCTCTTTGAACCTTTAAAGTATCAAGAACTATCGTAATATCACAACATCAATAAAACAAACAACTTAAGAAAAAAATCTACATGGCTTGAAGGAAGGATATATAATTAACGAATATCCTCAATTTCTTTGTCTTGTCCATAAATGCGCCGTGCGAGTGCTGCCTCTATAAATGCATCTAAATTACCATTCAGTACGGATTGTGGATCCGTATTTTCAATCCCTGTACGCAAATCTTTGACAAGCTGATAGGGTTGAAGAACATAAGATCTAATTTGATGTCCCCATCCGATTTCTGTTTTAGAAGATTCAGCAGCATTGGTTTCTTCTTCTCTTTTTTTAAGCTCTTCTTCATAAAGCCGTGCACGCAACATCGACCAAGCAGTAGCGCGATTTTTATGTTGAGAACGCTCTGTTTGACATTGAACAACAATACCCGTTTTTATATGTGTGATGCGAACAGCGGAATCTGTCGTGTTAACATGTTGTCCTCCTGCTCCCGATGCACGATATGTATCAATACGCACATCTGCCTCTGAAACATCAACTTCAATATTGTCATCAATAACTGGATAAACCCAAATGCTTGCAAAAGAGGTATGGCGCTTTGCATTCGAATCAAATGGAGAAATCCGCACCAAGCGATGAACGCCTGATTCTGTTTTTAACATTCCATAAGCATTATGCCCTTTTACAAGAATAGTCGCTGACTTTATTCCTGCTTCTTCTCCATCATGAATTTCTAAAATTTCAACCTTCATTTCATGCTGTTCAGCCCAGCGCATATACATACGTAAGAGCATAGAAGCCCAATCTTGGCTTTCTGTTCCCCCTGCTCCAGCATGAACTTCTAAATAGGTATCATTCGGATCTGCCTCTCCTGAAAGAAGTA
Source organism: Bartonella sp. CR127HXZ (assembly GCF_042194555.1). NCBI lineage: Bacteria > Pseudomonadati > Pseudomonadota > Alphaproteobacteria > Hyphomicrobiales > Bartonellaceae > Bartonella > Bartonella sp. CR127HXZ. The sequence continues at coordinate 35,352 of NZ_JBHIMZ010000004.1, read as the reverse complement.
CATCAATTTGCCTTTTATCTATCTCATTTTTAAGATTACGTATTGAATTTTCTGCATCAGCAATAATTTCAACATCACTTTCTTCTTCGCCCATCGCGATAAGCTCAATGCATTCTTCAAGTGTTTTTGTAAATGATAAAAGACCATTGATTGAATCATCAAGACGTTGACGCTCACGCATCATATCCTGTGCTTGTTGTGCATCATCCCATAATGACGGATCTTCCGCTTTTTGATTAAGATATTCGAGACGTTTTAGTGATTGATCCCAGTCAAAGATGCCCCCTTAGCAATTGAATTGCTTTCTGGATTTCATCAACTAATGTTTCTATTTCTGCTCGCATAATTTAACACCGTATTTTTTAACACTCTTTCTGGTTATGTCACTAGAATTTTATACAAATTTGATAGCTGCTATGAGGAAATAGCATGGACTTATCATTCTATTTACAGGACCGACACTGTAAAAAAAATAAAAACTATAGACTCATGGCAAAAGGAGATTTTGTTGATTAATACAGCCCACCTGTCCCACTTTCAAGGGCTTTATTGACTTGTGGAGAAGTGGTTACTGCAGGAACACCTTCTTGAAAAGAATTTGTACTCCCAATAACTTGATATATATCAGCAGGACCAGTCCCTGGTTTAAATGCTTCTATAATGACATCTTGATCTCCTCTTTCCGCAAGCATTCCTGTTTTCCGATTAATTGGCATTAAAATCATACCCTTTGGCATCTTAAAGGGAACATCTGGCTTTCCTTTAAGAGCATTTGCCATAAACTCACCAAAAATAGGTGCAGCTAATGAACTTCCGGTTCCATTATATCCTAATGGAGCAGGTTGATCGTAGCCGATAAAAATACCAACGACAATGTCAGGAGTAAATCCCATAAACCAGACATCTTTAGAGTCATTGGTTGTCCCTGTCTTAGCGGCAATATGTCGATTAAGATAACGTAAACGTGCTGCAGTACCACGCTGAACAACCCCTTCCATCATGGATGTAATCTGATAAGCAGTCATAGGGTCAAGAACTTGATCTCGCTCATCAATCAATGTGGGTTCACGTTGATTATTCCATGAAGGCGTATTACAATTTTCACAAATACGATCATCATGACGATAAATTGTCTTTCCATAACGATCTTGAATTCTGTCTATCAGAGAAGGCTTAATAGAGCGTCCCCCATTGGCAATAACTGAATAAGCTGTAACCATTCGTAATACTGTTGTTTCACCAGCCCCTAAAGCCATGGGAAGATAAGGCTGCAATTTATCCACTATGCCAAAGCGTTCTGCATATTCAGCGACAAGAGGCATTCCCATATCATTGGCAAGCCGTATTGTCATAAGATTACGAGAACGCTCAATACCATAACGCAACGTTGAAGGTCCTGCAAATGTACCACCATAATTTTTTGGTTGCCAAACTTCCCCATTATATTGACGAACTTCAATGGGGCCATCTAAAACAACGGATGCTGGTGTATACCCGTTATCAAGAGCTGCTGCATAAACAAAAGGCTTAAAAGCAGACCCCGGTTGGCGATAAGCTTGGGTTGCACGATTGAATTCAGATGCAGCAAAAGAAAATCCTCCCACCATAGCAAGAACGCGCCCTGTATGAGGTTCCATAGCAACAATTGCACCTTCAACCTTTGGAATTTGTTGTAAACGATAAGTGTTGTTTGTATTGGATAGTTTTTCAACAAAAATGACATCCCCAACTTGCAGAACATGAGATAAATTCTGAACAGTTTTTCGATAACCATTTTCTTTTACAACATGGAGTGCCCATTTTGAATCAGATTCAGATAAAACAGCAATTTCCCGTTTTTTTGATAATATACCTGAAGCTTCGCGCTGTGGCTGTAAACCAATCTCTACTTTATTGGGATTAGCAGAAAGAACAACAGCTAAACGCCATTCAGGAACATCACTTAGCCCCGTGATATTTGCAAGTTCTATCCCCCAATCACCTTTTTTATCGATATGCGCATAAGCTCCACGCCATCCTTGCGAATGATCAAATCTAATTAATCCAGCGTGCAAAGCACGTCGCGCAATAAGTTGTAAATGCGGATCAAGCGTTGTACGAATGGAAAGCCCACCTTCATAAAGTGTCTTAGCCCCATAGCGATGTATTAAACGACGTCGCACTTCTTCAGTAAAATAATCAGCCGCAAAAACATAGCTATCACTCCCACGTATTGTCGCTCCTAAAGGTTTAGCTTTCGCTTTTTCACCTTGTTCACGCGTTACATATCCATTTGCAATCATCCGATCTATAACCCAATTGCGCCGATCAATAGCACGTTGTGTATTCTTAAATGGATCATAATTTGCTGGCCCTTTTGGAAGAGCAGCCAAATAAGCACATTGTTCTAGCGTCAGATCATTGACGGATTTATTGAAATAGGTCAAAGAAGCAGCGGCTATACCATAAGTACCACGACCCAAATAAATTTCATTGAGATAAAGTTCGAGAATATGATCCTTTGAATAAGTTTTCTCAATACGCATTGCTAAAATAGCTTCCTTAAATTTACGCTCTAACGTTGTTTCTGAACTTAAAAGAAAGTTTTTAGCGACTTGTTGCGTTATAGTTGATGCACCCTCTGGACGTCTTCCAGAACCAATATTACGAATATTATTGATCAAAGCTCGAGAAAGTCCTTCGGGATCTAAACCAAAATGATGATAAAAGTTTTTGTCTTCAGCCGAAATAAAAGCATTTATAACAAGCTTTGGTATTGATTGAATTGGTAAATAGAGGCGATGTTTTGTTGCAAACTCTGCCATAAGACGGCCATCAGAAGCATGGACGCGGGTCATTACCGGCGGCTCATAAAGTGAAAGAACTTCATAATCAGGGAGTGCATTTGCTTGACCACTGGTCATAACACCCCATGTTATTGCTCCACAAAGTCCAATAGCAACAAAAAAACGAAGAAGATATCTCAAAAAAATCATCATAAAAACGGCTATCGCTTTCTTAAGAATTAATCAAAGAAAAAATACGTTACTTCAAACACACCAAGCGGATATCACCACAAGATTGAGATCAAGAGAAATTATTTTCTATCTTTTATTTATACTAAGGTACACTAGAACCCCATATTGATACTCTATTTTCTCACAAATTTAAAGAGGCTGTATCATTTTCTGCCTATAATGAGCAAATTGACGAATAGAATGAGCAATAGAGGCTGCCATTTGTTTTCTCCAATGAGGATCATTTAATAACTTTTCGTCCTCTTTATTGGATAAATAACCTATCTCTATCAAGACGGAGGGTATATCTGAAGCTCTTAAAACTTGAAAATTAGCATACCGATGTGGGTTATTAATCAAGTTAATATGATTCTTTGATAAACTTGAAATAACACTATTTGCAAAATTAACCGAAAATGTATGTGTTTCACGTCGTGTAAGATCCATCAAAATATCTGTAACTTCGAGTGTTTCATCTGCAGGCAAACCATCCAGCAAATCAACTTTATTTTCATTTTCAGCTAAAGATTTTGCAATGGCATCAGAGGCTTTGTCTGATATGGTATACACTGTAGCACCGCGAAGAGAATGTAGATCAATCGTATCTGCATGAATAGATATAAAAAGATCAGCATCGAGCTCTTGCGCTTTTTTAACTCTTTCACTTAGTCTTAAAAAAATATTGGAATCTCGCGTTAAAGCAACAGTAATATGAGAATCCTTTTGTAATTCGTCTCGCAATGCACGCGCAAAGTCTAAAGTCACATCTTTTTCTAAAACTCCAGTAACACCCCGTGCACCGCCATCAATACCACCATGACCAGGATCAAGAACAACACGAAAATTATATGCTGGCATTAACTGCGTTTTTGTATCAAAATTGGTCTTTTGCTGTTTTTTTAATATTTCATCAAATTTTTCTAGTGTAGTTTTACGAATATCAATCAGCAACTGCCATAAATCATTATTTAATTTTTTTACGACACTTTTTTCAATTACAAAGGCCGTTTTACTTGTCAAAATAATGCGTGAAGTCTGTATGTCAGAAAAAGCATAACGCACATCTGAAAGCATAACGGATAATGTATTCTGTTTCTTTAAAGGCGTATTTTGCATCGAAAAGTCAATTGTAGGTAAATTGATAACCAACCGTGCTGGCCTGTCCAAAATCTGTAAACGAACATTTGGTTTTGAATTGAAAACCGCAATAATACGCGTATGAACACTATCACCAATGGTTCGAAAATTAATAAGTCTCAGAGGATCTGCGGCTTGAACACTGGTTTGGAATAGCAAAAATAATAATAAAAAGTATGTGACAAGCACAATAACATTCCCATAAGCTGTTTTCAGCTTTTTGGTAAAGAAAACTCTTATCATAAGCAAAATACTCTACATTACATTTGTAATAATTTATCTTGGTTATATAAAAACGATACACCAATTTATTCTCTATTTTTCAATAAAAGCTAAATAAACACCCAAAAACGAAATTAAGGTCATTAAAGACATTATCATTATACATGATTTACATTGTTACTTGCCAAACGCATGATATCAACATAAAAGAATATTTATGCTTCCTAGCTGATAATAGTCATCTAAATTATCTGTAACTCATATTAAGTTGTCTTTAGAGGTTTTTTGCCTATTATGCATTGAGACTTTTTTATGGATGAAAAATTTCTATGTTATAACATTAGGATTGCATTACTTAAGATTCGTTGGTTCGGATATCCGAACTGTTTTAAAGATTATTTTACCGGAGACTTTTAAGAAATATGAGTCATAAAAAACAGATGGAGATAATGATGAGAAATGGTGTAAATGCAGTCATGCCTTTGCACGTGGTGTTCCGTCCTGTTTTTCTGGTACCTCCCTTTTATGGCAGACAGCCTTTTATATTTACGAATAGTTATAGCGTTCGTTTGAGTAAAATTGTGCATGTCGCCTTCAGGATATTAGCTTATGTCAAACAAAATGCTTATAGATGCCTCCCATCCGGAGGAAACACGTGTTGTTGTTGTTCACGGCAACAAAATTGAAGAACTTGATTTTGAATCAGAACATAGAAAACAGCTCAAGGGGAATATTTATCTCGCACGTATTACGCGTGTAGAACCGTCTCTCCAAGCAGCTTTTGTTGAATATGGTGGAAACCGACATGGTTTTTTAACATTTTCTGAAATTCATCCTGATTATTATCAAATTCCTATTGCTGATCGCCTTGCTCTTCTTGAAGAAGAGGAAAAAGCAGCTGTAGGAGAAAATTCTATAGATGCCTTTACGGAAGAAGCAACTAAAAATAAAAAACGCTCCAGAAGAACAAAAAAAAATGGAAAAAACAATGTCATAGCAGCCGATATTGAAAATGATATCACATCTGAATCAACAATAATTGATAATACAGAAGAAGCATTAAATGCCGATATCTCTTATGATGAGATCGAAATGGTTGGTGCTGAGGACATCCGTGAAGAGCTCCCAATTTATCAAAGAAAACAAGGGCGCCAGTATAAAATTCAAGAAGTCATTAAACGACGTCAAATTTTGTTGGTACAAGTCATTAAAGAAGAGCGTGGTAATAAAGGTGCTGCCCTTACAACATATCTGTCTTTAGCAGGTCGTTATTCTGTTCTAATGCCCAATACAGCACGTGGTGGTGGTATTTCACGAAAAATTACGAACGTACAAGACCGTAAGCGTCTTAAAGAAATCGTAAAAGAATTAGCCGTTCCAAAAGGTATGGGTGTTATCTTACGAACCGCTGGTGCCAATAGAACAAAAGCTGAAATTAAACGTGATTATGAATATCTTATGCGGTTATGGGATACTATTCGCACTTTGACACTCGAGTCAACGGCGCCATGCCTTGTCCATGAAGAAAGTAATCTCATCAAGCGTTCTATACGAGATCTTTACAATAAGAACATTAGTGAAATTCTTGTCTCTGGAGACCAAGGATATCGTGAAGCGAAAGACTTTATGCGTATGCTTATGCCAAGTCATGCAAAAGTTGTGCAACCTTACCGTGATCCTACACCCATTTTTGCAAGAAATAATATTGAAATTCAACTTGATAAAATGTTGCAACCACAGGTTTCTTTAAAATCTGGTGGTTATCTTGTTATTAATCAAACAGAAGCACTTGTTGCTATTGACGTAAATTCTGGCCGCTCTACGAAAGAATTCTCTGTCGAAAAGACAGCTTTACAAACTAACCTTGAAGCTGCTGAAGAAGTAGCGCGTCAATTACGCTTGCGTGACCTTGCTGGTTTAATTGTGATTGATTTTATTGATATGCTTGAAGAACGCAATGTAAAGCTGGTCGAAAAAAAATTAAAAGATTGTTTAAAAAATGATCGTGCTCGTATTCAAGTAGGTCATATTTCACACTTCGGCCTTTTAGAAATGAGTCGTCAACGTATTCGCATATCGGTTTTAGAAAGTACAACACAGCCCTGCCCGCATTGCGCAGGAACAGGAAATATACGTTCTGAATCATCAATTGCGTTACATGTCATGCGCTCAATTGAAGAATATCTTCTTCATAATTCGCAATATAATATTATCGTGCGCACACCCGTAGCAACAGCGCTTTATGTATTAAATCATAAACGCAACATTCTTGTTAATTTAGAAACTCGCTTTAAGCTTAATATTAGTATTGAAGCAGATGATAGTATTGGAACGCAACATCTTGTTATTTCTAAAGGCTCAATAGCAGAGAGCATTTCTCGATCTTCATTGGAAGATGTTAATAAGCAAGAAATTGAAGATTCTGTTTTCACAGAAAGTGAATCTATTGAAAATCCTTCTCCCATTGAAACAAACCAAAAGCGTCGGCGCAAAAATCGTCACGATGAAATTACTGATCATTCTCTCTCCAACGTTCATAAAAAAGAAGATACCTTGAGTGATGATTCTTATCGTCGAGGACGTCGTCGAGGACGTCGTGGTGGTCGACGCAATCAAGATAATAGTTTTCATCAGATTCGCATTCCTTACGCAGAACCAGTGGGAGATTTTGCTAAGCAGGCTTTAGCAGAAATTAAAGCAGCACACCGCAAACATCGTGTTTCACCTGCTAAATCTTTTGAACTTGAAGAAACAAAAAATAATACACAAGCTCTAGATATACAACAACAGGGTGAATCTGAAAAAAATGATACAAGTATTAAACCTAAAAAACGTAAAACACGTTCTTCAAAAGTAGTAGAAAATCAACTTTCTTTAGATAATGATCAAAATGTCGTAGAACAAAAATCTCTTGAAGAAAAACCTAAAACTAGTTCAGTACGTAAAGCTAAAACAAAAAAGGCAGACAAATCTATTCATAAAGTAGAAGATAAAACTCTTGAAAATAGTAAAAAGTCAACACGTGGAACACGTAAAAAATCATCTTCTAAAGAGGCAACGCAAATACAAAAAATATTAGAGAAAGAAACTATAATCGAGATGGAGGAAGTTGTCGAAACCTCTCCTTCCCAAATTGAAGAAACAATTAATCAACCCGTTGTTGTTTCATCAACGCCTAATGATTCTTCCAAAACTGAACGTATTGGTTGGTGGAAACGCAGAATTCTTTCGAAAAATTAAAGATTAAAAAAACCGCCACAGTTTTCTGTGACGGTTTAAATAAATAATTATAGAAGACGTTTCAACCAATTCTATGGTGTGGGTTTATCACTTTTGTTTTGCTTTTTCTTGCTCAGCCCGCATACGATCTTCAATTTCTTTTTGCTTTGATTGAATAGCTTGCTGCATCTTTATTTGTTCTTGTTGGAAATCTTTTTCCTCCATACCAGAACCGGTATAGGCTGCTGTAAACCCATTAAGAGAAAATTCAATAGGATTAGCTGAACCACGGAAATTAACTGTGGTTACAACCATTTTTGTACCACTTTTCATAGCAGCTATAAGCTTATCATCTAAGACATCATTGGCAATACAACTTGGTCCATTACAAATAATATAAGGAATTTTTTTAGAGAAGTCGTCACCAATTTTAATGTGAACACCTTCTGGCAAAAAACGACCTGTAGGTACTTGAATACCTATACGTTTTTCATTTTGCTTCCCTTTTATTTCAACAAGATTAAAAGCCGTTAAAGGTTGTCCCGTATTCGATAATACAGTATTCATTGTATTACAAATATCAACATCATGCTGCTTACTGCAAACTTTGTACCAACCTTGTGATAAAGTTTGCGCATTTGCAGAAATACCAGCTATAAGAAAAAGGGCAGCGGCTCCAACTAATACTGAAACAGCAGAATAAACATTTTTATGCGACATGATTAAGTTAATCCTTTCAACGCGCTTTTAAGTAACTTCAAAAAAATATTAAATATAATTCCAACTTAAATTTATTAAATTATAATGAAATAACACTTAATTTTACTATTTTTACTTCAATATAAAAAAAAAAGTCAAATTTAGAGAAAAAAATACGACAAGCTATTCTAATTTTTATACACCCATATAATTCCCCTCTTTATCATATTGGTGTTTGATGCAATCTATCCATAAAACACCTCTGTGCATTTAAGCTAAGATTACACAAACGAATCAATATTGCAATATTAATTAAAATAAACTCCTGTACTACTCTAAAAATCTTACTAATTAAACTTTTTACATTTATTACTCTTCATGTTAAGCTCGTAGAGCCTTAGCAACAGCTGTTGTAATGCATGAAGCTTCAAAATATCAGATAAATTTTACTTTTTTCTTTATGTGATTCGTGTGATACACAAAAATAAAATCATTTACGGTATTATTGAAACATTTCATAAATTAAAACCACTGATTGTCTAAAATTTCTGCATAATTGTAAGAGAACTTTTTGCTAATGGACAATTTTCTGCCCTTGTTTACAAAACAAGGGCGATACATTTTTGTAATAAAAGTTTTATATTCTACAGCTTTTAACCAAAAATTTTAGTTTAAAAATACGCTACTAAAGAAGTGCTTTTTTCTTAATTAAACAACATATTTTCTTAGAGAGAAAATTTATAACTGTTGAAAATATTTTATTTATAATAATAATTTATCTTTTACATCATCAAATGTTTGTTTTTCATAGCTATTAAGAGCCTTCTGTTAGCAATTCTTTTATATTGCTAGAAACTGGGGCTTATCGAATTAATTGCGTCTTTTACTCAATAAAAATCTTTATCTTTCCAATCAAAATCTTTGCGTAAAATAGCACCTATATCACTCTGCAATATATCCGCTAAAACTTTGCAACTAATAATAAATATGAGGATAATTTTCTATTTATTAAATAATTCAGCTTTTCTTCGTATTCTCCTACTTCGTACTCTCTCGCTATATCTACCCTAGAGATAAATTTTTATTTTTTTCAAATAGATCCTGTAATTTCGAACCAAGATTATAATATTCATTCTTCAGATTTTTCAGTTCTTTTAAAAACTTATTTCGTTCCTGCAAACGCTTATAGTATTCTGCTTTAGAAAAATTTTTTCCCAAAATATCTAAATATAAATACTTATCTTCAATAAATTGTATGCTATCTTTAGTATTCTTTCTTTTGTTTTTTTATGTTGGTATTGTTCCTTAGAAGATAAATCAGCGTGAGCGTTTTTATGCCATATATTACAGGGAGTAAAAAACTATCGTTAGCAACTTTTGTAATGAAGAAAGCATGTTATCTTGGCTTAAATTTTTGCTTTTTAGAGAATGTACTTATATGCACGTTCTATTTATTACGGTTACACCGTCTAAGCTATTTTCTTCATTGTATCAATATGTCTTATGATGAAGAACGCAAAATGAATATGTAAGAAGTTCTTTTATTATAAACTTAAATTTTATTCTTATAAAAAATCAATAACTATTTGTTTTTTATAATAATTTTATAAAAATGAGTAACAATTCTGAAACAACAAAGAAGTTTTTAACCAGAATGTTGTTCTGCCATTTCGACAAGCTGTGTCATAATATTCGCTGCTCCAACAAGCCTTTCATCCGCTGTGGACCAATCACGAATAAGAGCGATACTTTGATCTGGTCGAATTTTTGCCATCGAACCTTGTTTTCCAACCCACTGAACAAGAGCAACACTATTTGCAAAATAATTATTGCGAAACTGTATAACAATCCCCTTTGGTCCAGTATCCAATTTTTCTACATGCGCTTTTCGACACAATGTTTTGATATAAAAGACTTTAAGAAGGTGTTGAACTTCAAGCGGTAAAGGACCAAAGCGATCAATTAACTCCGCTGCAAATTCATCAATTTGTTCTAAATCATCAAGTTCTGTTAAACGACGATAAAGCCCCATACGTAATGGCAAGTCAGGCACGAAACTTTCTGGTATCATCACTGTTGTACCAAGTGAAATTTGAGGAGACCATTGCTTATCTTCATTTAGCTCTCCATCTTTTAATTCAGCAACAGCTTCTTCAAGCATTTTTTGATAGAGTTCAAATCCAACTTCTTTAATATGTCCCGATTGCTCTTCACCTAAAAAATTGCCTGAACCGCGGATATCCATGTCATGGCTTGCCAATTGAAAACCGGCCCCCAAGGTGTCAAGAGATTGTAAAACTTTAAGACGGCGATCAGCAGCAGCTGTTAAAACTTTACCAGCAGGAAATGTAAAGAGTGCATAAGCACGTTGTTTTGAGCGCCCTACCCTCCCTCGTAACTGATAGAGTGCAGAAAGACCAAACATCTCAGCGCGATGCACAATTAGGGTATTGGCTGTTGGAATATCAAGACCAGATTCAATAATGGTTGTCGATAGCAAAACATCATATTGCCCATCATAAAATGCATTCATAATATCATCAAGTTGTCCAGCCGGCATTTGTCCATGAGCCACAACGAATTTCAGTTCTGGCACATGTGTTTTGAGATATTCTTCTACAAAAGCCAGATCAGAAATACGAGGACAAACATAGAAACTTTGTCCGCCACGATAATATTCTCGAAGCAGGGTCTCTCGTATAACAAGTGCATCAAAAGGTGAAATAAAAGTACGAACCGCCATTCTATCAATGGGGGGCGTTGTTATCAATGAAAGTTCACGTACACCCGATAATGCTAACCCTAAAGTGCGTGGTATGGGAGTTGCTGAAAGTGTGAGAACATGAATATCACTTTTAAGCTCTTTTAAACGCTCTTTGTGTTTGACACCAAAATGCTGCTCCTCATCAATGATGAGAAGGCCTAACCGTAAAAAATTAACTGCACCACTTAATAATGCATGGGTTCCAATGACAATATCTATTGTACCATCTGAAACACCTTTTTTTACTTGTGCAAGTTCTTTCGCTTTTACAAGCCTTGAAGCATGTCCAATTTTAACCGGTAATCCTTGAAAACGCGAAATAAATGTCTTGTAATGTTGACGTGAAAGCAAAGTTGTCGGTACAACAACAGCAACCTGATATCCATTTAATGCTGCGACAAAAGCACTTCGAATGGCTACTTCGGTTTTTCCAAAACCAACATCACCGCATATCAAGCGATCCATAGGCTTTCCTGAGGCTAAATCGTCTAAAACAGCATCAATTGCATTCATTTGATCTTCCGTTTCTTCATAGGGAAAGCAAGCAACAAACTCATCAAATGGTCCAACTGGTGGAAGTAAAGCAGGCGCAGCACGAGTCACACGCTCTGCAGCTATACGAATTAATTGCCCTGCCATTTCCAATAAATGTTTTTTAAGCCGAGCTTTACGTGCTTGCCAAGCAACACCCCCTAATTTATCTAAAGTTACCTCTGTTCCTTCTGAGCCATAACGTGAGAGAAGCTCAATATTTTCAACAGGTAAAAAGAGTAAATCACCTCCAGCATATCTAATTTCAAGACAATCTCGTAAAATTCCAGTGGTTTTGATGGTTTTAAGACCAACAAATTGGCCAATACCGTGGTCGATATGCACAATAATATCACCAGAATTTAAAGCAGAAATTTCAGAAATAAAATTTGTATTATTTTTACGCCGCTTTGGCGATCTTATAAAACGATCGCCAAGGATATCTTGCTCTGCTATAACAGCCAAATCTTCAGCCTCAAAACCATGTTCTATCATGATAACAGCTGCTAATATGCGATCTCGTGGTGTTGCTTTGACAGTTTGCAAGGATTTTGCAACATCTATTTTTTTCAATCCATGCTCATCGAGAACTTGTAGCAAACGATTGAGAGATCCTTCACTCCAACACGCTAAAAGCACTTTTTTACCAGCAGTGCGTAAAGATGCGATATGATCAACAACACTTGAAAAAACATTTTTTTCCTGCGCATTACGCTCTTTTACAAAATCATATCCCTGTTTAACATTGGTGTGAATAACAGTTTTTTCCAAACTTTGTGGAATATTAAAAGGCGAAAAATCAATACGCTGTGAAGATTGTTGCACACCCTCCAAAACACGCTCTGGCGTTAAATAGAAAAGACTAGGATCTATTGGGTGATAAGAAGTAGAATTTTTTTCATCATTTTCGCGCTCTTTGCGCGCGTTATAATAGTCCTCAATAAGACGATAGCGCTCAATGAAGGCTTCTTCTATGAGATGCTCAAAAACTATCGGTAAGTTACCACAATGGTCAAAAAAACTATCAAGGTTTTCATAAAAAAATGGAAGCCAATGTTCCATACCGGCAAAACGCCGACCTTGAGCAATTGCTTCATAAAGCATGTTATTTTTTTGTGATACACCAAATGTACGGGTATAATTGCTCTTAAAACGGCTTATGCGTTCTGGTGTAAGAACAACCTCACTCATTGCCTGTAATAAAAGTTCAGTTTTTTGACCTGTTGTCCTTTGACTTTCTGGATCAAATATGCGGATACTTTCTAGGGTATCTCCAAAAAAATCAAGACGTAAAGGTTCAACATCCATGGGAGAAAAGATATCAAGTATTCCTCCTCTTACAGCAAACTCACCAACATCACGGACAACCGTAACGCGTTCAAAACCATTGGTTTCTAAAAACTGAATAAGATTTCCCATGTTATTGCGCTGGCCAACACGTGCGTGAATAAGCTGAGCTTCTATCATTTCACGAGGAGGTAACTTTTGCATAATCGCATTTGCTGTTGTTAATATAATTGCAGGATGTGGATCTTTACGTAAATTTGCTATGTGTGCCAATGCTGATAGTCGACGTGCCATAACAGCAATTCCTGGTGACACACGATCATAAGGCAAACAATCCCATGCAGGAAATTGAAGTATGGGTAAATTGGGCTCAATAAAATTTAAAACTTGTTGTAAATGAACAATTTTTGTTCCGTCGCGGACAACATAGATGAGTGGTTTACCTTGTGCAATTTCTGAACTTAATTTAGCAAGCGCAAAGGCTTCAAATCCATCAGGAACTCCATCAAAAATCATACGAACAGAATTATTTTTGGGAATAACAATTTTTTTAAATATAGGCATCAGGATTAATAACTTAAGCAAATACGATAATTGGCAATATCACGAAAAAGTGGACTATCAACTTCAGAGGGTGGCAAAACTTCTCCAGTAATCCATGTGAGTAAATCACGATCATCAAAAGACATAATATATTCAAGTTCAGAGAGCGTTTTATCATTCATTTCAGCAATATGAGCATCGACATAATGTCCAAAAATGAGATCCATTTCACGAATACCGCGATGCCATGCACGAAAAATCAATCGACGACGACGCACATCTAATTGATTTTTGTCAACGACAAAAACTGTCATAAAAAATCTCCTTGAATAAAGTAATATAAACTATTCAATTAGTCGTATAAAATTTGTACCTTGCTTTTAAGGAAGTTCTATAATCTTTTGTTCTTTAAGTGTAATTCGACGATGCATTTGCTTAGCCAAAGCGTAATTATGTGTTGCAATAAGAGCAGAAAGACCCGACTGACGAACAAGGATAGACAAAGCTTGAAAGACATAAGCTGAAGTTACTGGATCAAGATTTCCTGTAGGTTCATCAGCCAAAAGAACCGAAGGGCCATTTGCTACTGCACGTGCAATAGCAACACGTTGTTGTTCTCCTCCCGATAACTCTGAGGGACGATGGTTAGCACGATGAGAAATACGCAGATACGTCAATAATTTGCGCGCACGATCTTCTGCTATGGATTTTTTTAATCCTGCTATCATTTGCGGTACCATGACATTTTCTAACGCCGTAAACTCTGGAAGTAAATGATGAAATTGATAAACAAAACCAATATCATTTCGTCTTATAGCTGTTCGCTCACTATCAGAGCGCTTTGCACAAGAAACACCCCGTAACATCACATCACCAGCTGTTGGTTTTTCTAATAATCCAGCAATATGAAGAAGTGTTGATTTTCCAGCACCAGATGGTGCAACAAGTGCGACAAGCTCTCCACGATTAAGAATAAAATTCGCTTTATCTAAAACAATAAGCGGCTTATGACTCTCGAAAAAGTGTCTTTCAATCTCTACAAGCTCTAAAATAGCTGTCATTATTCATACCTCAAAGCTTGTACGGGATCTAGCTTAGCAGCACGCCATGCCGGAATGAGAGCAGCAAGAAACGACAAAAATAAAGCCATCATAGCAACCAAGATTGTCTGTTTCCAGTCAATTTGTGCAGGCAATTTTGTTAAAAAATAAAGTTGAGGATTAAAAACGTCGACATTAAATAACCAAGATATAAAGTCTTGGATATGATTAATATTCGCGGTCGCGATAACACCTAAAACTAAACCCAATATAGTTCCAATAAAACCAATCATCATTCCTGTAATGATAAATATACGCAAAATCGCACTCTGTTGAGCCCCCATCGTGCGTAAAATCGCAATATCATGACTTTTATCTTTTACAAGCATAATCAGCCCTGAAATAATATTTAAAGCAGCAACAAGAACGATCAGAGAAAGAATGAAAAACATAACATTTCGTTCAATCTGTAAGGCTGAAAAAAAAGCCTGATTGCGTGTACGCCAATCAATTAAATAGACCTGTTGATCAACTGTTTTTTCTACAACAGGTTTTATTTGATCAACAGCATCAGGATCATTTAGAAATAATTCTAAAGACTGAACCTTATCTCCCAAATTAAAAAACATTTGTGCTTCATGGAGAGGCATAAAGATAAATATTGAATCATATTCAGACATACCAACTTCAAAAATAGCAACGACTTTATAAGCTTTCACACGTGGTGTAACGCCAAAAGGAGTCTCATCACCATCTGGAGTAATAATACGAATATCTCTTCCAACTGTCAGCCCCAATTTTTCTGCTAAGCCACTTCCAATTGCAACACCTTCTTCTTTATCAAACCGAGAAATTGATCCTAATTTAATGTTTTGAGAGACTGTTTTAAGCTTTTCTAGATCTTGTTTGCGCATACCACGAACTAATGCGCCAGAGCCACCTTGAACTTCACCTTGAACAAGCGCTTGACCTTCAATAACAGGCAAAGCAAACTTTACACCATTTGTAGATTCTAAAGAAGAAATAAGAGTCTTATAATCAGAAAAACCAGAATCAACTGTTTGAACAATAAGATGCCCATTCATACCAAGAATACGATTGAGAAGCTCTGTACGAAAGCCATTCATCACCGCCATAACAACAACCAGAGCAAATACGCCCAACATAATCCCAATAAGAGAAATAATTGAAATAACAGATGCAACGACATGTTTTTTATTGGGAATCATGTAACGAAAAGCGATCATCCACTCATAAGATGAAAACCATTTGTCTTTCAGCCTCTTCATAACATTTCCTATTAATTCATAGAAAGTTGGCTGAGTACATCTTCAACCTTTAGAGATTTTTTTACACCTGTTTTTCGATCTTTAATTTCAACTTCATTTTGTGCAATGCTGTTAGGACCAACAATGATTTGCGTTGGCAAACCAATCAAATCCATTGTTGCAAATTTTGATCCAGGACGTTCATTTCTATCATCTAATAATGGATCAAAACCAGCCTCCTTTAATCCCTGATAGAGAAACTCACATGCCTTCGTGCATTTTTCATCATCGGATTTCATATTGATAATCCCAAAATCAAACGGTGCCATCGACTTTGGCCAAATAATACCATTTTCATCATGAGAAGCCTCTATAGCGGCCGCAACAAGACGCGAAGGTCCAATACCATAAGATCCCATAGAGACTACATGCTCTTTTCCATCTTGTCCCATAACTTTTGCTCCCATTGGAGCAGAATATTTCGTACCAAAGTGGAAAATATGCCCGACTTCAATACCACGCGCTGAAAGACGACTATGATCAGAAACTTTAGCCCACTCCTCTTCATTATGCATTTCTTCCGTCGCTGCATAAAAAGATGTCCATTGTTTAACAATATCATCTAAAACAGCTTTATCACTAAAATTGATTGAACTATCAGGAACAGTAAGTTCAAGAAATTGTTTATCACAGAAGATAGCGCTCTCTCCCGTTTCAGCCAAAATGATAAATTCATGACTGAGTTTCCCCCCTATTGGACCTGTATCTGCACGCATAGGGATTGCTTTTAAGCCAAGACGAGAAAAAGTGCGTAAATAAGCAACAAACATACGATTATAAGATGTTTTAGAGCCTTCATAATCAAGATCAAAAGAATAAGCATCTTTCATTAAAAATTCCCGTGCCCGCATCACACCAAAACGTGGGCGAATTTCATCACGAAATTTCCATTGAATATGATACAAATTAAGTGGAAGATCTTTATAAGAACGAACATATGAGCGAAAAATATCTGTTACCATCTCTTCATTGGTTGGACCATAAAGTAAATCACGCTTTTGACGATCTTTAATGCGAAGCATTTCCAAACCATAATCATCATAACGACCGCTTTCACGCCAAAGATCAGAAGATTGAATTGTAGGCATCAATATTTCTATTGCACCCGCACGTTCTTGCTCCTCACGAATAATTCTACAAACTTTATCAAGCACTTTTTTTCCCAAAGGAAGCCAAGAATAAATCCCTGATGTTTGTTGTCGAATCATTCCAGCGCGTAACATGAAGCGATGAGAAACAATTTCTGCTTCTTTAGGATTCTCTTTTAAAAGTGGAAGGAAATATTGAGAAAGACGCATTGAAATAATTAACTCCTAATCACACCTATCATATCGAAACAATTTATCACACCCTCTATTCATCTATATCCGCATTCTGAATACTTTCAAATATAACGATCTTATTATTTAAAAATTTATTGGGCTTTATTCTCTATTTTTCTTATTTAGCAATAAAATAAAAATGCTCTTCTCTTTTTAAATAACGTAATATGAAAGTTCCTTATTTTGACCGATGTAAAAAAACTGTACAGATAGGTTTTTTTTGCCAAATTTCATGAACAGCCGCTCTCACAGCACGTCGTGTTGCCTCTCGAATAAGTTCATTATTTTTCTGTTTCATGCGTGGGATATTATAAACTGTATTTTCTACAATATCTAAAAGAATATCTTTTAAACTTTCTCCCTTTCCATTGCTTTCAGGTAACCCGAATGTTGTTAGACCTATATCCCCTAATAATTCATGCTTACTATTTATATGGAGAGAAATAGTAACATGACCAGCATAACTTAGTTTGCGACGTTCACGAATCCCTAGTTCATTTTCATCTCCAATTAGGCAACCATCCTTATAGATGCGGCCAACAGGAACTTGATCAACAACTTCTACAGGCTCTGGTGCAAAACGTAACATATGTCCATTTCTGATATCTGTAACAATTTTAATACCCGCTTGACGTGCTAAAGTTGCCTGAGCCTTAAGATGCATTGCTTCCCCATGTACAGGAACAAGTATCTGTGGTTTTACCCAATCATACATCTGTAAAAGTTCTGAACGACGGGGATGACCTGAAACATGAACAAGTGCATCTTCATTCGTAATAATTTCAATACCCAAATCAATGAAACGATTTTGTACCTCAATAATCGCTTTTTCGTTTCCTGGAATACTTCGTGATGAATAAATAACGGTATCACCAGCAGAAAGTGCAATATTTCTCATTCCATCACGTGACAGTTTAGCCAAAGCAGCACATGGCTCACCTTGGCTCCCTGTAACAATTAAAACAAGATCTTTTCGCGAGATGTAACCATAATCATCTTCCGTTACAAATGGTGCTAAACCATTCATATAACCAAGTTCTTGTGCAACCATAATACTTCGCTTAAGGGAACGCCCAATAACAAGCACTTTACGTCCAGCAGCTTCAGCTGCAAGAGCAATAGAACGTATCCGACCAATATTAGAAGAAAAAGTTGCTATTGCAACGCGCCCTTCAGCTTTGGAAATAATCTCAGAAAGACTGGCTTGAACCTGCTGCTCTGATGGAGATATACCATCCCGACACGCATTTGTAGAATCACAAAGTAATGCTAAAACACCTTTTTTTCCTAACGCACGAAATCTTTTTTCATCCGTCACAGCCCCAAGTGAAGGAGTATGATCAATTTTCCAATCACCAGTATGAATCACAGTCCCCAAAGAGGTTGTAATTGCTAAAGATACAGATTCTGGTATTGAATGGTTAACAGCTATAGACTCTACAGCAAAGGAACCTACCTGAAAACAATCACCAGCTTGAAAAATATTGAGTAAAATTTTTTGAGATTCAAAATCTAATTGTTTTTTAGTTTCCAATAATCCTGCAGTAAAAGGCGTACAGTAAATTGGAACTTGTAACTTTGGCCATAAATCAAGAACGGCCCCATAATGATCTTCGTGTGCATGTGTTAAAACAAGACCCCGTATATTATGTTTTTCACTTTCTAGAAAACGAATATCAGGAAAAACAAGGTCGACTCCTGGTAATTCAGAACCAGCAAAACTAATTCCCATATCAACCAGCAGCCATTCACGAAGATGTTGGGGACCAAATCCGTAAGCAGCTAAATTCATCCCTATTTCACCTACACCTCCCAGAGGTAAAAAAACAAATTCATTCTTATTGGCTGCAACCATAAACATCTCCCAAAATCATTAAGGTATCTGATGGTAAAATAATTTTTTAATAACGACCTGCATTAATAGAAGCAGCCGAACCAAAATGAACATCTCCAGCTGTTATAATGGCTGTCTGACCATTTTTTTGCTTTATGATGCAGTTAAAATCACTATCAAGACCATCAAAAACACCCTCAATGACTTTTTCATCATTCACCACTTTGACATGTTTCCCAAGGTGAGCAGAATATAAAAGCCATTTTTTTCGGATTATTTCACATCCTTTTGGTTGTTTCCAAAGAAGGTAATTTTTAGAAAAATACTCCGTCAAAACCGTAAATAATTGTTCTGCTTCAATATGCAAACCGATATTCTTTAAGCTTGAAGTGGGATAGGGTGCATTTTCATAATTATATTTCACATTTATTCCAATACCAATAACCAATGCATATTGTTGTGATGACAATTTTAAAATCTCAAGCAAAACTCCAGAGCTTTTTGCTCCTCTGAGCAAAATATCGTTTGGCCATTTTAAACTCACAATATTGTCTGTCTGCTTTTCATCTTTTATCAATTGTTTTATTGCCTCTGCCACACTTATTCCAGCAACAAAACCAAGTTGAGCTGCAGTTTGATGAACAATATCATCAATTAATAGAAGACTAGAATAAAGGTTCCCTTTGGGACTAGACCAAGTCCTCCCTCTTCTTGCTCTTCCCTGTGATTGTTCTTGTGCAACAATCCAAAGATTACCTTGATGACCAGTTTGCGCTTTTCGTTGCGCAATGAGATTTGTTGAGTCAACACTATCGTACACTTCAATAGTGTATCCTTGTTCTTGAGCAAAATCTGATAAAATATAAACCATATTCATTAAAACAATGCAGCTGCTGCTTTTTCTGCTAATTCAGCAAACCAAACTCCAAAAAGTGTATAAAATAAAATAAACAATGCAGAAAGACCGAGACAAAATTGAAGCTCATTCGATAAAGCAACAAAATGCGCTTTTGCGTCATCAAACCACATAATTTTAATGACTCGTAAATAGTAAAAAGCTCCAACGACAGATGCTATCATCCCAACGACTGCAAGTGGCGTCAGACCAGCATGGACAGCAGCAGAAAATGTATACCACTTCCCAAAAAAACCAGCCATAGGTGGTACACTGGCTAACGAGAAAAGCTGTATTGTCATAACAATAGCCATAAACGGATTTGTCTTTGCTAACCCTGAAAGATCATAAATATTTTCAACATTGCCATTCTGAGAGCGCATTCCAAGAATAAAAGCAAACGAGCCAATCGTCATTCCAAGATAAATCGTCATATAAAGAATAACACTTTTTATTCCTAGCATATCTCCAGCAGATAAACCAACAAGTGCATAGCCCATATGACTGATCGACGAATAAGCCATTAATCGCTTAATGTTATTTTGACCAATTGCAGCAAATGCACCAAGTATCATTGATGCAATCGCCATGAAGACCAAAATTTGTTGCCATGCAGGCATCACATTATCAACATGCCCTAGGGGAATAAAGGTCATCACAATAATACGGATGATTAAAGCCATTGCAGCAACTTTAGGGGCACCAGCAAAAAATGCTGTAATCGGTGTTGGCGCGCCTTCATAAACATCAGGTGTCCACATATGAAATGGAACAGCAGAAATTTTGAAAGCCAAACCAGCTAAAATAAAAACAATTCCAAAAATAACCCCCAATTGTAAATTTTTACCTTTTAAAGCAAGAGCAATTTCGTGAAAACCAATTTGGCCGGTAAAACCATAAAGCAAAGAAATACCATAAAGCAGCAATCCTGAAGATAATGCTCCTAAAACAAAGTATTTTATACCGGCTTCAGAAGATTTTACATTATTACGATTAATCGCTGCTAAAACATATAAAGCTAAAGATTGCAGTTCTAACCCCATATAAAGCGACAGCATATTACCCGCTGAAATCATAAACATCATTCCAAGAGTTGCTAAAAGAACAAGCACTGGAAATTCAAATATATTAAACTTTTGTGCATTAGCAAAACCAACAGACATGATAAGAGAAAAGAGTGCACCAATAAGCATTAAAATTTTCATATAACGACTAAAGGAATCGATAACGAGCGCATTGGTTTGAAATGAACCATTTTTCGGAAAAACTATAAGAATAAGAATGGTTGCCACAAGAAGTGCCATGGCTAAACCTGTCACTGTTAAAGAAGCACGTGTATTAGAATAAACACCAATCATAAGCAACACGACAGCTCCTAATGCGATTAAAAGCTCCGGAAGAATTAAGACTAATTGCGCTATTATTTCAGTTTGCATGTGCATTCTTCCCTTATCTAGTGCAGTTTATTGATGAGGGTTTCTACGGAAAACGCCGTTGCTTTAAGAATAGGCGTTGGATAGATACCAAAGAATATTGTAAGAATAACCATTGGATAAAGGATGATTTTTTCTCTTAAAGAAAGATCTATTAATACTTTTAAATTCTCTTTATCCAAGGAACCAAAAACCACACGCCGATAAAGATAAAGGGCATAGGCTGCCGATAAGATAACACCTGTTGTTGCTAAAACAACAACCAATTTATTTACTTGAAAAACACCTATTAAGGTTAAAAATTCACCCAAAAATCCTGAGCTTCCAGGCAAACCAACATTTGCCATAGTGAAAATTAAGAAAACAACAGCATATTTAGGCATATTATTCACTAAACCACCAAACGCTGAAATTTCACGTGTATGCAAGCGATCATAGATAACCCCAACACAAAGAAACAACGCTGCTGAAACAATTCCATGGGATAGCATCTGATAAATAGCCCCTTGTATCCCTTGTTCATTCGCAGAAAAAATGCCCATTGTCACATACCCCATATGCGCTATTGAAGAATAAGCAATAAGCTTTTTGATGTCATTTTGAACAAGTGCAACCAACGACGTATAAATAATAGCGATAAGCGATAATGTAAAAATCAAAGGTGCAAAATCTGCTGAAGCGATAGGAAACATAGGCAAAGAAAAACGAAGAAAACCATACCCACCTAATTTGAGTAAGACACCAGCTAAAATAACGGAACCCGCTGTCGGTGCTTCCACGTGAGCATCAGGGAGCCATGTATGAACTGGCCACATTGGCATTTTAACTGCGAAAGAAGCAAAAAATGCAAGCCATAACCATATTTGCATATGAGCAGGAAACTGGTAATTGAGTAAAGTTGGTATATCAAGTGTCCCAGCCTCCCAATACATAGCCATAAGAGCAACCAGCATAAGCACTGAACCAAGTAAAGTATATAAGAAAAACTTTATACTTGCATAAACACGACGTGCTCCACCCCATACACCTATAATGATAAACATTGGAATAAGGCTGCCTTCAAAAAAAACATAGAATAGCATTGCATCAAGAGCACAAAAAACGCCAATAATCGCAACTTCTAGAAGAAGAAATGCAATCATATAAGCCTTTAATCTCTCTTTAACATTTTCCCAACTTGCTAAAATACAAAAAGGCAAAAGAAAAGCCGAGAGAACAACAAAAAGAATAGAAATACCATCAACCCCCATATGATAGCTAATACCCCCTCCTAACCAACTGGACTTTTCAACCATTTGAAAATTTGGGTTGCTAGAATCAAATCCTATCCAAATAATTAAAGAAATAATAAAAACAAATAAAGTCGTAAAAAATGCGACATTACGTATATTATGGCGTGCTACTTCACTATCATCTTTGATAAACAAAATCAGAAGCACACCAACAAGTGGCAAAAATGTAACCGTAGAAAGAATAGGCCAATCGGACATTAGTTTACGCCCCCGATCATCATCCATGTAATGAGTAATGCAACGCCGATAAGCATTGCAAATGCATAGTGGTAAAGATAGCCTGTTTGCAATCGAACAATTCTATTTGTAATATCAACAACACGCGCTGCGATACCATTAGGACCTAGACCATCAATAATCTTACCGTCTCCTACTTTCCAAAGAAAAGAACCAATTCTAAAGGTAGGACGAACAAACAAAAAGTTATATAATTGATCGAAATACCATTTTTGGTAAAGAAAATTATATGCTCCTGGCATAATACGAACCATTTTCTTAGGAAGAGATGGAATAGAAACATAAAATAAATAAGCTAAAATAAACCCAAGAACCATCGCTATAAATGGCGACCATTTTACCCAATTAAAGACATGGTGGGCATCATGAAGAATGTGATTGTGGCTGCTTGTAAATAATGCTCCCTTCCAAAAAGCATTATACAAGTCACCAAAAAAGTAAGGTTGGAAAACGACACCAGAAAATATTGCTCCAATAGATAAAAGAAAGAGTGGAATCAACATAACTGGAGGTGATTCATGAACATGATGCATAACATCAACTGTTGCCCGTGGTTTACCATGGAATGTCATAAAGATAAGCCGCCATGAATAGAAACTTGTTAATAAAGCTGAAAAAACAAGAAGATAAAAAGCATATCCTGAAGCAATATTATGGGATACAAAAGCAGACTCTATAATCGCATCTTTTGAGAAAAAACCTGCAGTCCCGAAAAGTGTTCCTGGAATTCCAACACCTGTCAATGCAATGGTCCCGACCATCATCATCCAATAGGTGACTTTTATATGTTTGCGTAACCCACCCATTTTTCGCATATCTTGTTCATCAGATACAGCATGAATGACAGAACCTGCACCAAGAAACAATAAGGCTTTAAAAAAAGCATGCGTAAAAAGATGAAAGACAGCAGCGCCATAAGCTCCAACACCTAATGCCACAAACATATAACCGAGCTGAGAGCATGTAGAATAAGCAATAACACGTTTAATATCATTCTGCACCAACCCCACAGTTGCTGCAAAAAACGCTGTTGTTGCTCCAACAATAATAATCACGGTCAAAGCAGTTGAAGAAAGTTCAAAAATTGGCGACATACGCGCAACCATAAAAACACCAGCCGTTACCATTGTAGCGGCATGAATAAGCGCTGATACAGGGGTTGGTCCTTCCATTGCATCAGGCAGCCAAGTATGTAAAAGAAATTGTGCTGATTTTCCCATCGCACCAATAAATAATAAAAGGCATGTAATGGTAATTGCCGTCTGCCCATCAAATTGCCAACCTAAAAATGTCATATTTTGTATAAGGTTATTGTTTGCAGCTTTTGCAAAAATGGAAGCAAAATCAACCGATTGGAATAAAACAAAAATACTAAAGATTCCTAAGAGAAAACCAAAGTCTCCAACACGATTAACTACAAAAGCTTTCATTGCGGCCTTATTAGCAGAATCGCGCTGAAACCAAAAACCAATGAGTAAATAAGAAGCAAGTCCGACACCTTCCCATCCAAAAAACATCTGAATCAAATTATTGGATGTGACCAACATAAGCATCATAAATGTAAACAAAGAAAGATAAGAAAAAAAACGAGACCTTGAAGGGTCATGGTGCATATAACCAATTGAATAAATATGTACCAATGCCGAAACACTATTCACAACAATAAGCATAACAGCTGTTAATGTATCAACATGTAAAGCCCAATTAAAGCTTAAGTCACCAATAGTAAGCCAATGTAATACCAAGACATCAATCGCTGGAATATGACCAAGTGCAATACTGAAAAATGCTATCCACGATAATATGGCAACAACAACCATAAAGCTACATGTTATCAATTCACTCGCACGATCTCCTATCGTTTTTCCACCTAGTGCAGCAATTAAAAAACCCAAAAGCGGAAGAAAGACAATCGTATAATACATCACTGGTTAGCCTTTCATTACATTAACATCTTCAACCGCAATGGAACCACGATTACGGAAAAAAACGACTAGAATTGCTAAACCAATGGCAGCTTCAGCAGCTGCTACGGTTAAGACAAATAAAGCGAATATCTGACCAACGAGATCATGAAGAAATGCTGAAAATGCAACAAAATTGAGATTAACTGAAAGCAATATAAGCTCAATGGACATCAAGATAATAATTACGTTTTTTCTGTTGAGAAAAATTCCAGCAATACCAATTGTAAACATCAAAGCAGAAACAGTGAGATAATGTGTAATATCAATATACATCTACATAGCCCCCCTTACATACCTTTGCCTGATTCAACTTGTTTGATTTCAATGGCACTTTCTACCGTTCTAGAAACTTGCTCCGCAATAGATTGCCGCTTTACTCCTAATTTATGACGAAGTGTTAAAACAATAGCCCCAATCATTGCAACCAATAAAATCATTCCAGCAATTTGAAAATAAAAAACATAATCCGTATAGAGAATATCACCTAATGCTTGTGTATTTGTTCGCTGCGCTAAATCTGGCATTGGTTGGGTAACATGCGTTCTCAAGTCTGGAGAAAAATAGCTACTCACAAAAACAACAATCAATTCTACAGCGATAATAACACCAATAAGAGCTCCAATAGGAGCATACCGAAGAGTTCCACTCTTTAATTCAGCAAAATCAACGTCAAGCATCATAACGACAAATAAAAATAAAACAGCGACAGCTCCAACATACACAACAAGCAGAATAAGCCCTAAAAACTCTGCTCCTGCAAGCAAAAATAAAGCCGCTGCATTAAAAAATGCGAGGATTAAAAACAAAACAGAATGCACTGGATTGCGTGCTGTAATAACAATAACTGCACTTGTTAGCATAATAAAAGCAAACAAATAGAAAAATGCCGCCGCTAGATCTGTTAGCATAGGCTTCTCCTCAAATATTCAAACAATTGGTATAAACTTCATACCAGATTACAATTTATCGGAAAAATATCCGACACCTCATTTAACGATACACTTAACGATAAGGCGCATCCATCAATATATTTCGAGCAATTTCTCGCTCCCAACGATCTCCATTCATTAAAAGCTTTTCTTTATCATAATAGAGTTCTTCACGCGTTTCTGTTGCAAATTCAAAATTTGGACCTTCAACAATAGCCTCTACCGGACAAGCCTCTTGACAAAAACCGCAGTAGATACACTTAACCATATCGATATCATAACGAACAGTTCTACGCGTACCATCATTACGTCGCGGTCCAGCCTCAATTGTAATCGCTTGCGCAGGGCAAATTGCTTCACATAATTTACAAGCAATACACCGTTCTTCACCATTTGGATAGCGACGCAATGCATGCTCACCGCGAAAACGCTGAGATACAAAACCTTTTTCATAAGGATAATTAATCGTGGGCTTTGGTGAAAAAAATTGACGCATGGCTAAGAAAAAAGCACTCACAAATTCCAATAGAAGAAGTGACTTTGCCGCATGAATAAAACCTGACATCGTAAAATCTCCTCTTAAACGAAATCCGTAAACTTTAAAAAAGCAGCAGTTATCACAACCATTGCTAGTGAGAGAGGAAGAAAAACCTTCCAACCAAGCCGCATGAGCTGATCATAGCGATAACGTGGAACAAATGCTTTAACCATAGCAAACCAAAAAAATACAAAACAGACTTTTAAAACAAACCAAATGATACCAGGAACCCAATTAAGCCACCAAACATCTAAGGGTGGCAGCCAACCGCCTAAAAATAGAATGGTTGTTAATGCGCACATTAAAACAATCGCAACATATTCACCAAGAAAGAAAAGCATGTAAGGCGTTGAAGAATATTCTACCATATGACCAGCTACAAGTTCAGATTCAGCTTCAACCAAATCAAAAGGAGGACGGTTTGTCTCTGCGAGCGCAGAAATAAAAAATATAATAAACATTGGAAAAAGGACCAACCAGTTCCAATCGAGAAAGCTGTTAAAAGGAAGACCAAGAGTTGTACCAATTCCAGAACTTTGTTTATGAACAATTGTTGTAAGATCCAATGAACCACTCACTAAAATGACGGTTACAAGCACAAACCCAATTGAAACCTCATAAGAAACCATCTGTGCAGCGGAACGAAGAGCCCCTAAGAAAGGATATTTAGAGTTTGACGCCCACCCCCCCATAATGACACCGTAAACTTCAAGAGATGAAATAGCCAAGATATAAAGCAAACCAACATTAATTTTTGCAACTTCCCAGCCCTCATTGACAGGAATAACAGCCCAAGTTGATAAAGCAAGTGTCGCTGAAACAAAAGGAGCCAAAAGAAAAACACCCTTATTTGCACCTGCAGGGATAATAGGCTCCTTAACAACAAATTTAATTAAATCTGCAAAAGACTGTAACAAACCCCATGGACCAACAACGTTTGGTCCACGACGCAATTGTACCGCAGCCCAAATCTTTCTATCTGCGTAAAGAAGATAAGCAACTAAGATCAAAAGAACGACCAAAAGAAGAAGTGTTTTTCCAACTATAATGAGTAATGGCAACAGCCAAGTCATAAAGAAATCATACATCATTATTCCTTTTCCTTTGCCTTACTTTACAGTTTGCGTAGCACGGTTTTTTGTAAGAGATGAACATTCAGCCATAACAGCAGAAGCACGTGCTATCGGATTTGTTAAATAAAAGTCTTTAACCATAGAAGTAAAAATTTGACTCTCTAGAGAAACCATTTTTGAACCAAGCGCCTTAAGACCACTTATATCAGAAGGTACTATATCATCAACAGCACAAAGGTGTGGATAATCATTAAACAAGCATTGTCTTAATTGAGAAAGAGAATCAAAAGGGAGCCTTTGTCCTAAAATATCCGATAAAGCACGCAAAATAGCCC
The DNA here is from genome assembly GCF_042194555.1 of Bartonella sp. CR127HXZ. Taxonomy (NCBI): domain Bacteria; kingdom Pseudomonadati; phylum Pseudomonadota; class Alphaproteobacteria; order Hyphomicrobiales; family Bartonellaceae; genus Bartonella; species Bartonella sp. CR127HXZ. The sequence continues at coordinate 7,731 of NZ_JBHIMZ010000004.1, read as the reverse complement.
AATCTTCTTTTGCTTCACCTGGAGCAAAACCAGCCCGATTTGTCATTTGAACACGTCCTTCTGTATTCACATAAAGCCCTGATTTTTCAGTGTAAGCAGATGCAGGCAAAATAACATCAGCAGCATGTGCACCATTATCACCATGGCTACCAATATAAACTGTAAAAGCTTTTGTATTGGCTAATTCTACTTCATCAGCACCAAGTAAAAATAAAACTTCACAGGTTTTAAGAATATTTGCAACCCCAAGTTTAGAAGTAAAGCCTATGTCCAATCCTCCAACAATCGATGCTGCATTATGAAGAACCCCAAACCCATTCCATTCTTCACTAAGAGCACCAATATTGTCAGCTAATTTAGCAAGACTTTTTAAAACAGATAAACCTTCATTTCCTGAAACAGCCCCCTCTCCGATAAGAATAAGGGGCCTCTTCGCTTCTTTTAAGACATTAAAAAAAACATCCTCTCCACGAATAAGTGTCGTTAATGTATCACTCCCAGATCCAAGATAAGAATAAGGATAACGTAAATCGACTTTCTCTCCAATTAATGCAATAGGAAAATTTCCCATCCGTTGGCGCTTAAAAATACGCGCATTTAAAACAGCCGCTTCATGACGTGGATTAGATCCCACAATAAGCAGTGCATCAGCCTGTTCAATACCTGCAATTGTAGGATTAAAAATATAACTCGAACGCCCAAACTCAGGCGATAAAGCCCCCCCTCTTTGGCGACAATCAAAAAGCGTTGAGCCCAATGAAAGAAGCAATGTTTTAAGTGCGTACATTTCCTCAACAGACGCGAGATCTCCAGCAATCGCTCCAATTTTTTCTGGCAAGGTTTTAGAAACCACCATTTTAATTTTTGCAAAAGCTTCTGTCCAACTGACAGGTTGAAGCTTTCCTTCTTTGCGCACATATGGCCTATCAAGCCGCTGAGTCCGTAATCCATCCCAAATAAAACGCGTTTTATCAGAGATCCATTCCTCATTTACATCTTCATTCGTACGCGGCATAATCCGCATAACTTCACGGCCACGACTATCAATACGGATCGCACTACCAAGCGCATCCATCACATCAATCGATTCCGTTTTTACCAATTCCCACGAACGAGCATGAAACGCATAAGGTTTTGAAGTTAAAGCTCCCACCGGACAAAGATCAATAACATTTCCCTGTAATTCAGATGTCATAGCTTTTTCAAGATACGTCGTAATTTCAGCATCTTCACCACGACCGATCAAACCAAGCTCAGAAATACCTGCAACTTCCGTTGTAAAACGAACACACCGTGTACAATGAATACACCGTGTCATGACAGTTTTGACAAGAGGTCCAATATATTTATCTTCTACAGCACGCTTATTTTCTGTATAACGAGAACAATCTCGTCCATAAAGCATTGCTTGATCTTGAAGATCGCATTCTCCCCCTTGATCACACACTGGACAATCCAAAGGATGATTAATGAGAAGAAATTCCATAACACCTTCACGTGCTTTTTTTACCATCGCCGTATTGGTAAAAATCTCAGGTGCTTCACCGTTAGGCCCTAATCGTAAATCACGAACCCCCATAGCACAAGAAGCCTGAGGTTTTGGAGGACCACCCTTAACCTCAACCAAACACATACGACAATTTCCAGCAATTGACAAAGATTCATGAAAACAAAAACGTGGAATTTCTGCCCCAGCCGCCTCAGCAGCCTGAAGCAACGTGTAGTAATCAGGAACTTCAATCTCTTTGCCATCAACTTTGATATTTATCATCACCCATCCAACCTGCGGATAACCCACTTAAAATTTGCATTCGGCTGCTCTTTAAAAAATCTTCTATCCTACTGCTTCTAAAGCAATGTTTTTGCTTTGGACTACATTTCGCGTGTATTCATCAATTCTACGCTCGATTTCCGGACGAAAATTACGTATCAACCCCTGTACAGGCCATGCGGCAGCATCACCAAGCGCACAAATAGTGTGTCCTTCAACCTGTTTAGACACTTCAAACAAAAGATCAATCTCGCGTTTTTGTGCTCTTCCCTCAACCATACGCCCTAAAAGACGCATCATCCAACCCGTCCCCTCACGACACGGAGTACACTGACCACAACTCTCGTGCTTGAAAAAAGCAGCTATACGCCAAATTGCCTTGATAATATCGGTTGATTTATCCATAACAATCATCCCCCCCGTGCCAAAAGAAGACCCGACATCTCGCATCCCATCAAAATCCATGATCGCATCGATCATATCCTCACCACGGACGACTGGACAAGAAGCCCCCCCTGGAATAACTGCTAAAAGATTATTCCACCCACCACGAACACCACCCGTATGTTTTTCAATTAATTCACGGAATGAAACACCAAGAGCGTCTTCAAATGTACAAGGTGCATTAACATGCCCTGAAACCATAAACAATTTCGTTCCAACATTATTTGCTCGTCCGATTGACGAAAACCACGAAGCACCCCGCCGCAAAATCGTTGGAACAACAGCAATGGACTCTACATTATTTACTGTTGTTGGACAGCCATAAATCCCCATATTGGCAGGAAATGGTGGTTTAAGCCGAGGTTGTCCCTTTTTTCCCTCAAGACTTTCAAGAAGAGCTGTTTCTTCACCACAAATATAAGCACCAGCTCCATGATGAATAATAATATCACAAGCATGCCCATATTTCGTTTTTTTGCCAAGTAAACCTGCATCATAGCATTCATCAACGGCAGCTTGTAGCGCTTCACGTTCACGAATATATTCACCACGAATATAAATAAAAGCAACATTGGCTCCCATAGCAAAAGTAGCGATTGCACATCCTTCAATCAAAGTATGGGGGTCATGACGTAAAATATCACGGTCTTTACAAGTTCCAGGTTCAGATTCATCGGCATTGACAACCAAATAATGAGGACGACCATCATTCTGCTTTGGCATAAAGGACCACTTCATTCCGGTAGGAAAACCAGCACCACCACGACCGCGTAAACCCGATGCCTTCACCTCATCAATGATCCAATCACGACCTTTGTCAATCATCTCTTTCAGACCATTCCAATGCCCACGCAACATCGCAGCCTTTAATGATTTGTCTTTTAAACCATACAGATTGGTGAAGATACGATCTTTATCAGCTAGCATACCCCACCTTTTTTTCTATTACCCATAGCATTTTCCGCTTTTCCTCAAATGCAATTTTTAAATATCTTTTCAAGACTTCTTACTTTTCATTAAATGTTGTCATCATGGGTAGAATAATAAAATATTTTTTCAAGAAAAATACTTAATTATGTTCCCACTCTTTCCTTATCCTTTTTTGGTGAAGACTTGAGAGATCTTTTTTTCTTTCTCATCATCAATAAGAGAAGTTAAACCACTAATCGGTTCCGACGACTTACGGCTACTTTGCGGACCAACCGCTATCTCAGAACCTTTCCCAGCTTCAAATGCATCAATAATTTCTTCAAGACGCTCAGCTGTAAGATCTTCATAAGTATCTTTAAAAATCATAACCATCGGAGCATTCACACAAGCACCAAGACATTCTACCTCTTCCCATGATAAGGTTCCATCCTGATTGGTAACAAAAGGTTCATGATGAATTTTTTTCTGACAAACTTTAATCAATTCACCAGATCCACGTAACATACAAGGGGTCGTACCACAAACTTGAATATGCGCTTTTGTTCCAACAGGCTTAAGCTGAAACTGAGTGTAAAAAGTTGCAACTTCCAGAACACGAATATAAGCCATGGAAAGAATCTGAGCAATATGCTCAATCGCGGCACGTGTCACCCAACCATCTTGCTCTTGAGCACGCATTAATAATGGAATTACAGCAGACTGCTCACGCCCTACAGGATATTTCTCTATAGTATTTTTTACCCATATCTGATTTTCTTTTGTAAAAGAAAACTCAGCGGGCTGATAAACATCATCTGCAAGACGGCGTACGGACATTAGCGATCAACCTCCCCAAAAACAATATCAATCGAACCCAAAATAGCTGTAGCATCCGCCAGCATATGACCTCTGGTTAAAAAATCCATAGCTTGGAGATGCGCAAACCCAGGAGCACGCAACTTTACACGATAAGGCTTATTGGTTCCATCAGAAACAAGATAAACACCAAACTCCCCTTTCGGAGCTTCCACAGCAACATATACTTCTCCAGGAGGCGTATGAAAACCTTCCGTATAAAGCTTGAAATGATGAATCAGTGCTTCCATCGAACTTTTCATTTCACTCCGTTTCGGTGGTACAATCTTGCGATCCAAGCTCGAAACCGGTCCATTTTTTTCAGTACTCAGCAAACGCTCCACACATTGGCGCATAATTTTTGCTGATTGACGCATTTCTTCCATACGAATAAGATAACGATCATAACAATCGCTATTCTTACCTACAGGAATATCAAATTCCATTTCATCATAACATTCGTAAGGTTGGCTTTTACGTAAATCCCATGGAACACCAGCCCCACGAATCATAACCCCAGAAAAACCACGTGCCCAAGCTTCATCAATAGTTACCACGCCAATATCCACATTACGCTGCTTAAAAATCCGATTTGGCGTTACAAGCGCATCAAGTTTACCAAGAGCAACAAGAAAAGGATCAATAAAATTACCTATATCTTCAACTAAAGATTCTGGTAAATCTTGATGCACACCACCAGGACGAAAATAATTTGCATGAAGACGTGCGCCACAGGCACGCTCATAAAAAATCATCAATCTTTCACGTTGCTCAAACCCCCAAAGAGGTGGTGTTAAAGCACCAACATCCATTGCCTGTGTCGTTACATTAAGCAAATGATTAAGAATACGCCCAATTTCAGAAAACAAAACACGTATTAATTGCCCTCTTTTAGGAACTTTAATATCCAATAACTTTTCAATAGCAAGGACAAAAGCATGTTCCTGATTCATAGGAGCAACATAATCCAAACGATCTAGATAAGGACCCGCTTGAAGATAAGTTTTTGTTTCCATTAATTTTTCGGTACCGCGATGCAATAACCCAATATGTGGATCTACACGCTCAACAACTTCACCGTCCAACTCCAAAACCATGCGCAAAACCCCATGCGCGGCAGGATGCTGCGGACCAAAATTGATATTAAAGTTTCGAACATTGACCTCAGCCACAATCAACCCCTTGCTTTTTAAAAAACTTCATATCAAATGTCAAAAAAATCTATCATACTAAAAAATATTTAATTATTTAAGAAATACAGTACTCTAATATAATGCCTTATCAAAACAAATATTATTATTTTTCATCACATGGCAAAGTATACTGTCCTCCTTCCCAAGGAGAAAGAAAATCAAAATTACGCATCTCTTGACGCAAAACAACAGGCTCATAAATTACCCTCTTTGCTTCATTATCATAACGACATTCAACAAATCCTGTCACAGGAAAGTCTTTGCGTAAAGGATATCCTTCAAACCCATAATCTGTTAAAATCCGTCTCAAATCCGGATGTCCTGAAAATAAAATCCCATACATATCATACGTTTCACGTTCATACCACTCTGCGCCAGGATAAACCGTACAAGCTGAAGCAACAGGAGTATTTTCATCCGTACGAACTTTTACACGTAAGCGTAAATTCTCACGAGGAGATAACAATTGGTAAGAAACATCAAAGCGCTTATCGCGAGAAGGATAATCCACACCACTAATGTCTGTGAGATTAATAAATTGACAGCGCGAATCATCACGAACAAACATTAAGACATCGATAATTGCGTCAAGACGTGCCACAATGGTCAATTCACCAAAAGCAATAACAGTCTCTTCAAGCTTATTTTTTAACTTGTTTTCCAAATAAGCAGCAAGTTCAACCAAAGTTTTATCCATCATGACAAGAAAACTCTCTATCGCTCTATGGATCCGGTACGACGGATTTTTTTCTGTAGCAACAATATGCCGTATAATAATGCCTCTGCTGTAGGTGGGCACCCTGGAACATATATATCGACAGGCACGATACGATCACATCCACGCACTACTGAATAGGAATAATGATAATATCCCCCACCGTTTGCACATGATCCCATAGAAATCACATAACGTGGCTCTGGCATCTGATCGTACACTTTTCTTAAAGCAGGAGCCATCTTATTTGTTAGAGTACCTGCAACCACCATCACATCTGACTGACGGGGTGAAGCTCGTGGCGCATATCCAAAACGCTCATTATCATAATGAGGCATTGAGCATTGCATCATTTCGATAGCACAACATGCCAAACCAAAACTCATCCACATTAAAGAACCGGTACGTGCCCAAGTAACCAAAGCATCTGCCGAGGTAACTAAAAATCCCTTATCTGATAATTCAGCATTAAGATCACGAAAAAACTTATCGTCAGACCCTATCAGCTCACCAGTATTGGGATCAATGATTCCTTTTGGTTTTGGAGCAGCAATCGTTGAATTATTAGATCCTAATTCCATTCAAGGGCTCCTTTTTTCCATTCATATATAAACCCAATAGTCAAAATTGCTAAAAACACAATCATAGACCAAAAGCCAAACATACCTATTGATTCGAATGAAACAGCCCAAGGAAAAAGAAAAGCAACTTCAAGATCAAAAATAATAAATAAAATTGATACCAAATAGAAACGAATATCAAACTTCATGCGTGCATCACTAAATGAATTAAACCCACATTCATAAGCCGATAACTTTTCAGGATCAGGGGAACGATATGCTACAATGTAAGGTGTAATCAACAAAACTCCAGCAATAACAGCTGACACAATAATGAAAATCAAGACCGGTAAATAAGAGCTCAATAAATAAGCCATAACCCTCTTCCATCGTAACGAAATGCCTGAGTTTAACACAATGATTCAATATTGCGAGACCAAACAGACAAATTTAATAATCGCTCTATTAATTCTATTCATACTGCTTCAAAGGCATATAGAGCGATACTTTTCTTGTCGGCATAGGTAACGCAGAGCAAAGAAAGACGCAAGCCCTATTATTATAAACCATATAAAAAGAAAGAAAAAACATATCATCCCCCAATCAAATACTCCACCACCACACTCAATACTATATGGATATTTTAAAAAGGAAATTTCACAAGGAATCACGAAATGGCGCGAGTGACGGGGCTCGAACCCGCGACCTCCGGCGTGACAGGCCAGCACTCTAACCAACTGAGCTACACCCGCGCATTTTTTTCGAACCAATTTAATTTGGTACAAGCGGTCGTGTAAGGGGTTCATGCGTTTATGTCAAGAAGGATTATGCATTTTTAAAAAAAATTATCAAATACTATCTTTATTCTTGCGTTTAGAAAAATTTTTCCTTAAAGAGTTCCCATTCAATTGCTAATCATTGCATTGGGCGATTAGCTCAGCTGGTAGAGCGCCTCGTTTACACCGAGGATGTCGGGAGTTCGAGTCTCTCATCGCCCACCATATAGCTTTATATTCATATTAAGTTGTTGATATTTCATATGTTTTTTACTGTGAGGGATGCGTAAATAGAAGTGATGGTATAGGATTTTCTAACATTTCTTTATAAAGCATGCTTCGTACAATGTTTCTAATGTTTCTTTGAAGTCTGCTAACGTTTCTTGATGTGAGCCATCTAAAAGTCTCATAAACGCAACAACAGTTTCACGTTGCAACGGAGTAGAAGGCTTTATTATGATGCTTTTGCGACAAGCATCCGATTCTCTTCTCAAAATTTCTGCTACCT
>NZ_JBHIMZ010000039.1:0-2315 GCF_042194555.1 Bartonella sp. CR127HXZ | reverse complement strand
TCAACAGCCCGCCGTAAATCCCCCTCAACCTGTTGCAAAGCAATTGCCACCCGCCGTTGCGCAACCGGCTCCATCTTTGCTAATTTTAACAACTGCGCTTGATTATCCGCCAAGGCTGTCCCCCGCAAAACAGACCGCAACTCCGGCTGTAAATGTTGGGAAATGCGATTGAGGAGTTTCACTGACTCCTTCGATAAACCAATACGATCTGCTACATGTTTGGCAAAGTGCAAACTTTGCATTTTGCCATTCAAGTCACCTTCATTTGGCAAAGGTGCAACTTGACCCTTTGCCACTTTGTCCCCTTCACACCCGATTTTATTGTCATTTGAAGAGGCATTATCACTGATTTGAGCAATAGGGTAAACTTTACCCAATTGCTCTTTTTTGGCTTTATGTTGATTACTACCGTCCCCACCAACCTTAATCTCCCCATACTTTTTTTCCCACAATTCGCGGTAAGTCTGGACAAAAAGCGCACGATCAATAACAGACAATTCATTGCGAAAGAGGTTTTCAGCAACCTCTAAAAGCGCGGCATTGTCCTTATCAGCCTGCACCACAACCGCATCGATTTCGCTATAGCCCAAAAGCTCCGCAGCACGAAGCCGATGCGCACCAGCTATAAGTGTGTAATTGCCCTCTTTAGCATTGGGGGTATAGCGCACCGTAATCGGATTCATCAATCCCTCCCGCGCCATTGATTGTGCAAGTGCCTTGGCATGCTCATCATCCACAGGGCGTATACGCTCCGGCACCACAATCACATCAAGAGCAAGCTTTTGAAACTGTGCCATCACGCCGCCGCCTTTCTGATCTCTTTAAAGAATAAATCCATCGCACGCCCCGCCCATCTTTGATAAGCTTTCGCAAAAACGGGTTCTTCCAAACGCCGGTTAATCACTTGCAGTGATAGAGAAATAGAAGTCCGCTGACGTGCCTGTATCGCAACAATACGCCGCCGCGGCACCTCAAACTGATAATGCAAGATATGAATAACAATCTGCCGTGCTAACGCCGCATCAAATAAGCCATGCGGTGGGTCAATAATATACCGGATCGGCAGATGCTTAAATCCACTACTCACTGCTTTTAAAGAACAGGAAAGCATCACCTGTAAACGTTCAACTTCTGAATAAGGATTAACGATATCGTTTCTGACATCTGGGGTCCATAAATTACAAGCAGCAACCATAACCACCCCCTATAAAAATAATATGACACCCCCCTAATCGCCAGAACCAACCCATCCAAACGGCTGTTCTATGATGCAACTCTATGCAATTTATCTTGCCCATTTTGTATTGATCTTTAGACATTGATAAACCTTTTTATCTTATGGTATTTAAATTCATGGCAAATGCGCAAAAACGCAAAGCCGTGTAACGAAATTCAAGCAGCATTCCCACGCAAAGCAGAATGCGCACGCGAATCTGTGTTGGCATGTTTTGCTGCTTTAAAAATGCGACGGCGACTTTTGGGGTAGCGGTCGCTAAAAACTTGCTCAACGGGCAAACCGATAAAATCGGCAATAGCGCGTTCGGCTTTCTCGTTAGACCGTGTCCAAATGTGTTGAACACTGGATGACGATAGTTGATAAGCTTTCGCGAGCTCCGCCAAGGTCATATTACGGCGGCGTAGCTCAGCTAAAATACTATGGCGATCCCATACTTGTGTGATAGTCATAAACTTCGCTCCTGCTTCAAACGGATGCTCCCACATCCGTTTTTTGTGGGGTTAATTGTAGAATATCTGCCCTCTATATCGGGCGGTAATATGAGGTATACGCCAAATATCTGTCTTTGTAAACAGTTTTTTGGCGTTTGGAGTGATTTTTTTTGGCACGTCCTGAAAAAGAACCTAAAACAGAACTCGCAAAACGATTGCGTGAAATAAGACGAGTACTCGGAAATGAAGAACGCGGTGCTTTTGCGCAACGCCTTAATTTACAACGCACTACTCTTGCCAATTATGAAATCGGAGCACACGAACCAACATCCTCAGCAATTAACGCCTATCATAGAGTCTATAACATTAATCCTCATTGGCTCGTTACGGGTGAAGGTGAAATGTTTAGTGACATGGCAAAAGCGAAAGCAGCGGGTTTTAAACCACAAACTATCCCTGCTGGTCTCATGAAAAAACTTGGTCGCATAGCTTATACAACTTATCGCGATGCAAATATAAAACTCCCCCCTGAAGATATAGCGGAATTAGCGGCAGAGCTTTGTATAAAGTTGCAAGAGCTTGTTCAAGACATCAACGACATGGAAGAGGTCGAAGCGACTTTCCCTCTTCTTAAAATTCATTTAAAG
>NZ_JBHIMZ010000038.1:0-4642 GCF_042194555.1 Bartonella sp. CR127HXZ | reverse complement strand
GTGGCACCACCAAGAATATTGAACTCCTAGAGACCATTATGGATGAAGTTGGACAATCTCCAGAAAAATGGCTTCCTATTTTTCAAGAAAGGTCAAAGCAATGAAAAAACTTTTATTGGCAACAGCTCTTTGCGCAATTTCTTTTGGACCTCAAGCAAATGCATTTGGAGGTGGTCCCTTTGATTATAAAATACTGCTGGAAAATATAGAGCAAGCCAAAAAATTGAGAGAACAAGTTGCAAAAGCAGAACAGCAAGTTCAACAAGGCAAACAACAGCTTGAGCAATTAAAGAGCCAACTCGATCAAGCGAAACAATTATATAGTTCCTTAAATGGAAAACCTGATTTATCCGCTCTTCAAGAATTGCTCAACAAACAAGGGAATAATGCTGCTTTCCCCTCTGATTTTAATCATTTAGAACAATCAATAGATGGTACTGGGGGTGGTAGCGGAAACACTGAAAAATGGAAGGAAAAACTTTTATATAAAGAACCATCGGGTGGTAGTGGATCAAAAGAAGCCGTTGATGCCTTTTACAAGCAAGAAGTGGAAAAATTGCACAATCGCAATGTAGGACAAGCAGCAACAGGGCAAGCTGTTTACGAAGATGCCGATAAAAAGAAAGAAGCCATTAGTAAGATTATTGAAAAACTCAAAAATGCTAAAACCGCTGCTGAAGTTCAAGATGCTCAAACACAATTAGCAGCTATACAAGCAATATTACAAGCAGAGGCTTTACAAACACAAGCCGCCTCTATGATTCAGCAAGCTCAACAGGAAGCTGAAATTATTCGTTCTAGAGAAGAATCTAGTAAAAGATACCAAGACTATGCAAGAAAAATCCGTGGTCATTAAAAATTAAAAAGAGGGAATTGAAAATGAACAAGATCATCATAACAACATTACTGCTTTGCATAGGACTTATCACGACTGGTTGCGAAAAAACTTACAGCGTAGAAGAATTTAAAAAAAATGAAAGCTTAATAAGAGAGTTTCAATGGAAGTGTGGGGCTTCTGATAATTCGAAAAATTGTCAAAATGTGCGACAAGCCGCTAAGGAACTTGATGAAGAACATTCTAAGAGAGCTTTAGAAAATTATAATAAAGCTCTAGAGAAAATAAATAAAAGACGAGAGGAACGAGAAGCAAAAGAGCGCGCTAAAGCCGTACAAAAAGAGAAAGAAGAAGCTGAAAGAAACGCTCAATAGTTGTTTTTATAAAAAATAAAAAGGATATTCAATGTCGTTAATGGATTACGTTCCTACGTACAGTGATATAGATGACCGTTTAATGAATACTCTTGGGGACTTAATGGATAAGACCATTAGTAATCTTTCAAGTTCTTTATCCGCTCCTCTTACGGCATCTTGTATAATCTATATTGCATTTATAGGTTACAACATTATATATGGGCGTTCTTCTATGCCTTTATGGGATTTTATAGCGACAACAGCTAAACTTGCCATCGTTGTTACACTCACTACAAACGCTTCTCAATATAATGCTTGGATCAAAGACATATTTTTTACTGATCTGCCTGATGCCATTGCAAATGTCACCCAAGGAGCAAATTCAGATAAAAATGTCTGGGACAATATGATGATACATGCTTCTGCACATGTTTTTGATGCAGCAAATCAGTATACAGCATGGTATGATATGGGGAAGTATATTGTTAATTGGGTTGCTGGTTTAATCTGTTTATTAATTGCTGCTTTTTTTAGCACTATTGGCTTTATCGTCACAATGTTTGCTAAACTTGGTTCATTTCTTGTCATATCGGTTGGACCACTTTTCATAAGCCTTTATATGTTTTCAACGACAAGACGTTTTACAGAAGCATGGTTAGGACAACTCGCAAACTTTATCATTTTGCAGGTATTAGTCACTTTGCTTGGTAACGTATATGTAAGTCTTGCGATAGATATCCTTTCAGGTGACATTAAAGATATCATGTTTTCTGTAATTCAATTTTTGATTATTGGAACCGGAGGCATTTATCTTTTTATCCATTTACCCGGAATTGCCTCTGCTTTAGCTTCTGGAGGAGCATCTCTTGCAGGTTCAACACATTTAGCTCACCACACTAGCAGATTAGCTGGTCGTGGTGCTCTTGCTGGTTTTAGAGGTTTGGCATCAAAATTTAGAGGAGGTAATACTACAAATGCGGGGAGTTAAAAAAATTTGGATTATCTTGCCATTTCTCTTTCTTAGTGGCTGTATGTCTTCATCAAACACGCTGAAATCACTCCCAAAGTGTGATGGATATTCTAAACGTCCACTCAACAGATCAATGTGGAATTGGGAAGGGAAGAAGCCCACTCCAAGACCTATTATTATAAGTGGCAATACACAATCATCTGTGAAAGAGAGCAAACTTGAAACGCTTTTGGCACAAAAATTAACGGACGAAGAAATGAAGTCTTACAAAAATTGCGGGCAAAAAGCATGAAAGAAAACGCCGTAGAACAATATATTGCTGAAGCACGCTCGTTCGATCAAGATCGCATGCTCGCCTCACGCCGCACCACCCGCATCTCGCTTGCAATCGCCGGCATAGCCGTTGCTGTTGCAATAATGTCTTCTCTCGCGGTCATCACCCTCACGCCCCTTAAAACCGTAGAACCCTTTGTCATCCGCGTTGATAATTCAACCGGCATCACTGAAGTCGTAGAAGCCTTAAAAGAAGGTCCAACAAATGTCGACGAAGCCATCACACGCTATTTTGCAGCAAAATATGTCCGCTTCCGTGAAGGTTTCGTCGTAGAAGAAACACAAAATAACTTCGAAACCATCTCTCTCCTCTCTTCACCTGAAGAACGAGAAAGATTTGCTGGATGGTACGGCGCAAAAAATCCCCAAAGTCCTCAAATTCTTTATAAACACGCCACCGTTACAATAACAATAAAATCAATTTCTTTTATCAATGAAAATGTCGCCCAAGTGCGTTACTACAGAACTGTGCGTAACAACGACAACAACAAAGAATTCATCACCCACTGGGTTGCAACACTCACCTTTGAATATACCAATGCCCCTATCTCTGTTCAAAACCGCTTGATAAATCCTCTAGGGTTTATCGTTAATGAATATAGAACTGATCCGGAAGTGGTCAACTGATCATGACAAAAAAATTCTTTTTCTCATTCTTAGGATTGCTGTTGCCTTTTCTTTGACGAATATAAGCTACGCGAGTGTTTTTCCCACCCGCGCGCCGAGCGATAGCCGCATTCGCTTTATCAACTATGATGCTTATAATGTCACAAAAATTATTGGCTCCATACGCTCATCGGTACAAATAGAATTTTCTCCCAATGAAGAAATTGCCCATGTGGCAATTGGCAACAGCGTTGCATGGGAAGTCGCCCCCGCTGGCAATATTCTTTTCCTTAAAGCGCGGGAAGTCCAACCCATTACCAATCTCCAAGTCGTCACCACAAAGCTTGATGGCTCAAAGCGCTCCTATCAATTTGAACTTACGATCAAAGATGGGGAAATTTCCTCTGGACAAGAAACATATTTCCTTGTGAAATTTCGCTACCCACAAGAAGAAGCAGAACAAAGAAGACTCGCAGCCCTTATGCGACAAGAAAAACAACAAGCCCAGCGTATCGATAATGTCTTCAACGCTTCTGAAACCTACGGACCACGCAATTGGGCTTACACCGCTCAAGGATCAAGCGTGCTCGAACCCTCCTCCGTTTATGACAATGGCAAAACCACAACATTTACATTTCCAGACAACCAAGAAATCCCTGCCATTTACATTGTCAGCAATGACGGTACAGAATCGCTGGTTCCCAAAACCACAAGAGGCAACATGGTGATAGTCCATGCCATTAGCGCACGCTTCACCCTAAGACAGGGAAGAAACGTCCTATGCGTCTTTAACGAAGCCTATCAACCCAAAGGCGTTAATCCAAATACCGGAACAACCTCACCATCTGTTGAACGTAAAGTTGCATCAGATCTTTAAATAAGCGGGAATTGAAGGGGACAACACATGAGTGATAAATCAAGCATCGAAGATCGAGGATCTATTGGGGATGGCAAAAATAATACATCAAAATCGGATACAAAAAAAATAATCATTATTATAGCTTTTGTAGGATTTTGCGCATATGTGCTTTGGAATATATTTTCAACACCACCAACATCAAAAGACACGGCAAATATTCATAAAAAACAAGACTTTAATAACTCAGTTACTCCCTTAGAATTAGTTTCCGCTGAATCACAAGCAAAAATTGCTCCAATTACACTACCACCCCCAGCGAAAAACCCAGAAAAAATAGTTGAACATGATCCTTTACTTGATGCAGCACAACGTGCTCCCGTATTGGCTTTTACGAGCAATACCCCCCCTTCTTCAACTCAAATGTCGAGAAATAACTATAGTAATAATATAAGTGAAACTCCTAATAATGATTCACAAAGTTTTTCCTCACTTCTAAAGCCTACAAAAATAGAAGGTACAAGAGCTGGGATCATGGGAAATAGAAACTTTATCATCGCCATGGGAACTTCTATCCCCTGTATCTTAGAAACGGCATTAAACAGCGACCAACCAGGCTTTGCAAGCTGCATCATCAACCGTGATATCCTCTCTGACAATGGGCGCGTTGTTTTGCTTGATAAAGG
>NZ_JBHIMZ010000037.1:0-4644 GCF_042194555.1 Bartonella sp. CR127HXZ | reverse complement strand
CCTTGACACTAAGAACCAAGACTTGTTAGTCCTCTCATTAAACGCGGGTCTGATGTCATGATTTTGGTGAGCGTTCCGGAGAGTTTGAGAGGCGGATAGCCTCTCATTTAAAATAAAGTTTATAAATAAAAACTATTTTTATTTGCCAATCTCCTGAAATTGTTTTATCACTTAAGAAATATTTTGGTCGTCTACGCAGCGATCAAAAGGGAAATAAAGCCCTAAGTTCGAGAGTAAAAATTAGCCACTATGTGGTCACCCGGAATTCCGGGAGTTTTTGTTATGTCCAAGTGCTTCTTAGCACTAAAAGCAAAAAGCTGACTCGAACTCAGTACTTTATTACTCCCGGAATACTAATGCGAGGGCGCTCGCACCCGGTAGGGGGGGAATTTAAAGTGCAAAAAAAAACTCCACATTTAAATGACGTTTCTGTAGGAGAAAAAATTCGCTATAGAAGAAAGTACATGGGAATTTCTCAGACAGAATTAGGAAAAAAATTAGGAGTAAGCTTCCAACAAATCCAAAAATATGAAAACGGCTCAAATCGTGTAGGAGCTGGGCGTTTGCAGGAAATCGCTAACATACTAGATGTTCATATCTCCTTTTTTTATACCGATATTTCACAAAAAAGAAATATTTCTTACCCTTATAATGAAGGACTTCATTCTAAAGAAGAATACGTCCTTTTAAAAGGTTTTAGGCAACTAAAACATAAAAAACAGAAAGCAATTTTGTGGTTGGTTTCCGAATAGAAGAACGCTTTTTAAATTATATTACATACAGCTATCTTCTCTCTTCATAAGAAGATTTTAAATATTTATTACGTATTTTGTACGTAAATAATAAATAATCATCGTTTATTTTGTGTGTAATTGTTATTTACGTAATTTTCAATAAGACGATTAAGAAAATCACCACCATCTTCATTAAGTTCGTCTGCTAAAGACCAAAAACTGTCTCTTACTTCTGGTTCAAGTGCAAGTGTTAATCGTGCTGTTTTTAAACTACGTCTTCTACGTCCACTACCACGTTTTGTTTCTACACTATGACGTGTCGTAAAACCATTATTTTGACCTATCTTACCTAATTCTTGTTCATCTACTTTTTGTGCTTTTGTAAACGGTTTTAAATTTTGAAGATCCGGTAATACAATTTCAGCTCTTTTTGTCATGCTACTTTGTCCTTTAATAAATTTTCATTATCCAATACCTTCACAACAGCGTTAGCAAAAACCGTTGCATTTTCTTGTGCTGCTTGAGGATTATTCACATCAGAAGATGCTAAATCAAAGAGAGACCCCCCTATCTGAAAAAGAGCACTAAAAGCTCCTCTTTCAGTTAATGAAGCAGGTAAAATAGGAAGGTTAGCTTTTTCTAACGTTTTTTCTATATGCTGTCCTTCGCGACTGTTTAAGGTATTAGTCATAGAAAATACGATACGAAAAGGTATTTCTCTTTTAAAAAACTGACTCTGTTGTTTTATTAAAGCAATGATCTTTCCTATCTGATCTCCATCAAGTTGTTTTTTTCTCATAGGAACCAAAACTAAATCCGCTCTCCCTATAGCAAAAGAAGCCGCAAGATTAGCAGAACCTTCAAGATCAACAATAACAAATGGAAACTGTTCTACAGCATCATCAATGCAAGAAACAATATTCTGTTCTGTAACATTTCCAGAAACTTCTATATTTTGGGGCATTGTATCTACAGATCTTTTCATCCATGTCACAAGTGGTTGATTTGGGTCTGCATCAATTAATTTCACCTTAGATCCGGCTTTAGCAAAAACGTTAGCTAATACTAATGCCATTGTGGATTTTCCAACACCACCTTTTGTTGAACACATAGTAATTACAGGCATTAAGATATTCCTTATTCAATGAATAAACACCAAATAAATACCATTTATTTATTACGTATTTATTAAAATTATAAATAATAATTATTTATTTTGTAAATATTTATTATTTACATACAAAATACGTAATAAATATTTATATCTTGTTAATTTCAAATCAGGTATAATCGGGTGTGCACATTCCAGTATGCAAACGAGTTTATTTCACAATTCCGTTTCTTGTGAGTAATTGATTTTTACATTACTTTTATGTATATTAGATAATTATATAGTAAGAGGAATTTTTTATGTCTTCATTAACAGTTACAGCAAAAGGACAAATTACGCTAAAGCGGGATTTACTACAGCACCTTGGTGTTAAACCAGGTGAGAAGATTGACTTTGATAAGTTACCAGGTGGTGAACTTCGTATAAAAGCGTCACAGCCTACAAGCACTATTGAGAGCTTTATTGGACGATTTTCTGGAAAACTAAAAAAACCTCTAACCATTGAAGAAATGAACGAAATTACAGCTTCTAGTTGGGCTGGGAAAAAATGAAGATTTCTGTAGATACAAATGTTCTGGCTCGTGCTGTTTTACAAGATGATAAAAAGCAAGGGGAGGTAGCAAGTAAGATTTTAAGAGAAGCTTCTCTCATAGCTATTTCTCTACCTTGTCTATGCGAACTTGTTTGGATACTTCGACGAGGTGCAAGACTATCAAAAGAAGATGTAGCTGGAATGTTACGCGATCTGCTAGCAACCAGTAATATAGTAATGAATAGACCAGCTGTTGAAGTAGGGCTTGCTATTCTAGAGGCTGGTGGTGATTTTGCTGATGGAATTATAGCTTATGAAGGTAATTGGCTAGGTGGCGAGATATTTGTTTCGTTTGATAAATTAGCAATCGACCTGTTAAAGAAAAACGGGAAATCAGTAAAACTCCTTTCTTAATGAGTGAGCTAATACCTATAAAAGAATAAGCTATAGATATGGATTTTCAAACACCACCTTTTGTTGAACACATAGTAATTACAGGTATTAAAATATTTCTTATTTACTAAATAAATATTATTTATTTAGTACGTATTTTGTACGTAAATAATAAACATACTTCAATGCATCACGTCATGGAAAAGAACTATCAACTTGGCGCAGTTTATCTTAATTTTCCAATGTTCTTGGCATGGTAATGATAGGCTTTGTTTTTGTAAGCTTGATGTTTTTACGTTCAATAAATAAACGTAAGGTGTTCACACTAACTCCTAATGTCTTAGCAATACGGCTCTGTGATAAACCAACATTTATAAATGCTTGAATTTCATCAATATGATTGTCCAGCTTTAATTGCGTAGCTTTACTTCCTTTTGGCCGGCCAAGTTTTATTCCTCGTTGACGAGCAACATTTAAGGCTTCTTTTGTGCGTGTTTGAATTAAATGCCGTTCAATTTGTGATACCATACCCAATACGTTTGCAATGATATCGCTTTGTAAACTTCCATCCATGATAAGGTTTTGTTTCGTTATATGCACAATTAAACCACGTTCACTGGCTGCTTTGAGAATTTCTAGGACAGCAAGAGAAGAACCAGCTATACGAGAAAATTCAGGAGTTAATAATACATCTCCTCGTTCTGCTTTTTTAATTAAAACACCAAGCTTACGCTTGCGCCAATCTTTTCCTCTACTTGCAATTTCTTCTTCAATATGAAGTGGTGCAAAGCCATTTTTATTAGCGTATTCTAACAATCCAAATTTTTGATTTTCTGTATCTTGTCCATCACGAGAAACACGTAAATAAGCATAAAATTTTGGCATTTTCAGTAAAAAGGTTATTTTTGATTAAAACTGATATATTATTGCATAGAAAAAATAGGAATTAAATATACAATTTTCATTCATAAAAAATGATCGTTTTTTCTGATATTGCAATTTATGACGCTTCAAATGACACTGTGCGTATCTTGCTTATACTTCATGCAAAGAAAAAAATTCAGTAGTTAACTGTATCTAAATTGAATCCGGCTGTGTTTAATAGTTCAATAAGTTTTGGGAGAGTCTCTTTTACGTGTTCATTAAAAGGAATATAATTAATCCCTTCATAATCTAAAGGTACTTCAACATCTCGTTTTTTTAAAATAGCAATATTTCTGCAAGAAATTATAGGAAACAACATACCCATTTTAAAAATAACATTTTGATTAGCGCGCGGTTGTGCGTCTTTTTTATCAGCAGATTTTGCATAGCCAATCTCATCGGGAGTAAGTAACACAATACCAAATTTTGGAGAATTAGTTTGCATACTAATTTCTTGTTTAAAATCCTCAATAGTAATTAAATCATCACTACCAAATTTCAGAACGTATGGTTCCAATCCAAGCTTAAAAAGAATACGTTCAGTTTGTTCTAAAATAGTATGATTATTATATACAATAAAAATTTTTGGCATTTTTATATCCCCTATAAAATACATGCATTTGTCCCAGAGGGCTTATTATTCTTTATCAACGAATAATTGCGATAAAAATTTCTCCCAATCTATATTTTCCTTTAATTTATCATTAGTCTCTTTATCAAATTTTATTTTTTTACCATTTACAGTAAAACAAAATTCAACACTTTCGATATCATCATGATTGAGCATTTCCAACACCTATAATTTCAGTTATGTTCCATGTTTTATTGAGTTTAATGGAAATTTTAATACCTTTGTTTTTACATTGCTCTCTGAAAGCAGGCGCCCCCCGCACCTGCTATTTTATTTACGCAACATCCTCATACTCATCACGAAAATAATCATCATCACT
>NZ_JBHIMZ010000036.1:0-5285 GCF_042194555.1 Bartonella sp. CR127HXZ | reverse complement strand
CCTCCCCTCATTCTGTCCCGCCATGCAGCGCATTAGCGCGTGCCCGTTGAATGGCGTGGGCAACCGCACGACCAGTGGCAACAGGATCACGGGCACCATTGACATGCACTGTGACATTTTGATTGTGTGTGATGGTGGAGTGATCTTTGCCTTTTGCTTCTGTGAAAGGGGAATTTGCATGCCCCGCCCCCGCAAATTGTGGTATGGGCTGAATGGCTGTTTTCCCCCCCAAAAAACTTGGCAAAAACTCTCTTACATCAATGGAACCAATCCACCCCTTAATGCGGCTAGGCAAAGATTTACAATAATCCATCAATTGTGAGATAGACGACATAAAGCCATCGACAATCGAATTAGCCAGATCTTCGCCCGCTTGTTCCATACCAGCCTTGGCATCATCAGAGAGCTTTTCGCGGGCAAAAAAGCTCTTTCTAAACTGAAACTTCTTAAAATCCCCTTTTTACACTTCTCTCCAAGCAAAGATAAAACTGTCAAGACATATGAGTGTCATCTAAGAGTAATTGCGTGAAACCATAACCACTATAAACAGACACTAATATTTGTATCGTATTGTATCTATTTACTTACGTATAAAAGAAGAAGATAAAATTGTAATACAATTAAAAGTTCATACGATTAATCAAAAGAAATTGTACAGCATCACAAAACATCAATTGTTTGAAGATTATAAGTAAAAAATTAATCAAAACAAAAATCTTTCTTGGTAATTCTGGATACTTCCTCGACAGCCTCCTCTTCTTTTCAAAGATGAAAGCCTAAAAAGAAAAAATAGAATAACAAACCATTATTCCGCTTTGTATTAAAGCTCTGTTCACATTAAACCATTGTACTTATAGCGCTTAACCTGATATTTTAGCATTTTTGAAAAAAATATGAAAAAGATGTTTGATTTTTCATTCTACTTTTAAGTGACACTTAGATACTCTCATTTCTTTTCAAATCCGCACATATAATACGTTTTTCCTTCATCCTTAAAACAAAGAAAAAAATCCTATTATAACTGACTGCAACTTGCGGAAAATTGGGTGTCTTTTCCTATAACACCAAGATCTTTAATTAAAAGCGGTTTTCCTATTTCTCCATTATAGGCTTTAACGTGAATGGTCTTTCCCTTTACCTCTATGAGGTAATAATCTCCATTAAAAAGCGCACCAGCTGTATAGATAGGGATATTTCCAAAAACCTTATCATTTTTCGCACGGCAATAAGACTGATAATGCGTGTGACCCACGAAGATTGCCTTAACATTATGAGAGATAATAATTGACTTAAAGACCGACAAATCTTTAGCATTCTTTTTACGAATAAAAAAGGATTCACCGTCAATGGAAGCAGCACGCGCATCATGAAAATTAATGATTGTCACTTTACCTCTTGCATCAGCAGCAGCTAAATCGTTCCTAAGCCAATCTAAAGATTTATTGATTTGCACCTGCATAGACTGTCCCATCAAACGAACCGTATAGCTTGGATAATTGTGAAGCTGCACATAGTGAACATCTCCATAATCCCAAGAATAACTCAAACTTCCCCTTATCGAGCGAATATTTCTACCCGAAATGGGAACCAAACTTTCAGTAACATCTGCATTGAAATGCGATAATTGACTACGATATTTTTTGATTTCCGATACCATTCTTGAAACTGCACTTATAGCACAAGCATCTTTGTAAAAACTGAATTCTTGAGGATTTGTACAATTACCAACATTATTGGCATAATCATGATTCCCTAGACCCTCATAGACAGGCGCTCCAAGATTTTTATAAACATTTTTATAATCATCATAGTTTTTTTGTTGTCCAAACTCCGTCAGATCACCATTGACAATATGGAACGCGGCCTTGTGCGCTTTTATCACACCAGCAACCTGCTCATTTATCTTTAACCATGGCTCTCTGTTGGATATTCCATTGGCATCACCAGAGTTTAAACGCCACGGTTGCGGATCAGCCATGATGATAGCAGTATAATTTTTTGCAAGAGACTTTTCTTTCATAAACCAGCCCATGAATGCATCATGATAAAGCCTCTCGTCCCTTCTTAACTTTTCAGAATCAAGGTTAAAACAACCAGAGAGAGTAAAAGCAATCACGGTGATTACCAATTTAACTTTATATCTCATAAACCTATCACCATAAAAACGTTACATATTTTATTATATTATAAAAAATTCTTCAGAAGCTATTTTTTAGATTTTCTTGTCAAGAGTGTGTCAAAAATTCAAAAGAACGAAAGCAATGATCCTTCAATGAAGGTGCACTTTGATGATATAAAAGCACTGCTGGTTTCAAACCTTCAACTTCAAGCACTTTAATTTATTGAGATTTATGAGCTTGGGCTCTGTCAAATGCTATCGATACATCAACAGATACAAAAAACTAGTTATTTATCAAAACTTATCAAATGTTCGTATACTATTAAAATATCCCCCACAGAAGAAAAAATGTGTTCTGTATGCTAAAATAGTCAACTCCTTTCGATATCAAGATCAAATACGTTAGAATCTTATGATAAATAAGGTAGAAATAATCAAAAGTGCTAGAAACAGTGTTTGAGTATTACCGTCATAACTCACTTTGATAAAATATAAAACTGCATAAGTATCATAAAAAACATTATTATTAATTCACAAAAAACAATATAAAATATGTAAGTATTATAATAACATTGTTTGTTAAATATAAATTTATACAAATTTAATATTAGTTAATCTTTAATTTTGACAAGAAACCAAAAATATATTACAAAACTAAAGACAATTATCGAAATTAATAACAACTATCCATTTTCACTTCTTCTTATGAAGTTTTCGGGGGAATGAATATTTTGGGGCTCTCATAAGGAGAATATTGGTGTATAAAACATCCCTTTTATCATGCACGGCTACAGCCGCTATCATCCTATTCAACATCCAGTTCAATGCACATGCTGAAAGTCTCGAAGTGTCTGAGGGAAAGACAGTATCCGAACTCGGAAAAACCTATGAGATTATTCATGCAAAAACCGGCGGAAAAATCATTGGCAAGGATTTAAAAATAATCGTTCCTGAATCTAAAAAAACTGGTGTAATCTCTGAAGGTGATGGTAGCAAAATTACGTTAAAAGGGGAAACAACCATTGAAAAAGTAACAAACGGTCTTACGGCAACACTTGGGGGCAAAATTGTTAGCAACAATCTAACAATAACCGGCTCTGAAACTGAAAACAGTACTGGTGCAATAGTCTATTTCAACAGTATGATTACATTAAACGGTACAACAACCATTGAAAAAGTAACAAACGGTCTTAAGGCAACACTTGGGAGCAAAATTGTTAGCAACAATCTAACAATAACCGGCTCTGAAACTGAAAACAGCACTGGTGCAATAGCCTATTCCAACAGTATGATTACATTAAACGGTACAACAACCATTGAAAAAGTTGCAAACGGCCTTGATGTACGAGATGGAGCGACTATCAAGATGATTGATGGTTCCATTGCTGCATCTCATATAGGTGCTATTTTCGAAATGAGTATTAACGAAAGCACGTTGGAAGATGTTACAATATCGAGCGGCAAAGATGACACCCTTATGGATAAGGGAATAAGAGCTTACAACAGCACAGTAACTTTGAACAATGTGACCGTTACTAAAGCACTAACAGGCATATCTGCAAATGATTTCTCCATAGTAAAAGTCTCCAAAGGAACATTCAATGGAAAAATTGATGGTGTATATGCTCAAAACTACAGCAGAATTACTTTAAACGGCACTGAAGTCATTTCATCTGATGGTTATGGTCTTCATGCTGATGGACAAAAATCCAATGCAGAAAAAGCCACTATCATAATGACGGGAGGAAAGGTAAATGGGAAAGACGCTGCATTATTTGCAGAAAAAGGCGGACAGATTGATGCCACAGATGTTGCTTTAACAACAGAGGGAAAAGGAAGCGGTGCATTTGTAAGTGGCGATGACAGCACAATTCAATTGCATGGTGATACAATAATTAATAATACTTTGAGCGGACTCGATGCCGTTAATGGTGGCAAAATCATTAGCGAAAACTTATCGATAATCGGTGGTGAAGCGATTGATCAAGGCCCCGACAACGAACGCACTGGTGTATGGACATCGGACTCTGGTAGTGAAGTTAGGTTAATGGGCAAAACAACCATTCAAAATGTCGATGAAGGTTTTTATGCAGACGGTGGAAGTGAAATCATTAGCGGAGATTTAATTATAACTGGTGGTGAAAGTAAAACAATGACCGTTGGTGTAAACGTTGCGGAACCTGATAGTTTAATTAAGTTAAATGGTAAAACAACCATTCAAAATTTTGATGTTGGTCTCACAGCAGGGAATAATAGCACGATTAAGATGACGAATGGTTATATTGGAGCAGCACAGAATACAATAAAAAATAAAATAGATGCAAAAAAAGTTGCACTATGGGCGGCATTTAACGGACATATTGATGTCCAGAATGCTTCTCTAACAGCAGGAGTTTCTGGTTTGCAATTTATAGCCCTCTATAATATTAAATCAGATGTACCTCAAAAACATCAAAGCAATGAAATCAATTTAACCAATGCAGATGTTCACGCTGAAAATGGTACTGGAATTTTTGTTGGAGGTTTCACTAACACAAACATGGAAGATATTCCAACTTTATCAATCGGTACAGTCAATCTCAAAAATTCAGAAATCCATGCTGATGTATTGTTAGGAGATGGTCTTTTCGAAGATCCAAAATCTTGGAAAAACGACAATTATTGGAACAATAAAGAGGTTAAAGCGATCTCCAACGGCACCTTCACCTTAAGCGCTGATCAGTCTACTTTAGAAGGCAGAGCAAATATTGCTAAAGACAGAAATGTACACTTTGATCTGAAAAACAAGACAACATGGACACTAAAGACCAGTACAAAAGAAAAAGATGATGATGGCCAACTGATTGATATTGCTCAAAGATCTCGTTCTGATATTTCCACGCTTAATCTCGACAATAGCTCCATTATCTTTAATGGACCAACAGAAGAGCATTATCACACATTGCATATAGGTTCTGGTAAACCAGACAGCACAGCAGTCTACAATGCAACGGGTGATGCACAGATTTACTTCAACATTGCTTGGAGTGATGGTGTAGCAAGTGCCGATCAAAAAACTGATAGGCTTCTCATTCACGGTGATGTCTCAGGCAACACAACAGTTTATATCAAAAGCGATTCAGGGGATAAAAATAGTGTAGTAAATGCTGCTGATCCTTCGAATATC
>NZ_JBHIMZ010000035.1:0-5326 GCF_042194555.1 Bartonella sp. CR127HXZ | reverse complement strand
AAGATACCAGAAAAGCATGTTGTTGTAGAGTTAGAGGATATGAGTCTTGATCTCATCTGCTTTCACCATGCCATGGCAGTGTTCAGGGACCGCATCCAAGTTGGGGCACTAAACGGCTATTTAGAAGCCACCTTGGAAGCCAATCCAGAGGTTGCCAAATATGGTGTGCTTTTACCGCGGGGCTTAACGGTTATTCTGCCTGAATTTGTGTTGTCTAATCCCCAAAGCATGGTGAAGCGGTTATGGGATTAATGCGCACATACCCCTTTATTTTAGTCAAGGTGGGAGATAAACCTGTTCATGAGGTTTTTTATCAGCGTCTTTTAACCGCAACCATTACGGACCATGCCGGTAATGAAGCCGACACATTTGAAGCAGAATTTGATGATAGTGGCAATGATTTAGAGGTTCCCTCAAGCAACAGTGCGCTCCAGGTGATCTTTGGCTATGAGAACAGCATCAGTGCTTTTATGGGGCGTTTTGTTGTCGAATCGGTTGTGAGTTGTGGGGGCAGTGATGGAGAGATTTTGCGCCTTTGTGGCAAAAGTGCCTCGATGCGTAAAGAGCTTAAAGAACAGGCGAGTGAGCATTTTGATCACAAAACTGTTGGTGAGATTGTTGAAACACTGGCCAAACGCCATGGCTATCAAGCAAAGGTCAGTCCCCAGTTCACCAAACAAACTTTACCTTATGTGATTCGCACAGATCAATCGGCTGTTGATTTTTTAACCCGCCTTGCCGACCGCATGCGGGCACGTTTTTTGATCAAGGACAATAAGTTTTTATTTTTAAGCGGTGACAATTTACCAGCACTCGACATCCATAAGTATGACTGTTCTAACTGGGAGTTCACGTTAGAGCCACGCACGCAATATGGCACCATTGAAGCTGCTTATTTTGATCGCTCAAAAGGGCAGCAATGCCAAGTCAAGCATCAGACAGGGTTTAGCGGTCCCGTGCGGCGTTTGCGGACTTGTTACACTTGTGAGGAGGAAGCACGAGCTGCTGCTGCTTCCGAGTCGGACAGGTTGTGTCGTGCTGTGGGCAGTGGTTCTTTGACCCTTGAGGGGCGACCCGAAATCATGGCGGATCAACCTCTGCTTCTTCAAGGGTTTCGTATGCAAATCAATGGTCCATGGAAAGCTTCCACTGTCACCCACTGCTATGAGAAACAAAGCGGATACACCACAGAAATTACACTCGAAGCACCGGACAAGGGAAAAGAGGTAGGAGAAAAGGAAAACTCTGAGTGACAAAAAATCAAAGGGTCGACTTGACCCTTTGATCGGTGTTGAAGAGTATTGAGACCAAAATCAAAAGTTCGCACTTTGGTGTGGAGGTAAGGAATAGGGACAACTTGTCCCAATTGCTAAACGAGAAATAGGATCAAGTTGATCCAATTGCATGAGTACAGCAATAAGGTATTGTTTACCCAATTCCTAAAAGGAGCAATGGTGCAAACATTGCACAATTGCAGACTGAAGAGCAATTTGGTCAAGTTGACCGAATTCCTTAAACGCTTCTCTTTTTAATAATGTCCTGAATAATGTGCTTAGGATACAGAAAAATCATCAGTCAATTTGATTGATCATCTCAAATTGCGATTTTGAGCAGAAAAGAAAAGAGGCTTTAAACGATCTTTGAAAGGTCTTTGAAGACCCTTTGAGAACCACTTAAAAACTCTTTGAGAAAAAATAAATTGGTACAAAACCTAGTGGCAAATTATACAAAACCTGCTGGCAAGCTACAATGTAGTTTGACACTAGGTTTTATACTAAGTGGGATTAGGTGGGATTAGGTAGGAACACGTGGTAATTTGTTGTTTTTATGTATAAAATTTAGCATTAAATGCGCGTTTTGTCAAAATAGATTTTGACACCTAAAATTGTAAAAAAGAGCGAAAATCAGAAAAAAATGCGTTTTCATGGTAAAAATGAGAGAAGGCTTTGAAAGGTCTTTGAAAACCCTGTGAAAAATTTTGAAAAGTCTGTGAAAGCCCAGAAAACCGCCTTTGAAGACCCTGTGAAAAAAATTCGGTAAATTGTGAAGCTTACTCCAAAATCAGCCCAAAATGACCAAAAAAGCAAAAAAGATTTCCATATATACGTGGAAATCTCTAAAAATTGAGTAAAAAGCATTTTTTATCAATAATTTATATAAATTTTTTAATGTAAAAAGATTTCCACTTTCATTTTTCATATTAAAGAGGCATTAAGCTGTATCTTATGTAGTTTCTGGATGTGCATTTTCAGCCTCTATTTGACGCTTTAAATGAATTTTAAGAAGAGGGAAAGTTGCTTCGACCTCTTCCATGTCGTTGATGTCTTGAACAAGCTCTTGCAACTTTATACAAAGCTCTGCCGCGAGTTCCGCTATATCTTCAGGGGGGAGTTTTATTTTAGCATCGCGATAGGTTGTATAAGCTATGCGACCAAGCTTTTTCATGAGACCAGCAGGGATGGTAGGTGCTTTAAAACCTGCTGCTTTCGCTTTTGCCATGTCACTAAACATTTCACCTTCACCAGTGACAAGCCAGTCTAAGGATATTCCACAGCGATCTTTATATATTCGCATTATAGATGCAGGAGGCTCTCGTAAACCCGTTTCATAATTGCGCATAGTTGTTTCGGGAGTATCAAAATGTTTAGCAAATTGCTTACGCTCTGTGAAACCAAGGGAGTGCCGTATTTCACATAGCCGCTTTGCTAGTTCTGTTTTAGGTTCTTTTTTAGGGCGTGCCAAAAATGCTCCTTATTCATATTTAGGTTAGCTTAAATTACAGGATTTTAAAAAGAGATTCCCCCATTCATTTTAGAGTAGCATTAAGCCGAATTTTGTGCAGCTTTGGAGTGTTCTTTTTCAGCCTCTATTTGACGCTTTAAATGAATTTTAAGAAGAGGGAAAGTCGCTTCGACCTCTTCCATGTCGTTGATGTCTTGAACAAGCTCTTGCAGTTTTTTATAAAGTTCCGCCGCGAGTTCCGCTATATCTTCAGGGGGGAGTTTTATTTTAGCATCGCGATAGGTTGTATAAGCTATACGACCAAGCTTTTTCATGAGACCAGCAGGGATGGTGGGTGTCTTAAAATCCGCTGTTTTCGCTTTTGCTACGTCTGTAAACATCTCACCTTCACCTGTAGCTAGCCATTCCACAGATACACCGCAAATATTTTTGTAAATTACCAACATTGATACAGGTGGTTCGCGCAAACCAGTTTCGTAGTTACTCATAGTACTTTCAGGTACTGCAAGATGATCAGCGAATTGTTTGCGTTCCAAAAAACCAAGGGCAAGCCGTACTTCACGCAATCGTTTTGCCAGTTCTGTTTTAGGTTCTTTTTTAGGACGTCCCAAAAAAAATCACTCCTAATCCACATTTAGGTTGACTAATTCACAAAAGCGAATTATACATCTAATTACCGCCCGATATAGAGGGCAGATATTTTACAATTAACCCCACAAAAAACGGATGTGGGAGCATCCGTTTGAAGCAGGAGCGAAGTTTATGACAACCACACAAGTATGGGATCGCCATAGTATTTTAGCTGAGCTACGCCGCCGTAATATGACCTTGGCGGAGCTCGCGAAAGCTTATCAACTATCGTCATCCAGTGTTCAACACATTTGGACACGGTCTAACGAGAAAGCCGAACGCGCTATTGCCGATTTTATCGGTTTGCCCGTTGAGCAAGTTTTTAGCGACCGCTACCCCAAAAGTCGCCGTCGCATTTTTAAAGCAGCAAAACATGCCAACACAGATTCGCGTGCGCATTCTGCTTTGCGTGGGAATGCTGCTTGAATTTCGTTACACGGCTTTGCGTTTTTGCGCATTTGCCATGAATTTAAATACCATAAGATAAAAAGGTTTATCAATGTCTAAAGATCAATACGAAATGGGCAAGATAAATTGCATAGAGTTGCATCATAGAACAGCCGTTTGGATGGGTTGGTTCTGGCGATTAGATGGTGGTCATATTGTTTTTATAGGGGGTGGTTATGGTTGCTGCTTGTAATTTATGGACCCCAGATGCCAGAAGCGATATCGTTAATCCTTATTCAGAAGTTGAACGTTTACAGGTGATGCTTTCCTGTTCTTTAAAAGCCGTGAGTAGTGGATTTAAGCATCTGCCGATCCGGTATATTATTGACCCTCCGCATGGCTTATTTGATGCGGCGTTAGCACGACAGATTGTTATTCATATCTTGCATTATCAGTTTGAGGTGCCGCGGCGGCGTATTGTTGCCATACAAGCACGGCAGCGGACTTCTATTTCTCTGTCACTGCAGGTGATTAACCGGCGTTTGGAAGAACCTGTATTTGCGAAAGCTTATCGAAGATGGGCGGGGCGTGCGATGGATTTGTTCTTTAAAGAGATCAGAAAGGCGGCGGCGTGATGGCACAGTTTCAAAAGCTTGCTCTTGATGTGATTGTGGTGCCGGAGCGTATACGCCCTGTGGATGATGAGCATGCCAAGGCACTTGCACAATCAATGGCGCGGGAGGGATTGATGAATCCGATTACGGTGCGCTATACCCCCAATGCTAAAGAGGGCAATTACACACTTATAGCTGGTGCGCATCGGCTTCGTGCTGCGGAGCTTTTGGGCTATAGCGAAATCGATGCGGTTGTGGTGCAGGCTGATAAGGACAATGCCGCGCTTTTAGAGGTTGCTGAAAACCTCTTTCGTAATGAATTGTCTGTTATTGATCGTGCGCTTTTTGTCCAGACTTACCGCGAATTGTGGGAAAAGAAGTATGGGGAGATTAAGGTTGGTGGGGACGGTAGTAATCAACATAAAGTCAAAAAAGAGCAATTCGGTCAAGTTGACCGAATTGCTCATACCGATGAAGAAAGTGATAAGGGAGTTACTTTTTGCTTTGCTAGACATGTGGCAGATCGCATTGGTTTATCTGAAGAGTCAGTGAGACGACTTAATCGTATTTCCAAGTATTTACAGCCAGAATTACGCTCTGTTTTGCGGGGGACGGCATTGGCGGATAATCAAGCGCAATTGTTGAAATTGGCGAAGATGGAGCCGGTTGCGCAACGGCGGGTGGCGATTGCTTTGCAACAGGTTGAGGGGGATTTACGGCGGGCTGTTGATTTGGTCAATGGGATTAATACACCTCCGCAAATTAATGAACAGGAACGGATTTTTGCGCAGTTATTGGGTGTTTGGCAAAGGGCGGATGCGCAGACAAAGGCGCGGTTTTGTGATTATCTTGCAAGAGAACAAGGGGAGGAGCAGGCATGAAGAGGCATGGTTGCGGGCAGCTTGATTTTTTCCAAAAGCCGGTTTTTCCCTGCCGCGAACCCGTTGCGCAGA
>NZ_JBHIMZ010000034.1:0-5345 GCF_042194555.1 Bartonella sp. CR127HXZ | reverse complement strand
GATATTTTGGTCGCACCTGATGAAGCTGTAGCTTTGGGGGATATTGTTTTGTCTGAACGGGGGCGTGCTTATTGATGTCTTCGTTGTTATTGCTGCTTAATTACAGCCATTATTTTTCTGAAAAAGAAGCTTTGTAGGGAGAAGAGCATACATGGAGCAGGGCGTAAAACGATGAAATGCATATAACTGATCCAGTAATGTTGACAATAATCGCTCAATATGTTGCTCTGGTTACTTAAACAAATGGCTAGATTGGCTTTTATTCTCTGAGATAAGTGCTACTATTGATGAGATAGAATGCGGATGAGCGAATTATTAGTTAAGGAATTAGAGTAATGGGGGGAAAAAATAATCGTCAAGATTTGAGTTGTTTCGGAATCGCTGTATTCGGTATGATTATTATGATTTTGGGGATGGGGATTGGGCGATTTTTCTATACGCCGGTATTTCCAGTTATGTTGGATGAAGGATTGTTTACCTTTAAGCAACTTTCTTATATAGCTAGCGCTAATTATGGCGGTTATTTAGTTGGGAGTATGTTTTTTTCGTTTTGCAGAGTTGGGAATATATCCCGTGCTCCCTACATGCTATTTGGTGCAGCTATAGTGACGAGTGCACTTATTTTTGCCATGGCGTTAACAACAAACTTTTACTTGGTCTTCTTTATCCGCTTTGCTGCCGGTATCGCGAGTGCAGCAATGATGATTTTTGGTTCTATTACGGTTATGCAGCATACTCACAAGCTGTGGGTTATTGCTTCGCTTTATGCAGGTGTGGGAGTTGGTATTCTACTGGGTAATGAGTATGTTATTATTGGTTTGAGTAAATCGCTGAACGCGAAAAATATTTGGTTTGGAGCTGGTTTAATATCTGTTGTATTGTTGCTCTTGTTGTTTATTTTATTTCCACGTCGTGTTGATGCGTCTCAATTTGCTGGTAATGAGTCATTGGCACACGAAAATATCGTTTGGTGGGAACTCGCTCTGATTTATGGGCTCGCTGGGTTTGGTTATATTATTGTCGCGACATATCTTCCTCTGATGGCGAAAACATTTAATTTCCCACTACTCGCTAACCATTTATGGTCGTTTGTCGGAATAGCCATTGTTCCTAGTTGTTTCATTTGGTTATGGGGAGCCCATCGGTGGGGGGTATTACGTTGTCTGATGCTCAATTTGCTTATCCAAGGAGGATGCGTATTACTGACATTATTCAGCCAGTCTCTTGTACTGATAGTTCTCAGTTGCATAGGGTTTGGATTTACTTTTATGGGGACGACCTCTCTAGTTATGCCGTTAGCTAAGCGTTTATATGCGCCGTATGGCATAAATCTGCTAGGCTTGGCTACCTTAACTTACGGTTTTGGCCAAATATTAGGACCTCTCTTGACGAGTTTTTTACAGTTTGGTTCACATGCCATTGCGCTTTCCGTTATCTGTGGTGCTGTAGCGCTTTTTGCTGCTGCTGGAATCTGCCAATATTGTCTTTGTAAAAAGGTCGTTGGCGTTTCATAAACCCGCAATCTTCACTAAAAAGTCGAGAGAATTTATTACGTTCTTTTTGAAACATTTTGTGAAAGTCAAATTATTCTAATAGGGGAGATTAAAGAATGCTTCACTCTACAGTCGCTATTTTGGGCGTTGGTCCTCGTGGGATCAGTATTCTCGAACGCTTGCTCACACTTTATTCCCATTATCCATTTTCTGGGAACATTGATATTTTATTGATTGATCCCAATGAGATGGGAACCGGTACCCATAGTGTGCATCAGCCAGATCATTTATTGGTTAACACTGTTGCTTGCCAGATTACTTTATTTGGTGATGATACAGTTAAGGGTGTAGGGCCTATTCGGAAGGGACCGAATTTCTATCAATGGGCTATTCAACAAGGTTATCGTAATATTAACGGTGTTTTTTCTCGTACAGAGCATAATGTTGGGAAAGAAATCAAAGAAAATGATTATTTATCACGTCGTTTGTTAGGGGAATACCTGTCTTGGGCTTACCAAGAGCTCACGCAAGATTTACCTTCCGGTATTCGTATTAAGGAGATCCGACAAAAAGTTATCAATCTCTATATCCACCAAGATAATAAAACGGATATTCTTTTGGAAGATGGCTATCGTTACAGTGTAGATTTTGTTTATATTACCACGGGTCACGGTAAGAATACATATTCATCGCATGATGAAAATCTGCAACAGTTTGTGGCTGGTCATCAAATGAAAAATGCGCTTTTGAACTATTATTCGAATCCTTATCCAATTGAAAAGTTGGACTCTATACAATCTCAGTCTCGTGTGCTGGTGCAGGGAATTGGATTAACTAGCTATGATGTCTTGTCGCAATTGACTTACGGTCGCGGTGGGACTTTTACTGAAAATGCTGGACAATTGTGCTACATGCCAAGCGGCAAAGAACCGAAGATAGCTCTATTCTCCCGTCAAACATTGCCTTTTAGTAGTCGCGGGATTAATCAAAAGGGTGGTAGTGGGCAATACATACCATCATTCCTTACTCTCGATGCAATACATCATCTGCGTAAGCAATCCAGCATTGCTAACGGTTCTCCGAAGCTGGATTTCGAAACGCAGCTTTTACCTCTGTTGCTTAAAGAAATGTGTTATGTCTATCGAAGTACGCAGCTGGGGCACTGGCTAGACCCTGAAACCTATGTTGTTACTTCCAAAGACGAGCAGTGTATTCAAGCGTTGCTGTATCCTCATCGAAATAAAATATTTGCCTCTTTGAAGGATTATACAAGATTCTTCATGGAGCATTTGAAGGACGATCTTCATTCTTCCGCTGCAGGTAATGTTGATGGCCCAGTGAAAGCTGCTACAGATGTGCTACGAGATGTCCGTGATATCTTACGTTCAGCAATTGATTTTTGCGGGTTAACGTCTTCATCTCACAAGTACTTTATTGAATATTTTAATCCAAACTTTAACCGTATTTCTGTCGGCCCACCGATGCAGCGAAACCAAGAGTTGAAGGCTCTGATGGAGGCTGGTATCGTGACTTTGGCTGGCGGACCTTCACCTAAACTTGTTCTCAATGCTAGTACTAGCCGTTTCGAAATTCAGTCTGTTTTCCAAGATGAAAACAGTTCAGTTGATGGAGATGTGCTGATCACGGCCAAGATTGATAGTTTTTCTCCGTTGCGTGATGAGTCTCCTTTTATCAAAAATTTGGCTGCTCAGGGTATCATCCGGCCATTTATCAACCAAGGATATCATCCTGGTGGTATTGATATTGACTGTCAGCAGCATCCTATAGATACTAAAGGACAAGTACAAAATACATTATGGGTGGTAGGTAATCCAGTAGAGGGGGCCAATTTTTATACATATATTTTGCCTAGACCTTTAGTTAATTCGCGTGCACTGCGGGATGCAGGGCACTGTGTCATTGACATGTACGAGCAGCTTCTTAATCGCCACTCAGTCAAAGATTCAACAATTAATGTACATTGATGATGTAAAAAGCTTCCTGATACGCATGTCCTTCGTATCCGCTATAATAGCGATGCTGATGCTATTCATTTTTCTTATATCTATCTCAATGAGAACTTGGTTTCTTATTCCATTGGCTGGAGTGACTGTTTTCGGTTATTTGCTTTTGACGATACCATACTGGTGGTTGAAGGGGAATGCACGCAGTGGTGTGGTCATCCTGTTGGCTTGTACTTTAGTGCTGATATGGCGTTGGCATTTTCCTGATGTTAGTACTGTGCTTGTGCGTTTTACTGATGTCTTTTGGCTATTACTCGCCATGGGATTGTTGCGCCATGTGATGAATATATGGCGTATTTCAGAATTTCTCTCTGAACGGTTGATGCGCTATGGAAAGGGTTCGCTTACCCTGTCCATCGCGATACTGACTGCGTTTCTAGCTTGGCCGATGAGTTTGGGGGTTATCCCCCTAATGATTGATGCCTTGAAGAAAAGTGTTTTTCCCTCTCGCCATTTGGCCGCTATTGTGATGCGAATGATGAGCATCACAATGGTACTGATGCCAACCAGCATCGGTGCAGCAACAGTTTTCTCTGCTATGCCTAGAACACCAATATTCACATCCGCTGCTTTGGGGATACCACTTTTTCTATTCAGTCTGTTGTTGTTGTGCCTTTCTCCTGTTGTACCGCTAGCTAATCCGATTATTTGCGATGAGAGGAGAGCGAATAAAGAAGGAGAGAGATTAAGAATTTGGATTTTTTTGATATTGTTCTGGCTAACATTTATCGTTGCGTTGACAGTTATCAGGTTGAATGCACTAGAAAGCATTGCGTTGACGGCGAGCATTCTATATGTCATTGAGCGTGGGAGTTCACGCAGTGTTGATTTTTTGACTCCTTTGGTGGCAGTGATACGCAGTATATCAAGTGAAATTCTGTTGTTGCTAGGTTGTAGTCTGCTAATATCTACTTGTGATTTGCTTATTCCTTTGTTGCCGGTGACGTTTAGTCACTCATTGGCATCACTCTCTGTTTGGCAGCGCTATGCCTGTATTCTCTTCGTATTGCCAATTTTCAGTGTAGCAGGAATTCACCCTATGGTGCTATTTAGTTTGGCATTTCCCTTACTAGGGTCATCGATAACTTATGGGGTTACGGATTATTTGGTTTGGATTTGCTTCTTTATTGCAGCTCAACTCCTTTCTCCTGTATCGATAAATGCTATTTTTGCTTCCAGTAGCCTGCATATTTCACCGGTGGATACGAGCTTTAAAATGCATAGCTATTATGTATTAATATTTAATCTTTTTGCGTTCATTTATTTGAGCTTTTTTGTACAATATTTGTAAATTATGGAGATCTTATGCCTTACATAAACATTAAAATTACTAATGAAGGGGTTACCTCTGAACAGAAACGGCAACTAATAGAAGGGGCAACTCAATTATTAGTTAATATTCTGAATAAAAATCCGAAAACGACTGTTGTAGTGATTGATGAGGTGGAGACAGACAATTGGGGTATTAATGGTGTTCCCGTTACAGAATTAAGGAAAGATCAAAATAAAGAATAACTCTATGTATTTGACAATAATTTAAGGTCAATAGGGTTAATCAATATAAAAAATCACGTCCTTTAGCAACATTTGATCAGACCGCCATTGGGGCGGTTGTCACAGCCCCTGATGCTGATGCACAGACCTATCCCCTCAACGAGCCTGTTCTTCTCTTTACGCATGAGGGTGAGAAAATCCAAAAGCTTGGGGCAAGAGGCACGGCTCTTGATGTTATTAATGCTGCGCGCGCGCAGGGGATTGAGGCACAAATTATCCTTGTGCGTGTGGAAGAAAAATCAACCATTGCTGAGACACAAACTGAGATGGTGGG
>NZ_JBHIMZ010000033.1:0-5556 GCF_042194555.1 Bartonella sp. CR127HXZ | reverse complement strand
AATACATCTTCCAACATAAGGCTCTGTTACGGCTGATATAGAGCGCTTTTTGACATGGTGCACTCCCTCAACAACAACAGCATGAATTGGAAAACATTGCTTCCCACCTAAAAGCGTTTCTGGATTTTGCTCTGAAGGCGTCTTTATCCTTTTAGGCGTTAAAGCGCGTAATTTCTCAATTCTTTCTAATTGCTGCTTTTCTGAATACCTGCGAGAAAAATTATCTGTTGGGGAATGAAAAATAGCTGAGGAGCGCGCATAAACACTTACACCTGTAAACAAACCAAAGAAAACAACAATGGCACGAAAAATTCTCAAAAGAGAACTTTGGCGTAAAAATACAGAAAACAATACAGATTGCCCCCGCTTTGCACTATTCATGAAGCATGATTTAAAAGAACTTCATGGAACCTCTAACAAGACCACTCAAAACAGCCACTGCCCTATGACGCTTTTAACAAAAGCACATGCCTCTGTGACCAAAAAAGTGACACCCAAAACTGCTTTTAACTGCTGAAGATCTCTCCCCCACATTTATATGAAAAGACCTCTAAACAAAACTGTTTAGCGCGTCAATGGTTAATACATC
The DNA here is from genome assembly GCF_042194555.1 of Bartonella sp. CR127HXZ. NCBI lineage: Bacteria > Pseudomonadati > Pseudomonadota > Alphaproteobacteria > Hyphomicrobiales > Bartonellaceae > Bartonella > Bartonella sp. CR127HXZ. Next base: position 4,967 of record NZ_JBHIMZ010000033.1, on the reverse strand, counting down.
AATATCCCCATAAATATAAAGGATAAATTTGCTCAACCATATCCCCTTGCATTCATAGAGTGAACCTTCAAAGGACACCTAATCTATGAGTTTTGAAGGTTTGAGAAACCTTCAAAACCTATCTATAAAACCTATCAAGGCACATAGTTCATTTGTCTTGATTAACCCGTAAAACGAACAGCAAATTTCACTATTTTGCTGTTCTTACCTCATGTCATAGGCTGTGGATAAGTAGCCTTTAATAAAATTTCTTTTTAAGCAGGTTGTGGGTCTTTAGCACCCTTTTTTTATTTTATTATTGCTATGTTTTAAATAGATCTAGCAGATTCTATTTAAAGTTTTTTGACACCGATAGATCAACGCTTATAAAGCGGTGGGGTTTTATTATAAATGCTTCAATCTCATAACAAACCACTGACATTACGCTCTCTGTTACAATCCTACCGTGATCATACAGAAAGTGCGCGCGATAGAGGAACTTCTTTTGAAAAGTTTGTAATTGCTTATTTGACGAAAGACCCCCTGCAATGCCAAGAATATGAAAAGGTTCAAACCTATTGTGAATGGGCAAAAGAGCATGGGGAAGATGGGCGTGATATCGGCATTGATCTGGTTGCTAAAATTCGTGATGAAGAAGGATATGCCGCTATTCAATGTAAGTTTTATAGTGCAAATCATCAGATCAAGAAAGAAGATATTGATAGCTTTATTGCTGCTTCGGGAAAAAAGATCTTCACACGCCGTATTCTGGTTGATAGCACCGAAGGTAATTGGAGTAACAATGCCGATCTCACCTGTGAAGGACAAGGAGTCCGCATTCAACGGATTAATCTTTTTGATTTAGAAAACAGTCAAATAGATTGGTCAACCTTTGAAAGCAAAGGGGAAGCTACTCTTAAGAAAAAAGAACCGAAAAATCTTTTAGATCATCAACAAGAAGCGCTTAAAGCTGTTTGTGAAGGGTTAAAAGAAGCAGACCGCGGCAAGCTGATTATGGCGTGTGGAACGGGAAAGACCTTTACCAGTCTGAAGATAGCAGAAGCTCTTGCTGGTCAAGGTAAACGTGTTTTATTCCTTGTCCCCTCTCTTTCTTTAATGTCACAAACAATAAGAGAATGGACAGCAGATACAGCAATCCCCTTGCGTTCCTTTGCGGTGTGTTCTGATACACAAGTTGGCAAGCGTCGTAAAGCCCAAGATGATGCTGCCGAACTCGATGTCTCGGATCTCGCTCTACCAGCAACAACAGATTCTCAAAAGCTTGGAGAAAAAGCCAATAAGACTTCTCCTGATGCAATGACTGTGGTCTTTGCTACCTACCATTCGATCCAGGTGATTTCGGATGCGCAAAAGAAATATGCTTTACCGGAATTTGATCTGATCATTTGTGATGAAGCACACCGTACCACTGGAGCTGTGTTAGGAACAGACAAGAGTGAATCTGAGTTTATCAAGGTTCATGACAATAGCCTTATTCGGGGCAATAAACGGCTGTATATGACAGCAACACCTCGTATCTTTAGTGACAATGCCAAAAAACAAGCTAATGAGATTGATGCCGTTCTGGCTTCTATGGATGATGAAGAGCTTTATGGCAAAATCCTTTATTCTTATAGTTTCTCCCATGCTGTAAAAAATGGACTTTTAACGCCTTACAAGATTATCGTTTTAGGTGTTGATGAAGGAGAAGTGAGTAAATCTATCCAGCATCTGATGACAGATAAGAATTATGAACTTATTCTTGATGATAGAACAAAGATCATGGGTTGTTATCAAGCTCTTACCAAAATGGATCTGAAAATTGATCTTGGAGATGATACAAGACCCATGCATCGGGCTTTGGCTTTTTGTAGAGATATTAATACTTCTGAACGCATATGTAGAACATTCAACGATGAAGAAGTTAAGAAAGATTTACGTGATCTTCATGAAAACCATAAAAATATTCCCCCTCTTAACTGTCAAGCAGATCATATTAATGGAAAATCTGGTGCCAAAAACCGTACGATAAAACTTGATTGGTTGAAAGAAGATGCGGGTGAGAATGTCTGCCGTATATTAACCAATGTACGCTGCCTTTCAGAAGGTGTTGATGTTCCTTCCCTTGATGCGGTTATGTTTTTACACCCGCGTAAAAGCCAAGTGGATGTGATACAAGCAGTGGGACGTGTGATGCGTCGTGCAAAAGGCAAAAAGATGGGCTATATCATTTTGCCGGTTGGTGTTCCTGCTGGTGTTTCACCAGAAGAGGCATTAAAAAACAATAAGAGATACAGTGTTGTCTGGCAAGTTCTCAATGCTTTGCTTGCCCATGATGAGAATTTTAGTAAAACCCTTAACCAGATGGTCTTAGGACAAGACGTAAGCTCTATCATCGACATTGTTACAGTTTCTAAAAAGACCGAATTAGAGAATGTCACCACGGTTATTGACGAAATCCCGCTCCACGAAAAATCAGAACAATCCGGACTTCGTATTGGGACACAAGCTCATGAACCGCAACATAGTCATAGCGTAACAGGAAGATTACCCTTTTTTGTTGAGTTTCCCAATGCTCTCAAAACACTGATTGTTAAAAAATCTACCATGAGTGATTATTGGGGCATTTGGGCTGGCAATGTTGCTGAGATTGCACAAAACCATATCACACGCCTTCAAACTATGCTTTCTGATCAAACAAGCGAAGCTTATCATGCCTTTGATACGTTTTATAAGGAATTAAAAAACAACTTAAACAGTGAGATAAAGCAAGAAGAAGCCGTTGAGATGTTAGCGCAACATCTTGTAACGCGTCCTGTGTTTGAAGCTTTGTTTGAGGGCAATGAATTTGTACAAAACAATGCCATTTCGCAAGCAATGGAAAAAATCTTAACAGAACTCGATAAAACCAATATTGAAGAAGAATCCAAAGAATTACAAGAGTTTTATGACAGCGTAAAATTCCGTGCCTCTGGCATTACCGAACCACAGGCAAGACAAAATCTTATTATCAAACTTTACGAAGATTTTTTTACCAAGGCATTTAAGAAAACCACGGATAGGCTTGGGATTGTTTATACCCCCGTTGAGGTCGTGGATTTTATCATTCATTCTGTTGATGATGTTTTACGCAATGAATTTGGAAAAAGCTTGGGGTCACGTGGTGTTTCTATTCTTGACCCTTTCACTGGAACGGGTACCTTTATCACAAGGCTTTTACAATCAAAGCTCATAAAACCAGAGGATATGGAATATAAGTTCCGTCATGATATCCATGCCAATGAGATTGTCTTGCTAGCGTACTACATAGCAGCCATTAACATTGAATCGACTTATCATAGTTTGAAGAAAGGAGAGTATACTCCTTTCAAACATATTGGTTTAACCGATACATTCCGGATGCTTGAAAAACAAGATCTGATGAGAGGTTTACTAGAGAAAAACAGTGAATATTTAGAACTTCAGAAAAACCTCAATATTGAAGTTATTTTTGGGAATCCTCCTTATTCAACAAAGCAAAAAAACGAAAATGATAATGCAAAAAACACACCCTATCCGATTTTAGATAAACGTATTAGTGAAACTTATGCTGCTCATTCAAAAGCAACCAATATGCAAGCAATTTATGATAGCTATATTCGTGCTATTCGCTGGGCAAGTGACCGTATTGATAATGCTGGGATAATCGGATTTGTCACAAATGCCGGTTTTATTAATGGAAGTTCTACGGACAGTCTACGAAAGTGCCTCGTTGAGGAATTTAGCAGCCTTTATATTTTCCATTTACGGGGTAACCAACGAACTTCTGGAGAACTTTCTCGAAAAGAAGGTGGTAAAATTTTTGGTTCTGGATCTCGAGCCCCTATAGCGATTTCCATTCTCGTAAAAAATCCAAATGCACAACAGCGTGGTAAGATATATTTTCGTGATATTGGAGACTATCTCACGAGACAAGAAAAGCTTACAATGATTGAATCCCTTGGAAGCATTGATGGTATTACACGGAGTAAACAAGGTTGGCAAATCATTATACCAGATAAGCACGGTGATTGGATAAATCAACGTGATGACAATTTTAAAGCATTTTTAGCCATAGGTGTTAAGAAAGGTAATAATAAGAAAAAGCTCTTTGAAACTTTTTCGTGTGGTATACAAACTAATCGTGATGCTTGGGCATATAACTCAAATCGTGAAGTTTTAGCAAAAAACATGAGTTATATGATTGCTTTCTATAATAGCGAAGTGGAACGTTTTAATAATGTCTATCCGCATGCTGACCGTAAGTTACGTGCAAATGCTGTAAACGATTTTGTTAGTGTTGATGCTACAAAAATTTGTTGGAGTAGTAGTCTGAAAGAAGAGTTTGTAAGAGGAAAGGTTTTTGAATTTGAAGATAAATGTCTTATTCAAAGCCTATATCGTCCTTTTACGAAGCAATGGCTTTACTATAGTCGTATTTTTAACCATAGAGTCTATCAAATGCCGCGTATATTTCCGATAGGGGAAATGATTGGAAATAAAGTAATTCAAGTTACAGGTATAGGAGCAATGGGAGGCTTTTCTGTGCTTATGACTACGGCTCTACCCGATGTTCAGGTGATAGAAAATGGACAATGCTTTCCACGCTATATTTATGAAGATAGTACGGTCCCAAAAAGTAAAAATGAAAAACAATCCCATTTATTTGCGAATTCTATAGAAGACAGGAAAACATCAGGTTTAGAACAACATGATGCCATTACAGATGAGGGACTAGCGCATTTTAAAGCTGCTTATCCTAATGAGACTATAATAAAAGAAGATATCTTTTATTACGTATACGGTCTACTTCACTCAGAAGATTATCGTGCCCGTTATGCTGATAACCTCTCTAAAGAGTTGCCTCGCATCCCTTGTGTAAAAAGCGCTGAAGATTTTTGGAAGTTTGTAACAGCTGGGCGTGAACTGGGTCATTTGCACGTAAACTATGAAACTGTAGAACCTTATCC
>NZ_JBHIMZ010000032.1:0-5794 GCF_042194555.1 Bartonella sp. CR127HXZ | reverse complement strand
AGGATACTTTCATGCTTTAAAACTTCTACCTCTAAAGCAAACACATAAAAAGCTGCACACATGATGCAGCTTTTTTTTGCAAAATTTTCTTGATTCTTCATGCTTTTCAGCACAATCAAATTTTTCGACATCCACGTAAAGCTTTTATAATCATGAGAAACAAGCTTCAAAATAAAAGATTTTTTTTCAACAATTCTATTTTTTTATGTTTTTTCTTTAAAAAATTTCTTAAATGAAGTGTTGACTCCATAGATTATATATATGCGTTACAGCGTAACAAATATGCGACTATTGCTCTATTTTTGCCATTTAAACCAAACGAATATCGCAGAAACATATTCCGCTACAATCAACAACTTTTCCTAATATGGAAAGCATATCAATCTTACATCTCATGTAAGAGAGAGCATTATGCGGTTAATATTTCATCCACGTACAATATGAGAGAATAAGGTGAAATTTCTCTGATACAAAGGGAATACCAACCTACCAAATTATCTATTCTCAACAAAGTAACACTCCCACCGCTTCAATACCAATATATTAGTTTGAATATACGAACACAATTTACATTCTAGATTAAATGTATCAAATAAATAATGAACACAAAATCTATGGATAAACAACGGGTTAACTTTACACGCTTAAAACAAAGGACAAAACTCTATAATCATGCGTTATTAAAATTTTTTTTGTCAATATTTTTATACAGACATCAAAAATCGTACCATTGCTTTCAATACAAGAAATCTACATAAACAATTTCATCTTGATAAACACAACATGCTATATAGGCTGGATTCCATCGATGCTTATGAACAAACGCTTATAAAGCAGATTGAAGTCGCCTCTATTGAAGTAAAAGATGGACAAAACAAACTGTATTTTGTTGTGGAAAGCAAAGGAAGTATTTTCGAAGACATCTTGCGCGATCTGGAAAAAGCAAAAATCCATTGCGGTCGTGAATATTTCAAAGCTTTGGGAGGAAATACCCAATATATTGTTTCTGATAATTATCAAACTTTTATCGATCAAGCACTTCAAGAAGATACCATAACAACTTGAAAAAATATTTGGACTATGGAAACAGCCCTCCCCTGTTGTTTATAAAATGCAATTTTTTCCTACTCTATAATTTACAAGCTCTTCCTTATAACCGATTTTAATTTTTATTAAACGATTAAGAGATTGTCGAACATTTTCCAGAAAGAGCTGCACATTTAAGAAAAGAAAATTATAAACTATTGAGAATACATTTGGCACCCAAGCAATATCGCTGTATTTTTACTGTTTTGCCTCGCACTCTCCTTATCGCATAAAGAAAAGGGCTCCGATTTATGATATGCTTTGTTTGAACGCCTTCTCAATAACATTTGCAATGGCATATAAGATCATAGAGCAGTTTACTACTTTTCGAGAAACCAACACACTGAGACCTTAACCGCAACCTTCGTTATTTTTATGAAAGGACACGAAACCAACAAGCTCCTTAAACTCTAAAATTTGGCCATCTCCAGTAACATGCGATGTTTATCAACATCATACTTCCTTTGTGCTCTTAGACACCTCTCAAAACCTCTTGAAATATGGGATTCTCTGTTGGTATCTTTGCAAGTATCCACGAAATTAAGCACGCATTTCAATGCGGAATAGTCCCATAAACACGCTAACAGACACCCCTACAACAGCACCAGCATAGAATATGGCATCCCGTGCCCGCCAAAATGCTGACCCTCTTCTGCCACACATCGCGATGTGGAAAATAGCACCGTGCTGCAAACTTGGCGATGTTATTCATCTCATTTAAACCTCCTTGAATCACTATGCTTGCATAACCGCAACAGGTTCAAATGAAGATGAAGCGACAAAAACATCTAGTAAAGCAGCATTTTCTCTCTATTTCATTGTGAACTGTCATAACAAATCTACCCCGCTTTAATAAAAAAGCCTTCTCTCATTGAGGGGAAAATTTTTTTTAAACATTGAAAATCATGATGCACGATGACAGACAGCAAACCATCTCTAAAAAGGCTGTTTTTTTACTTTTACAGTGTGCTCTGAGATTTGCTTAAGATTTTCCTGCCTTTAAACTTTTGTTTTTCTAGATTTTTCTTATAAGTTTTACAATCAAGAGTAGCTGTTTTAAACACTTTTACGCACATTTTATTGCCTAAAGTCCCTTTTAGACGCAATGACTGTCTATATTTCCATCACGACCAAATACGCGAGATTAACAGCGGATGTAATGAAAACAGCCTTTTTATAGAAAACCGTAAGCTTTAACGGAATAAACGAGATTGGTAAACCGATCCCCTACCCACTTGTTCTCTCTACCGGTTATGCGAACAAAGAACCCCATCTGCTCTTTCTGACAAGTAAAGAACTGTGCCAACATTTGGTAACATACCATTGTTGAAATTCTTGTCACAAAGCCTTCCTTTCAGGGATTATGCGCATTGCCTGCTTCCTTCTTTCCAATAAACAATCTGCCAATAAAGAATGTTATTGCAGTTACAATAATACAAAATTATACTTCTGTTCTCATTCTATATTTTTCGAATTATCACACATTATCCACCCCTTCACTGTTATAACAATGAAAGGAAAAAAATTAAAACACAATATAGTATTTCTTTTTCACAAATCTTATATAAGCCGCAAGATTGTTGAGCGACCTTCTATGCAAGATCAGGCAATAAAATCATACTCTAAAAACCACTCCACACACCACTTTTTGATATTATAAAGCCATAAAATGCAATTATCATCTCCGCAAAAAATCTCTCAGAAAAACACTATTCCTCCTGCAACAATTGAGATACTCTCTCAAATATTACCAAATTACTATTGGTTGGATAATCTTGATGACTTATTCTTTTTGACACCAGCTGCTCGTAATGAAAAACTAGATGATTGTGAAACTGTCAAGGTTAAGAAACGACTAAAGACAATCAATTGGCTATGCAAAAAACCGCTTGAAGTCCTTGGTAACCTGCTCGGGGATTTTTTGGATAACGAATCCCATAAGTCAATCGAATTCATATTTGAAGACATATCAGGAGATCAAATACTACAACAGCTTAAAACAGATCAACGTAAAGTTTTAGAAACGTTAAAGAAAGATAGATTAGAATATCTGCGTGGAGGATATATTATCAAGAAGGGACTGACCTTCACACACGACACACAAGAATTGCAAAAAGCAGGTCTCCTCTCTACAGAAGAGCTAAGAAAACTTATTGCAAAGCACAGACTTTCAGCCGTAAAAAACGAAATAAATAGAGCATTAGAAAATATAGAAAAAGATCCAAGGGGGGCGGTTCTATTTGCAGCAAATCTGTTGGAAGCCTCTTGCAAAGCTTACCTCGACCACCATTCTATCCCATATGCAGAAAACGCCCGTAATAATCTGCCCGCTTTATGGAAACAAGTCGTTAAGAGAGCTAAGACCCATCCCGAAGATATGAAGCAAGAAAACTTAAAAAATCAAGATCTAGATGAAAATGGCTTAAAAATGATCGCATCCGGTCTGTATCAAATCGTTAGTGGTACTATGAATTTAAGAAACAAGAAAAGTGCAGCGCACGGCCGATCAGAAAAAGATTTGGAACTAATCAATCTCAAACCTCACCATGCGCGCTTAACTTTTAATGCCGCACATTCTCTCTCAATGTATATCTTAGAGCTCATGGATCAGCCATAATAAATAAAGAGCACTATTCTTACATGCCATAACCATTTTCTCTTTACAGGCTTTTTGCTACCAACATAATGCTTTACCCTCTACAAAACACTCTTTGCAAATAATCGGGGTATCGTTACGATCATAGGCATTTTAGGTTTTGTCTTTTAAGACAAAAGGCTAGCAAAGCCTCCACTCCATGCATGTTTGTCTTTTTTATCGCAAAACAACATCATTTTCATCAAAAGCCTATCATAACATTTTATATTTCGAGCTAAGAGCAAGAGCAAATTTTCTTAAAATCATTTCTTATCTTTAAGACTTAAGAGCGCTTCCCATCCCCCCGACATAACCTTCTCTATAGCTTATAAAACCCAATATTCCTATAGCGGGATAAAATTTAGTGATCACGCACTCTATAACTTCCCCTTCCCCACTGCCAGCTTCCATTCAAACATTAGTACCCATGGCTGCAAAAGCAAAAAGCCGGCCCTTCTTTTTCTCACGCCAGAATGTTGATTTTTCTTAAAGGTTTCCGCCCCTTTAAAAAGATTGTGTGCCATGACGAAGAGTTTGGCTTGCGTTTTTCATTGGAAGCAAGTTTTGTAGCTTTTTTATGATATTAAGATAGAGGTAAGCTGGAAGCGTTTTTTTCACCTTCTCGCCATTTTTTATCTATGGATAGAGATGTTCCGTTTTTTCTCAAGCCAAATTGCAGATATAAGACAGTTTTTTTCTGAAAGACGAGGATATCTGAAAATTTTGGAGAGGACTTTGATTATTTTTGGTTATGTTTGTAGGATTTTTTGGGGCTTCTGGAATAAGATCGTAAACGATTAGTTTCAGGGAAGAATTGGGAAGTTTGCATTTTAGAGAGGCAAAGCTCAGTTTTCAAATTTCAAACTCCAACAACATGTTTTTTAGCTTATTTTTAAGCATCTAGAATAAAGGTTTATTTTGAAATCGCTCTAGTGATGGACGCAATGATAGCAATAAGATTTTGTCTAAAGCAGTTAGCTTTTTTGTCTTCAATTTTTTTAAAGGGTTGGATTGTGCGTTTTTGTCTCACACCATTTGCCACCCATGGGTTTTCTCCCTCCTGACATTGAGCAAAACTGATTGTCCAATCAGGATAAAGTCGCCAGCTACCTAGCCCTCTCGTTGGTCATCTCACAAATGTGTTGCGCATCCCGCTTGGAGCGTTGATAACACTACCTCATCACTTATATGCCCATGAGTTTATAAGCGTTTTGACAAATCAATGCTTCATCGCTCCCATTTACTCTAGAGCACAGGATGCGTGCGTTGTGTAAAATAAGCGTGGTAGGACTACTATAGCTCTTTTTTGGAAGGATTGGTTTTAAGTGTAGGGTGATAGAAATCTCTTGCTATTTTTATGCACTTTACGAAGAGCTTGATGGGAGATTTTTAAAGTCTCTAGACTGAGGTAATGCACAAATAGTTTCAGAGAAGGATTGGGAGGTAGGATTTTAAGATAGAAAGGTGAGTTCAACTTTTTAGTGGTATGTCTATATGAGCCATTGCATTTTTTAGAAAGGGAATATTTTCAAGCCACCCCATTCCCTCACTGTAGCTTTATGGGTGTTTAGACTCTCGTACGTTTTATCCTTCTTCCATGGTGCTTCCATTATGATCCATCTAGAATGAAGGTTTATTTTGAAAGTTCTCTCGTGAGAGACAAGATGGTAGCAATAAGACCTTTTCCTCATATAGCAACCTGCTTGGCAAGGATGCACCTTGGATGTGATATAGACGGACAAATATAGTATGGGTGATGGTGCCTTTTTTTCTCAAGTTAATTTGAGAGGCATCGGAGAATTTTTGAGACCAATCTAGGTTGAGCGCTATTTTTTGCACTCTTTTTAGAGAGGGAAGATTTTCAAGTCCCCCCTTCCGTCATAGTTTTATGGGTGTTTAGGCAGTTTGTACGTTTTATCCTTCACGCATAGTGCTCTCGCAACTTCTATAAAGCCGCAAGCCTATACAGCTCAAGTGGGGAAGTTTGAGTGAAGATTTATTCTATAACATTTCCCATTAGGTACATTTTTATATTTTCACGTTTTATCATGAGCGCAGTGTCATGTTCAGATG
>NZ_JBHIMZ010000031.1:0-5886 GCF_042194555.1 Bartonella sp. CR127HXZ | reverse complement strand
CATAATTGCGGCTTGTTATTGCACCAGAGCGGGTGCGATAAGCATAATTGCCAGGCAATTGTGCCCACCAAGCCGCCACTAACCCTAAATCTTCCCGCGCAATGACAGCCCCACCATTTGTAAGATGAGAACGCGCTTTGGCAAGATTATCCGCTAATTCTTGCGGCGTATCAGCAAAAACTGCCAATGATAAATGATGTTCCCCTAAAACAAAACGATTGGATTCAAGATCATCAAGCGCATCATCCAGTTCCATAATTTGTGAACCTGCTCGATCTCCTGCATTGACCATTTGATTCTGTTTGCGCCCCATAATTTGCTTGGCAGCATTTTTGCTCTTGAAAATAAAAGATTGGGTGAAAATAAACTCAAAGGGAAGGGTGAGCAAACCATCCGCCATGCCTACCCTAGTTTTTGCTGGATATTCTTTCCAACCAAACATGCCCGCAAACCGCTGTGCCGCCTCATAGCGTATTTCTATGATCTCTTTCCCAAAAATGAGACGGTCTGAATAAACAGTCGAAGCTATCGTCCCCCATGTGAGAGGTATCCGTTCACGACGACCTCCCACCAATTGGTGGATAAACTCACTTTGCTGCGAATAAATATTACCTTCATGTTCATAAAGACTCAGTCTTTTTGCACCATAACGCTCTAAATTTTGAATAAGATCTGTGGTAATATCTTCAAGCTTGCGAATGGACTCTGCATCAACTTCTGTCTTTTCTTGCTTGGCTTTGCCTAAACGTTTGAAAAACTCCACTAATTTATCCGTTTGATCAACGTGTGGATTCCACAAAATAGAAAGATAAAGATCATTGCGATAAAGCTCCTGTGAAATCATCCGCTCGCGATATTTATCATCTAATTGCTTGGCAAATGCCGATCTGAAATTCCCATCCGGATAAATCGTTTCACGCTTTCTGATAATATGGCTATAAAGCGCTATCCGTTCATCCGCTATGTTTTTAAACAGATTATTGAGCTGTTCGTGAAGCACATTCAGATCAATAATATCTGCTGTCTCAAAGTTAATCCCTTCAAGTTTAATAACGCTCATGAGAGCGCGTGAATCCAGCGCAATGATGTGCTTGTTGACATGGCGCACATAAGGAATGATCGCTTCTGGCTGCTTTTCACGTTTGCGCTCTGTTCTATTCATTGTAATTCCTCATAATTACGAATTAATCGTAATGGAGAAATACTTCCCCCACCCCATAGACTAGAGTTTCTGGCAAAAATAGATGTCTTTTGCCATGTCAGAAGAATACGAAATTTGTTATGGTCATGCTTTAGGATTTCCTTGAATATGAAATGCATGGCAATCCCAATAGTTACAAGAAAAATATTGCCTATCACAATAAACAATATCATCGTTCCTATCGCATTTAATCCCATAGCTTCCACCGTCACGCCTGCGATCATTGCAGGGCGCGTGCAAGCAAGAAATAACGTATCTTCTGTTAGCTTGTCATGCTCTTTCATGGCTTTGAAAGGCTGGAGTTTAACTGGAAAACATTGCTGCGATTTGTGGTGCACCAAAGATAATGCCGATGCCAATACAAACAAAGAAAGCTTTACGCATTTCAACATAACCAGCAATCCATGCAATCCCAATACCAGCAACCGCAATGGTCGCGATTGATTTTGCAATTGGTCCTGTTAAAGCTTCAATTATTTTTTGAAGAGCACTTTCAATTTTTCCGAAGCCGCCTGCGGCAAATGCTGGTTCACTCAGTGCGATGAAGGCAATAAACAGCATCAATGCTGCTGTTAACCATTTCTTTTGTGTGTTGGGTAGAGTAGTTTTTGGTAAGATGTGTTCACAACTGAATGAATTATTCATGTTTTTCATGAAAAACCCCCTCGCTATTTTAAAGTTGAAAATTAAATTAATAGTTAAAATATTAATCTACCCTATAAAATGAAAAAACTATTTTTTCTACTATAAAATTAAAAATATTTAATCTTTTATTATTTAATGAACAAACATTGAATAATATTCAAAATGATATTTTAAAAATATCTTAGAGTATCGTTTAAATATATTGTCTTAATTTATATTATTATTTTTAAATACTTTTATTTCAGTCAAAATACTGAAAAACTTATGCAATATTATTTTTTTAAAGTACCAGAAAAGACAATAGAAAACCCTGCTTAAAAAGCACAAAGTGTTTTATGGTCGAGCAAATTTCAACAACCAGAAGATTGGCGAAGAGATCACGGGAGCTATAATTCCATTGACCATTATTGATAAAACGTTCTCTCAAGCGCTACTGAAAAATCAAGGCAATATTCCACTACGAACTTTATCAGAAAAAAGTTAATCATAATCTACACAGTCCTTAGTGGACAATTCTTGCAAAGAAAAATTATTGTGTTTAGAATTTATTTGCTCGTATAGGTTGTTTTCTACAGCGCTGTATAATAGCGTGTTTCCTTGGTTATATGTTATTTCGCTTTGCTGTTATTGTAGGTTGTATTAGGTCGTATTGCCATAAAAAACAGTTGTTTGAAAGCTTTACCATATTGAAAATCTTTTTTTTTTAATATAGCTTTGACCTTGACACGCTTTTTTCAAGCTATGAGTCGTTTCAAATAGAGGGAAATATAATGGCAAAAAAATAAAAACCCAACTGCGTTAACAGAAGGGTTTCTAAATACCTGTACGGTAAATTAAACTATCAAGTAATTTCCAATTTAATTTATCGTGATGCATTCTGCAAGAGAAATTTTGTGGAAAAAGGGTATTTTTAACATTTTTTTGCCTCCAATAGAGAGGTTTTAAAAATTATGGTTAAGAAAACATCTGGAAGAAAGATAAATGCACATCATATAGAATTTAGAAAATTAGCAGAAACTGCTGAGATTGGTTCTGTAAGCCGTGGTCAATTGATTGGATTGGCTAAAAACATGAAAAAAACTGGTTTAGTTAAAAAACCAGAAGGCGAACTTCTTCTTGAGTTACTGGATACAGCTTCAAGAGATTCATTTGAAAAAGGAGGAGTTCCTATTGTTTTCAAAAGCAATCAACAACTTGGTTATGACATTAGTCGTAGTGAAGGACGCATTAGTCGATTGCTTTCATCTCTCTATGATTGTGGTTTTATTGTTATGCGCGACTCTGGTAACTTTAAACGCTATCCTATACGTAACCATAGCGATGATATCGTAACAGCTTGCGGTATTGATTTACGTATTCTTGTTGCGCGATATCATGAACTTAAGCAAAAAGCAGACGAAGCTCTGGAATGTTATGATAAAAAGAATGAAGCTTTGCATTATTTTAGAGGATTGTTGCGTCAAATTAAAACCTGTTATACAGAAATGGAAGAAACTCCGTTTATCTCATTGCTTTTTTCTAGAATGCAAAAAATTCTTCATATTATTGGTCGACCAACAAAAGCATCTTTTGAAAAATTACAAAAGGCATCCCATCTTTTTGAATGGATTTTACAGCGTTTTTTTAAGCTAAAAACATTAAAAACGACATACAGATATGCCTCCAATGACATACACATAGAACATACAACCCCTAACTATAATTGTAATTGTAACAAAAATGAGTGTTCAGAGTTATCTGAACACACTCAAATCATTAATGTGACCTCCGGTCACGATAAAATGGCTTTTGAAAAAATAGAGAAAGGCAAAACCGAAACATCACTTCCTTCAAAAGGTAGTACATTGCCTCAAATTAAGCCGGAGATACTAGAAAAGGCTTTACCAAATGCCGTCTTGTTTTCTGAATGTAGTTTCCAAACAGAAAGCGATTTGATACATTCTATGTATCCTATGTACAGAATGATTAAAGTTTCAGAACATGCCGCTGAACAAGCTACAAAAATTATGGGACTTAAAAAAACAGCTCTAGCTATTGCTATCATTTTTGAAAAATATGCTAGAGGACTTGTAAAATCACCAGGGGGATATCTCCGCGGCATGATTGATAAAGAAACTCGAGGAGAATTATACCTAGAACGGTCACTCTATGCTTTGCTGAAGCAAGCTGATCAAGAAGAAATAAATAGTTTAAACTTAGAAAAAAATCAGAAAATAAAGCTAAACGAAGAAAAAAGCTCTTTGTTTGAGTTTGAACTCAATAAAACGTTAAAAAATCTAACAATGTCAAAATTTGCATAAAAAATCTTATTGAAGTGAAAAAAATAAATGGATAAAACAAAGAAAATAATAGGGCGACGGTTAACTGCACAACATCTAGAATATCAGAAAATAGCAGAGAATGTTGAATATAAAACAATAAGCCGCGATAGACTATATAGATTAGCTTCTAAATTACCCATGATTGATTTAATTTCTGATTCAGAAGCTGTTATTCTTACCAACTTATTAGCAATAATACCTGATAAAGAATTTAAAAAAGGTGGATTTCCTATCACTCTTAGAACAAATCAAGAAATTAGTTTTGGCTCTCTTAGTCCAGGTCGTATTAGTACAATTCTCTCGCGTTTGTATGATTGCGGATTGATTGTCATATGGGATTTTGGATATTATGGTCGCCGAAATATAAATGACATAGATTACTACGAACGCTATACTGCAACAATTAGAGCGATTGATTTACGTATTTTTATCATTCGGTACTATGAACTTAAGAAAAAAGTAGATAAAAAATTAAAACGTATTGCATACTAATATGGCATATTTTCAGTGTACGATACTAATATTGTGAGTTTGAAAATTACCTATCCAATATTATGAAAAATCTATATCGATAGCTTTTGCTTGCATTTGTTCGTAAAGTCTTTGAATTACTTTCATATTATCTTTTCGTGCTTCGTTGATTGATAATTCAATTGAGGTTGAAATGTATAATCCTGTATCTTCTAGCCATTTATAATGCCATACCATTGCTTTACGCCCCTCATCATAAGGCAATCCACCTTTTCGGTTTTTGGGTAAGCTGTGTGTTTTATTTATAAATTGGTATTGTACAGGATCACTAACAAGAGCTATATGGTTTTCAATGACATCTATATAAGCTAAAGCATTCTTAAAACTTTTTATCATCGTTTTGCTGTTACCGTACCGGATAAAATCATTTTCTGTTAAAGAGCGCTCACTACTGATGAGTAACGATATATCACCATTTTGTCCAATATCACGAAGATAATTGTACAAATCACTTCGCACATCATGTAATTTTTTTGCCTCCAATGTATTACTAAATTCTTGCATATATTTATGCTGTTGATCGAACAAATATTCTAGTTTATCTTGATATTTTTCATGCTTACTATCATTTGTATAGATTTCTGCTACTACTTCTTCTTCCACAGAAAAACCTTTCTTAATGAGATGTCTTCTTATGCTAACTTGGAAAAAGAATCCGGACAATAGGCAAAAAATATTTAATTATGTCATAAAAAGTGTTTTTTAAATAAGGTAATTGGAGTTTTTAAATTTGCATAAATAATAATTTATATACGAAATAAATATTTTAATTATTCATCTTTAGTGCCATTAATCCTTATTTTTAAAAGGCGTAAAGAAGGTTGAAAATGAGAAAAATTTTTGATTTTAAAAAAAGAGAAAGAGATAAATGATCAACTTATCCTAGCGGGGATAACTTTTTAGAACCTCTTCCTCCAAAAAAAGATATATACAAGATATTTTTATTTAGCAATTATTTTATTAGATCCTTTATCCTTTTTTAATGAGAGGCTATCTGCCTCTCAAACTCTCTGGAACGCTCACCAAAATCATGACATCAGATCCGCGTTTAATGAGAGGACTAACAAGTCTTGGTTCTTAGTGTCAAGGAAACCATTACATGGCGCCTAAAGGCGTCCTTGACAAAGAACCTAACGGCTTGTTTCGTCCATCTCACGCGGCTCCGAAATCATGATTAAAAGGGTGAGC
>NZ_JBHIMZ010000003.1:0-176853 GCF_042194555.1 Bartonella sp. CR127HXZ | reverse complement strand
GGGGTGGAAATACGGGAATGCAACGTTCTAAAGACAACAATGTTGTTTTGGGTGATGGGATTGGCGTGGCAGGGAGCAACTTTAGTGTTGTTATTGGTGACAATGCGTCTGTTAGTGTTACGGTGGGCACAAACGGTTCTGTTGCTATCGGGTATGGTGCAAGAAGTGGTAACGGTTGGAATGTTATTGTCGGGGCTATGGCAGAAACAGAGAAATTGTCGTATGGTTCTGTTGTTTTGGGGCGGGGGGCAAAAACGGAAGGTATATATGGCATTGCAATTGGGGGTGTTGGAGTTAGTGGTGGTAAGGGGCAGGACGTTGATGAAAAAAATAGAGTACTTGCAGCTGGTGATTATGCAATGGCTCTTGGTTACAGCGCGAAGAATTATGCAACACAGGGGATTGTTCTTGGTTACAGTGCATCTGCAACGAAGGATGCGCAGTATAGTATTGCTATAGGTTCCTCTGCAAAGGCGACGGCAGGAGACACCATTCTTTTGGGGCGAGATACATTGGCTACAGAAGACAATAATATAGCCATAGGTCATAAAGCTCAGACAACAAACAGGTATGCTATTGCTATAGGTTACATGACTCACGCTATGGGTCTAAGTAGTCTCGCAATAGGTGGTGAATATAATCCGAATAGCGAACACGGGGAAAATGATTATACAACCGCGGAGGGTGATTATTCAACGGCTGTGGGTGCTGTTTCTAAGGCTTTGGGGTATGGTTCAACTGCTATTGGTCATCGTGCAAAGGGAGTTGGTAAGGAGAGCATTTCTTTTGGATATTATTCGGAAGCACAGGGAGAGGGAGCTATCACTATAGGTGCCAATTCTGTAGTTTCGGTGGAAGATGGTATTGCTCTAGGAAGAGGTTCTATAGCCAGTAGGGCTGCTGGTGTTTTTGGTTATGCTCCTTCGATGAAGGATGAGGTTGCAACAAATGGTATATCTCAGTGGAAAAGTACACTGGGTGTTATGAGTGTTAGTGGGAGTGGAACGCGACAAATTACAGGCGTAGCAGCTGGTAGTGATGCTACCGATGCAGTGAATGTTGCACAGTTGAGGGACATGAAAAGATTCGTAAAAGAAAACGGTTGGAAACTCTCTGTTGGCGGTGCAAATGGTACAACTGTTCTTATGGATGGTGATGTAGATTTTTCTGCTGGAAGCACAAATCTTCAGATTGCAAAAGATGATGAAGACAATAAGTTAAAATTCGATTTAGCTCAAGATGTTGCATTAACGAGCTTAAAGGCAGGCACAAATACCCTAGATGCCACCGGCTTAGTGATTACGGGTGGTCCGCAAATAACGACGGCTGGTATTGGTGCTGGCAGTAAAAAGATAACAGGATTGGCAAAAGGTACTGATGATACTGATGCCGTTAACAAAGGTCAGCTTGATGAAAACGTAACCACTCTTTCTAAAAATATTGAAGACGTGCGTTCTATAGCAGTTTTCTACGATGTAGAAGAAGATACAACAGAAGAGGTCAGTACACTTACCAGAACAGCACCTAAAGCGAAACAAAGCAGTGTGACTTTTGGTGATCCTAAAACAGGCACTGTTGCATTGCATAATGTTGGAATTGGCAAGATTACAGCAGATTCAACGGACGCTGTTAATGGTAGTCAGCTTTATTCGCTTGGCAGCGAGGTTGCTAAGTCTTTAGGCGGTGGCGCTGGATATGCAGAAGGTAAATGGACCGCTCCTACATTCACGGTTAAATCGGTTAAGAATGATGGTGTTTCTGAAGATAAGGTTTATTCTGATGTTGCGAGTGCTTTGAGTGGAGTTGGTAGTTCTATCACGAATGTTCAGAATAAATTGACTGAGCAGGTTAACAATGTGGTTAACAAGGTGGAAGGCGAAAGTTTTGTTCAGCAAGATAAAACAACGCATCTCCTCACTATAGGTGCTAAATCAGAAGGCAGTGAAATCAATATTGCCAATAAGACTGGTGCGGATCGGACTCTTTCCGGCGTGAAGGACGCGACGAAAAACAATGAAGCCGTTAACAAAGGACAGCTTGAGAAAGGTTTAAAGGATCTTTCGAACAGTCTTCAGTCTGATGAATCAGCAGTTGTTCATTACGATAAACAAAAGGATGGTAAAGTTGATTATGCGAATATCACCTTGGGTGGTAAAGATAAGACAGCTGTAGGTCTCCATAATGTTGCCGCTGGTAAGATTGCCAAGGATTCACGTGATGTAATCACGGGTGGTCAGGTTAACACAATCGGTGAGGATGTTGCCAAATTTTTAGGTGGTAATGCCTCATTTGAGAAAGGTATTTTTAAAGGACCGATCTATAATTTATCCAGTATTACTACAGATGGTACGGCAACAGAAAAGTCATACAACGATGTTGGTTCAGCCTTTGCTGGTCTTGATACGAGTGTCAAGAATGTGAATGCACGCATTAAGGAAGTGTCTCAAGGTGTTGCTCAGGATTCTTTGAACTGGAGCAAAACTGCTCATGCCTTTGTAGCGCAGCATGAAAAGAGGGAAGAAAAAGACGGCAAAGTTGTAGTGACACAAGAAAACAGCAAGATAACGTCTCTTGCAGCAGGAGCTATTACGAAAGATTCCACAGATGCCATTAATGGCTCACAGCTTCATTCACTAGGCAATACCGTTGCTACCTATTTTGGCGGTAGCGCAACATTTGCAGATGGTGCTTTTACAGCTCCGACTTATAAGATCTCAAATGTTGCTGAAGATGGTAAGGCAACAGAAAAGTCATACAACGATGTTGGTTCGGCTTTTGCTGGTCTTGATGCGAGTGTCAAGAATGTGAATACGCATCTAACGAATGAGATCAAAAATTTTACTGAAAAAGTAACGAATATTACGCAAGCAGTCCAAGGCGATGCTTTGTTATGGAATGATAAATCCCATGCCTTTGTAGCGCAGCATGAAAAGAGGGAAGAAAAAGACGGCAAAGTTGTAGTGACACAAGAAAACAGCAAGATCACATCGCTTGCGGCTGGCAAGATTACAGCAGATTCAACGGACGCCATTAATGGCTCTCAGATTTATTCTATGAGTGAAATGGTTGGTAGTTATTTTGGCGGTGGCGCTGGATATAATAAAGAAGGCGCATGGATAGCTCCTACTTTCAAGGTCAAACAAATCGGTTCTGATGGGCATATTACTGATGAGACTTATCAGAATGTAGCGGATGCTTTTTCTAGTGTTGGTAATTCTTTCCAGAGTGTTCATGATGAGATTAACACTATGAGAAGTGATAGTCTTGTTAAGTGGAATGAAGAGACAAAGGTTATCAAGATTGGTGGCGAAAAAGATGGTACGACAATCACTGTTGCTGATAAGGATAGTAAGGCTCGAACTCTTTCTGGCGTGAAGGATGCAGAAAAGGACGACGAAGCGGTTAATAAAGCCCAGCTTGATAGAAATGTGAATGCACTTACGAATGAAATTAATGACGTGCGTTCTGTAGCAGTTTTCTACGATACGGAAGAAGATACAGAAGAGGTCAGTACACTTACCAGAACAGCACCTAAAGCGAAACAAAACAGTGTGACTTTTGGAGATCCGAGCAAGGGTCAGGTTGCATTGCATAATGTTGCGGCTGGTAAGATTGCCAAGGATTCACATGATGCAATCACAGGTGGTCAGGTTAACACAATCGGTGAGGATGTTGCCAAGTTCTTAGGTGGAGATGCTGCATTTACAAATGGAGCTCTTACACAACCAACCTATAAATTATCACACATTGCCACAGATGGAGTTGTGACAGAGAGTTCGTTCCAAGGTGTTGGAACTGCTTTTGCTGGTCTTGATACAAATATCAAGAATGTGAATGCACGCATTAAGGAAGTGTCTCAAGGAGTTGCGCATGATTCCTTGTTATGGAATGATAAATCTCATGCCTTTGTCGCCCGTCATGAAAAGCAGGAAAAAGGAGACGACGGCAAAGTTGTAGTGACACAAGAAAACAGCAAGATAACGTTTCTTGCCGCAGGAGATATTACGAAAGATTCCACAGATGCCGTTAATGGCTCACAGCTTCATACCTTGGGCACAGGGGTTGCTACGTCTTTAGGCGGTGGCGCCAAGTATGAGAATGGTGCATGGACTGCTCCTACATTCACGGTTAAATCGGTTAAGGATGATGGTACTGAAGAAGAGAAGAAGTATACTACTGTTGCAGAAGCTTTTGCTGATGTTGGTACATCTTTCACGAATATTAAAAACGATATTACCAATGTAAAAGGTGATAGTCTTGTTAAGTGGAATGAAGAGAAGAAACTGATCAAGATTGGTGGCGAAAAAGATGGTACGACAATCACTGTTGCTGATAAGGATAGTAAGGCTCGAACTCTCTCTGGCGTGAAGGATGCAGAAAAGGACGACGAAGCGGTTAATAAAGCCCAGCTTGATAGAAATGTGAATACACTTACGAATGAAATTAAAGACGTGCGTTCAGTAGCAGTTTTCTACGATATAGAAGAAGATACAGAAGAGGTCAATACACTTACCAGAACAGCACCTAAAGCGAAACAAAACAGTGTGACTTTTGGTGATCCCAAAACAGGCACTGTTGGATTGCATAATGTTGCGGCTGGTAAGATTGCCAAGGATTCACATGATGCTGTAAATGGTGACCAGCTTCATTCACTAGGCAATAACGTTGCGACATATTTTGGTGGTGGTTCAACATTTGTAGATGGTGCTTTTACAGCTCCGACTTATAACATCTCAAATGTTTCTGACGATGGTAAGGTAACGACTAAATCACATAACGATGTTGGTTCAGCCTTTTCTGATCTTGATACGAGTGTCAAGAATGTGAATACACATCTAACGAATGAGGTCAAAAATTTTACTGAAAAACTAACGAATATTACGCAAGAAGTTCAAGGCGATGCTTTGTTGTGGGATGAAAGTGCAAAAGCCTTTGTAGCATTGCATGGAAAAGAAGGTGAAAAGACAAACGGCAAGATCACATCGCTGGCTGATGGTTCTATAGTATCAGGTTCGAGCGATGCGGTTACGGGTGGACAGCTTCATAGCATCACAGATGATTTATCAAAGCTTTTAGGTGGCGCTGTATCCTTTGATGGCAAAAACTTTAAAGGATTAAAGTATGACTTATCGACAGTTTCTACAGACGGTAAGGTAACAGATAAATCGCATACCGATGTTGGTTCTGCCTTTAAAGGACTTGATGATAATATCAAGAATGTGAACGCTCGCATTAAGGAAGTTTCAGAGGGAGTTGCACAAGATTCCTTGTTATGGAATGATACAGCCCATGCCTTTGTAGCGCAGCATGAAAAGAAGGAAGAACAAGCCGACGGCACAGTTGTAGTGACACAAGAAAACAGCAAGATCACATCGCTGGCTGATGGTTCTATTGTGGTAGGTTCGAGCGATGCGATTACGGGTGGTCAGATTTATGATCTTCGAAAACAGTTTGCTGGCTATTTTGGTGGCGGTGCTGGTTATAATGAGAAGGGCGAATGGCAAGCTCCAAACTATAACTTATCGAATATTGATAAAGATGGTAAGGTAACAGATAAATCACACACCAATGTTGGTTCTGCCTTTGAAGGACTTGATACAAATATCAAAACTGTGAACGCTCGCATTAAGGAAGTCTCTGAAGGTGTTGCTCAGGATTCTTTGTTATGGAATGATAAATCCCATGCTTTTGTAGCACAGCATGAAAAGAAGGAAAAAGACGACGACGGCAAAGTTGTAGTGACGCAAGAAAACAGCAAGATCACATCGCTTGCGGCTGGCAAGATTACAGCAGATTCCACAGATGCCGTTAATGGCTCTCAGATTTATTCTATGAGTGAAATGGTTGGTAGTTATTTTGGCGGTGGCGCTGGATATAATAAAGAAGGCGCATGGATAGCTCCTACTTTCAAGGTCAAACAAATCGGTTCTGATGGCCATATTACTGATGAGACTTATCAGAATGTAGCGGATGCTTTTTCTAGTGTTGGTAATTCTTTCCAGAGTGTTCATAATGAGATTAACACTATGAGAAGTGATAGTCTTGTTAAGTGGAATGAAGAGAAGAAACTGATCAAGATTGGTGGCGAAAAAGATGGTACGACAATCACTGTTGCAGATAAGGATAGTAAGGCTCGAATTCTCTCTGGCGTGAAGGATGCAGAAAAGGGCGACGAAGCGGTTAACAAAGCCCAGCTTGATAGAAATGTGAATGCACTTACGAATGAAATTAATGACGTGCGTTCTGTAGCAGTTTTCTACGATACGGAAGAAGATACAGAAGAGGTCAGTACACTTACCAGAACAGCACCTAAAGCGAAACAAAACAGTGTGACTTTTGGAGATCCGAGCAAGGGTCAGGTTGCATTGCATAATGTTGCCGCTGGTAAGATTGCCAAGGATTCACGTGATGTAATCACGGGTGGTCAGGTTAACACAATCGGTGAGGATGTTGCCAAATTTTTAGGTGGTAATGCCTCATTTGAGAAAGGTATTTTTAAAGGACCGATCTATAATTTATCCAGTATTACTACAGATGGTACGGCAACAGAAAAGTCATACAACGATGTTGGTTCTGCCTTTGAAGGACTTGATACAAATATCAAAACTGTGAACGCTCGCATTAAGGAAGTGTCTGAAGGTGTTGCTCAGGATTCCTTGTTATGGAGTGATACAGCCCATGCCTTTGTCGCGCAGCATGAAAAGAGGGAAGAAAAAGACGACGGCAAAGTTGTAGTGACGCAAGAAAACAGCAAGATCACATCGCTTGCGGCTGGCAAGATTGCAGCAGATTCAACGGACGCCATTAATGGCTCTCAGATTTATTCTATGAGTGAAATGGTTGGTAGTTATTTTGGCGGTGGTGCTGGATATGATAAAGAAGGCAAATGGATTGCTCCTACTTTCACGATTAAGACTGTTAAGGATGATGGTACTGAAGAAGAGAAGAAGTATAATACTGTTGCAGAAGCTTTGGCTGATGTTGGTACATCTTTCACGAATGTTAAAAACGATATTACTAATGTGGTAAGTAATAGTCTTGTTAAGTGGAATGAAGAGCAGAAAATAATCAAGATTGGTGGCGAAAAAGAGGGTGGTGTGATTACTCTTGCCGATAATAAAAATACGGCGCGGACACTTTCTGGTGTGAAGGATGCAGAAAAGAACGACGAAGCAGTTAACAAGGGACAGCTTGATGAGAATGTGACAAAACTTTCTGATGACATTGAAGAAGTGCGTTCTGTGGCAGTTCTTTATGATGAGGAAGAAGCTTCAGAAGAGGTCAGTACACTTACCAGAACAGCACCTAAAATTAATAAGAATAGTGTGACTTTTGGAGATCCCAAAACAGGCACTGTTGCATTGCATAATGTTGCGGCTGGTAAGATAGCCAAGGATTCACATGATGCTGTAAATGGTGACCAGCTTCATTCACTAGGCAATACCGTTGCTACCTATTTTGGTGGTGGTGCAACATTTGCAGATGGTGCTTTTACAGCTCCGACTTATAAGATCTCAAATGTTGCTGAAGATGGTACGGCAACAGAAAAGCCCTACAACGATGTTGGTTCAGCTTTTGCTGGTCTTGATACGAGTGTCAAGAATGTGAATACGCATCTAACGAATGTAGAAAATAAGTTTACCCAAAAGATCGATGATATTTCGAAAGAGGTTAAAGGTGATGCCTTGTTGTGGAGTGATAAAGTCCATGCCTTTGTAGCGCAGCATGAAAAGAAGGAAGAAAAAGAAGACAGCACAGTTGTAGTGACACAAGAAAACAGCAAGATAACGTCTCTTGCAGCTGGAGCTGTCAGTGAAACTTCAACAGACGCCGTTAATGGCTCACAGCTTCATACCTTGGGCACTGTGGTTGCTACGTCTTTAGGTGGTGGTGCTGTCTATAAGGATGGGAAATGGACTGCTCCTAGTTTCAAGGTTAAAACAATCAAGGAAGATGGTAGTGCTGTTGAAGAGCAGAGCTATAATAGTGTAGCGGAAGCGTTTGCAGGCGTTGGCAGTTCTTTCACGAACATTCATAATGAGATTAACAAGGAGATTAGCAAAGTCGTAGGCGATAGCCTTGTTAAGCAGGATGAAAAGACAAAGGTTATCAATATTGGTAAAGAAGTAGAAGGCAGTGAAATCAATATTGCCAATAAGGCAGGTACGGATCGGACTCTTTCTGGTGTGAAGGCAGCGACCAAGGATAATGAAGCCGTTAACAAAGGTCAGCTTGAGAAAGGTTTAACGGATCTTTCCAACAGTCTTCAGTCTGATGAATCAGCAGTTGTTCATTACGATAAAAAGGATGGTAAAATTGATTATGCGAATGTGACTTTAGGAAAAGCTACAGATAAGACAGCTGTAGGTCTCCATAATGTTGCTGATGGTAAGATTGCCAAGGATTCACATGATGCAATCACGGGTGGTCAGGTTAATACAATCGGTGAGGATGTTGCCAAGTTCTTAGGTGGAGATGCTGCATTTACAAATGGATCTCTTACACAGCCAACCTATAAATTATCGCACATTGCCACAGATGGAGTTGTGACAGAGAGTTCGTTCCAAGGTGTTGGCACCGCTTTTGCAGGTCTTGATGATAATATCAAGACTGTGAACGCTCGCATTAAGGAAGTCTCAGAAGGAGTTGCGCATGATTCCTTGTTATGGAGTGATAAAGCCCATGCCTTTGTAGCGCAGCATGAAAAGAGGGAAGAAGGAGACGACGGCAAAGTTGTAGTGACGCAAGAAAACAGCAAGATCACATCACTTTCGGCTGGTTCTATAGCATCAGGCTCGAGTGATGCGGTTAATGGTGGACAGATTTATGATCTGAATCAGTCGCTAGCAAAGTATTTTGGTGGTGATGCTAAGTATGATGGTGATGGCTGGGTTCTTCCAGGTTTCAAGCTAATGACTTTCCAAGAAGATGGCAGCTTTGAAGAGGAGGATTATGATAGCATTGCAGCCGCGTTTGCCGGTATCAATAAGGTCTTCAAGAATCTTCATAATGAGATTTCAGAAAATATTGAGCAAAATGCGTTGTTGTGGAGTGATGATGCGGGTGCGTTTGTAGCACAGCATGAGAAGGAAGGTAAAAAGGACAACAGCAAGATCACGTTCCTTGCGGAAGGAAAGATATCAGAAGATTCGACGGATGCGATTAATGGAGGTCAGATTTATACTCTTCAACAGAGCTTTGCCTCATATTTTGGTGGAGGAGCTGGTTATGATAAGGAAGGAAACTGGCAAGGACCCAAATTCTACGTTCAGGTTTTCAATGAGGATGGTACGAAAGGTGATAAAGAGGAGCGTAATAATGTCTCTGAAGCATTTGATGTTGTTAATGACAGCATGAGCACTATCAACGATCGTATAAAAGAAGTTGAAAAGGATGTTGCGTCTAATGGTCTGAATTGGAATGAAGAAAAAGGAAGCTATGATGCTTCTCACGTTGATGATCAGGGCGTTAAGAGTCCTAGTAAGATTATCAATGTAGAGGACGGTAAGGTAGACAAAGATTCCAAAGAAGCAGTTAATGGAGGTCAGCTTTGGGAAACCCAGCAGATGATTACAGATCAGGTCAAGGATATTGAAACTAAAGTTACGGATGGATCTGTACAATATGATAAAGATGAAACAGGTAAAAAGACCAATACAGTTACGTTAGTTGGTGGAGATGATAGTTCTCCAGTGTTAATAGACAATGTAGCGGATGGAAAGATTGAAAAGGATTCGAAAGAAGCTGTTAATGGAGGTCAGTTACATGATTACACAGAACAGCAGATGAAGACGGTTCTTGAAGATGCCAATAAGTATACGGATGAGAAAGTCAATACTATAGTTAATAATGGCGTTAACGAGGCGAAATCCTATACGGATATGAAGTTTGAGACGTTAAATTATGCTATTGAGGATGTTCGCAAGGAAGCAAGACAAGCAGCAGCGATTGGTTTAGCGGTGTCCAACTTACGTTACTATGATATACCAGGATCTTTAAGTGTTTCATTTGGTAGTGGTTTGTGGCGCAGTCAATCCGCATTTGCTATTGGGGCTGGTTATACATCTGAAGATGGAAATATTCGCTCGAATGTATCTATTACGAGTGCTGGAGGTCACTGGGGGATAGGTGCTGGAATTACTCTGAGGTTGAGATGATAATAGAAAAAATGGCTGTTATTGTAAAAAAGAGAAGTATTTTAGTAAAGGTTCTGTTTGCTCTTGCCTTAATAGGCAAGAGCAAAAGCTTTGCTAACGAGAACAATAATATTTATACAGTGCATCCACCGCACTTATCGATACCTAAGGGAGAACCTGGTGAAACACGTCGAATTATTATGCAGTTTTATGACTGGACTTTGATTTGTGACGAAAAACAAAAGCTTAAACATAAGCAAGGTATATGTAATGTGACACAGACTGTTCATGATCAAGAAGGAAATACCATTTTTAGTTGGTCTCTTGTGTCTACGACAAGTGGTCAAGCAGTGATGCTTTTTCGAACATTGCCAAATTCTGATATAAATGTTCCGATTCAAATGTTTGTAAAAGGTGTTAAAAAACCTGTTCTTATTCATTATACGCAATGCAATGAAACCGTTTGTTTGGCACAATCGCCTGTAGGGCCGGTTTTGACTAAACAAATAGAGCAGGACAATAAAGTACGTATTTCCTATAAACTTAAAGAAGGAAAGGTATTTTCTTTTACTGTACCATTTAAAGGGTTAAATGCAGCACTTAATTCTTTACGTCCTTAGAATCCATCGAGTATTTTTAACAAGAGTCATTTTTTCATAAATCGTTGTATTATATTTTTGAGTGTAAATTATAAGGTCAAATAAGTAAGAATTTTTATATAATATGACATCGAGCTGATTTATTGGAAAGAGTGAGAGTTTTATGAATATAAAGTCACAATAAGTTCTTTATATGTAATAGAAAATAAAGTTAGTATTTTCCATAAAGCTTAAAGAGTGGTTTCGTGAGTTATTAGAAGTAAAAAAGATTAGAAATACTCGATTTAAAATAATTAAAAAGATAGATTCCTTACAATAATAAGTAGGCTAAATTCTTTTTTAAAGCTTTAAATGGATTTTTAGAGCGGTCTGATTAAGCATTAATATTTTTCAGATAAATTTATAATCCTAGAGAATTTTTTGAACGATAGTTTTAATTGGTATTCACAAAATAACAGCTATTGTAATTGCATTTTGTAGTATTATGGAACTTTTATTCCAGCATAATCAAAGCCATTTCATTGCATACAACAAATAAGGCTCGTGTGTGGATAACGAGATTGAAAAAAGAAAAAATTTTTTATAAACCGTACTAATGTATAGGTTGTTGTGACCTTAAGAGTCAGCAAATAGTATGATAATGTAGGTTTGTTACAATAGAAGTGTGCTCCGTGTAAATGGTATAAAGAAAAGAGCAAAATTTATAAAAATTGATGCGAACGTAAACGATTAATTTATAGTTTTAAGTTCATAAAGAGAAGCATGATTTCACGGAAACAACCAAAAGATTATACAAAAATCTGAATGATGCTAGTTTAGAAAATTTTAATGATAGGCAAAGAAAGAATGATTTCTTGTATTTATCATTTGATGCTGCATTTTTGATGCTGCATTATTGCTTTATTTAGGAATGAGAAGAAGAGTTTTCGCGTTTATTTATTGGGGGGAACGCTCAAGGGATAAGAGAAATGACCCCGTTAAACTATGGTTCAAAAGAGTTAAAGCGAGGAGAAATATACGATACCAAAGCAGATCAGTTGTATGATCAGTGCGGTAGTAATACAAATAATCGTTCTGCATTGTCACGAACAGAATCATACTCTGTTTTTGTTGATATAAAGAGACAACAGAGAAAAAAACATTATGAACAGAAACAGGCTTTTGTTCAATCTGAGACAGCTTTTGAGTTTCATAGTCAGATAATGATAGGTGCTCAAAAAACAAAAAAACTCAAAGCGCCTTTTCTTCGACGGTTCCCTCCAGTAAAGTCTCCACCTCTTTATGCAGCACTTGATCTCGGAACGAATAATTGTCGTCTTCTTATCGCATCTCCCAGTAAGCCTGGATATTTTCGTGTTGTTGATGCTTTTTCTCGTATTGTAAGATTGGGAGAAGGTTTAATAAATAATGGTTTTCTTAATACACGAGCTATGGATCGTGCGATTGAAGCATTAAAGATTTGTCATTTAAAGCTAAAACAAAGGCATATTAAGCGTTATCGCTTGATTGCAACAGAAGCTTGTCGTTCTGCAGAAAATGGTAAACATTTTATTCAGCGTGTTTTGGAGGAGACAGGTCTTGAATTGGAAATTGTTGATCGGCAAACAGAAGCGCGTTTTGCTGTTACAGGGTGTAGTACACTTATTGAACCAAATACTGACGCAATTGTGCTTTTTGATATTGGAGGGGGATCATCAGAAATTGTGCTACTTGATGTTTCTCAAAAGCGTTCTTTTCGTTTAGCTAGACAAATTATCGCTTGGACTTCTCTTCCTGTTGGTGTTGTTACGCTTTCTGAACGTTTTGGAGGGAATGATATTAGCTTAGATGATTTTGAAAAAATGAAAAGCTATGTGCGAGGGTTATTAAATAATTTTTCAGATCGTCATAAATTAGGAGAGTTAGCGCAAGGTTCGAAGTTTCATCTTTTGGGAACCTCCGGTACAGTTACGACTTTAGCAGGAATGTATCTTAATTTAGAGCGTTATGATAGGAAAAAAGTGGATGGCATTTGGATGAATGATGCAGACATTACTCTTATGACAAAACGCCTATTGTCATGGGATATAGAAAAACGTGTCGTAAGTCCTTTTATTGGGCGCGAGAGAGCAGATTTAGTTTTAGCTGGTTGTGCAATTTTAGATGTTATTCGGGAAGTTTGGCCAAGTCAGCGTTTAAGAGTTGCTGATCGTGGATTAAGGGAAGGAATTTTGATAGAGCTGATGTTACGCGATAGGGTATGGTGTCGTCATAGAAAGAGCGGAGATTTCAAGCGTTAGAGAATTAAATATGGAGACAATGAATAACGATGAAAAAAACAACAAAAACACCGAGGGGTGGCTACGGAGGTTCAGGGTCACATGAATTATATCAGCGCGTAAAAAAGAAAGCAGGAACCATTAAAGCTTCATCACGACGATGGTTAGAGAGGCATCTGAATGATCCTTATGTCCATCAATCAAAAGTAGATGGTTATCGTTCGCGTGCGGCTTATAAACTCATTGAAATTAATGAGCGTTATAGGTTTTTGAAAAAAGGTCAAAAGGTTATTGATCTAGGAGCAGCACCTGGGGGATGGTGTCAGGTGGCTGAGCGTATAGTAGGGTCAAGTGATGAAGATCCTAGCGTTGTTGGTATTGATTATTTACATGTTGATCCATTGCCTAGAGTTGCCATGTTGGAAATGGATTTTTTGCATACAGATGCACCGCAGAAATTAATTGAAACTTTAGGGACAAAACCGGATGTGGTTCTTTCTGATATGGCAGCGCCAACAACAGGTCATCGTCAGACGGATCATTTAAGAACGATTTATTTATGTGAAGTTGCGGCTGATTTTGCTCTTTCGGTTCTTAAGCCTGGGGGACATTTTTTAGCAAAGGCTTTTCAAGGAGGAGCAGAAAACACTCTTCTCACAATACTAAAACAGCATTTTAAAAAAGTCTATCATGTTAAACCGCCTGCAAGCCGATCAGAATCAGTAGAGCTTTATCTTCTAGCACTTGAATTTAAGGGAAAAACAAAAATACAAGAATAGCGCCTTCTTTTAAGAAGATTTAACTTTACTTAACCTATTTAGATGTGATGATTTTTTCTCAAAGAGTTATCGGCGATATTGACAGTTTTTCTGTTATCAATGATGAAAAACTGGTAAAACTAATGTATTGCCTATAGAGGTAGAGAGATTGATTCCTCAGAGAGTGCTTCCAATGAAATTTCTTGATCAAGCTAAGGTTTATATTCGTTCTGGTAATGGAGGTTCTGGAGCAGTATCATTTCGTCGTGAAAAATTCATAGAATTTGGGGGACCTGATGGAGGGAATGGAGGACGGGGTGGTGATGTTTGGGCTCTTGTTGTTGATGGGCTTAACACGCT
This sequence comes from Bartonella sp. CR127HXZ, assembly GCF_042194555.1. Classification (NCBI taxonomy): domain Bacteria; kingdom Pseudomonadati; phylum Pseudomonadota; class Alphaproteobacteria; order Hyphomicrobiales; family Bartonellaceae; genus Bartonella; species Bartonella sp. CR127HXZ. Next base: position 162,742 of record NZ_JBHIMZ010000003.1, on the reverse strand, counting down.
GATTGATTATCGCTACCAACAGCATTTTAAAGCAAAAACAGGGGGGAATGGCAAGGGTCGTAATATGACGGGTGAAAAGGGTGACGATGTCATCCTTAAAGTTCCGGTTGGGACGCAAATTTTTGAAGAAGATAATACAACGTTAATCTGTGATTTAACGGAAGTGGGGCAGCGCTATCGTCTTGCAAAAGGAGGGAATGGCGGTTTTGGTAATCTTCATTTTACAACATCGACAAATCGGGCACCGCGTCGTGCAAATCCAGGTTTGGCTGGAGAAGAGCGCGCAGTATGGCTTCGCTTGAAATTAATTGCTGATGCTGGGCTTGTTGGTTTACCTAATGCTGGAAAATCAACTTTTTTAGCTTCTGTAACGGCTGCAAAACCAAAAGTTGCAGGTTATCCTTTTACCACTCTACATCCTCATCTTGGTGTTGTACGTATTGATGGTCGTGAATTTGTTTTGGCTGATATTCCAGGATTAATTGAAGGAGCGCATGAAGGTGTGGGAATTGGAGATCGTTTTTTAGGACATGTAGAACGTTGTCGCGTACTGCTTCATCTGATTTCTTCTCAAGAAGAAGATGTAGCAAAAGCATATCAAATTGTGCGTCATGAACTTGAGGCATATGGAAATAATCTAAGTGATAAGACTGAAATTGTCGCTTTAAGCCAGATAGATACTCTGACAATTGAAGAGCGTAAAACGAAACAAGAAGCTTTGCAAAGAGCTGCGGGTCAACCTGTTATGATGTTTTCTGCGGTTAGCCGCGAAGGTTTAGAAAATGTGCTGCGGGCTGGTGCACATATTATTGAAATGTCAAGCAAAGAGGAGATCAGTGGGGATAGCAAGGTTGATTGAGATGGCTGTTGGATCGCAAAAACTTACACACTATAAACGTATTGTGGTCAAGATTGGATCTGCCCTTTTGGTTGATCCTCAGACAGGTTTACGGGTTGAATGGCTTAAAAGCTTGATCAGTGATGTTGTTGAATTGCACAAAAAAGGCGTAGAGATATTGTTGGTGTCTTCAGGCGCTATTGCTTTAGGAAGGACATTGCTACAGCTTCCTAAGGGCGTTTTGAAATTGGAAGAAAGTCAGGCATGTGCTGCTTTGGGGCAAATTGAGTTAGCAAAAACCTATGGTGATGCGCTTGCTCAACATGGGCTCAAAACAGGCCAAATTTTGCTCACTTTATTTGATACGGAGGAGCGAAGGCGTTATCTCAATGCACGTGCAACGATTGAGATGCTTTTATATTTGGGAGCTGTGCCTGTTATTAATGAGAATGATACTGTTGCAACAACTGAAATTCGTTATGGTGATAATGATCGTTTAGCTGCACGTGTGGCAACAATGGTGAGGGCAGATCTTTTAATACTTTTATCTGATATTGATGGTCTTTATACAAAGTCTCCCCATAGTGATCCTACGGCTGAATTTATACCTTTTGTTGCATCCATTACGCATGATATCGAAAAAATGGCAGATGTTGCTGCTTCAGAGTTTTCACGGGGAGGAATGAAGACTAAGCTTGATGCCGGAAAAATCGCTAATGCTGCTGGAACGGCGATGATTATCACCTCAGGCAAGCGTATGAATCCCCTTGCTGCAATTGACAAAGGTGAACGTAAGAGTTTTTTTGCGGCAAGTAAGAAATCTGTCAGTGCTTGGAAAACATGGATTTCTGGTCATTTAGATCCATCTGGTGTTTTGACGATTGATCAAGGAGCCATTAGGGCCCTTGAAACAGGAAAATCGTTATTAGCTGCAGGGGTTATTGCCGTTGAGGGAAATTTCCAGCGTGGGGATACGGTTGCAATTGTTGGTACAGATGGAGTTGAGATTGCGCGTGGACTTGTAAGCTATGACAAAGATGAGGCTGTACGCATTATAGGACATAAAAGTGAAGAAATTGAAGCTATTCTTGGGTATGAGGCGCGCTCTGCTATGGTGCATCGTAATGATATGATTGTACGTTGCTTGACCAATTCTGTTTAAAAAAGTTACTTTTGTTTTTATTGTTTTGGCAGAGTGGATGATACGATGACTTTAGAAGAACAAATGAAAGATATGGGACAAAAAGCGCGCTATGCCGCTGCAGCGTTGGCTGTTGCTTCTTCTGAGCAAAAGAACAATGCATTGGAAATGATCGCTTTAAGTCTGGAGGCTCAGTCAGATGAGATTTTACGGGCGAATTGTCAAGATTTAGAGAATGCTGCTCAGAATAATTTGAAAGCTGCAATGATTGATCGGCTAAAATTAGATGACTTGCGTTTACGTGCAATGATAGACAGTGTTCGCCAAGTTGCTCGTTTATCTGATCCTGTTGGACAGGTCATGAGCGCGTGGAAACGTCCAAATGGGCTTCATATAAGTCGTGTACGAACACCTCTTGGTGTGATTGGTATTATTTATGAAAGTCGTCCAAATGTTACAGTTGATGCGAGTTCTTTGTGCTTAAAAGCAGGCAATGCTGCGATTTTGCGTGGTGGTTCGGATAGCTTTCATTCTTCTCATGCTCTTCATGTAGCTTTGGTACAAGGTTTAGAGCGCTCTGGTTTACCCAAAGATGCTATTCAAATGGTTGGAACGACAGATCGCGCTGCCGTTGGGGAAATGCTCAAAGGATTGGATGGAGCGATTGATGTGATAGTACCACGTGGTGGAAAGAGCCTTGTTGCCCGCGTTCAGTCTGATGCACGTGTTCCAATTTTTGCTCATTTGGAGGGACTTTGTCATATTTATATTGATAAATCGGCAGATTTAGATATGGCACGCAATATTGTTTTAAATGCAAAGTTGCGGCGGACAGGGATATGCGGTGCTGTTGAGACAGTTCTCATTGACAGTCAGGCATTAAAAAAGTTTCTTCCTGTTTTAACTGCTTTACAGGAGAAGGGGTGTGAAATTCGTGCTACAGAAGATATTGTTTTTCTTATGCCAGATGTCAAATTAGCTTCTGAAGAAGATTGGTCGCATGAATATCTTGATGCTATTCTTTCTGTTAAAACGGTTGAGGGTGTTGAGGGAGCCATTTCTCATATCAAGCGTTATTCATCAGGACATACGGAATCGATTATTGCTGAGGATTTGGAAGTGGTGAAGAATTTTTTTAATCATTTAGATTCAGCTATTTTGCTGCACAATGCGTCCACACAATTTGCTGATGGAGGTGAATTTGGTTTTGGAATGGAAATTGGTATTGCAACAGGAAAAATGCATGCACGTGGCCCGATAGGTGTTGAACAGCTAACTTCATTTCAATATCATGTTAAAGGAAATGGTCAGGTTAGAGCTTGAGAACACCATTTTTTCCATGGAAAAATTGTATGCCACATGTTGAAAGATCCAATGTTGTGGGTCTTTTTGGTGGTTCCTTTAATCCACCGCATGCAGGGCATCTTCTTGTTGCAAAAATTGCCATTCGGCGTTTGCATCTTGATCAGTTATGGTGGATGATCACTCCAGGAAATCCTTTAAAGGATCGTACACAGTTGCTCTCTTTAGAGGAGAGAATGCAATTAAGTTTTAAACTTATTGACCATCCAAAAATTCGCTTAACAGGTTTTGAACAGGCTATAGGGAGCAAAGTATCAATAGATACAATTTTTCATATTCTTACCCATTACAGTGGCGTAAATTTTGTATGGATTATGGGGGCAGATAGTTTTACGACGATACATCATTGGTATCGATGGCATGATATCGTTTCTATGCTTCCTATTGCGATTATTGATCGTCCTTTAGGCAATCGGTCGGCACTTTCTTCTCCTATGGCACATATTTATCGTCGTTTTCGTTTGGATGAGAGAGAAAGTAAGCGATTACCTTTTATCAAGCCACCAGTTTGGACTTATTTGCATGGACCTTTATCTTTTCAATCTTCAACAAACCTGCGTTTGAAAAAGAATGATTTTTCTTGAACATTTCATAAGATTCTGCTTCTCTTTAGAGAAATCTCTTTTTAGATTCCACAATGATAAGAAAGGATATTGATCTGAAAAATATTGCACACAAACACTCTTACGATAGTATGCCTTCAAAAGAAAAAAAAGTTTTTTCTGTTAGAGAGAGTCTTGAAGTTATTCTCAAGAGCTTAGAAGATACAAAAGCAGAAGATATTGTTTCTATTGATATTCGGGGGAAGTCATCTTTGGCTGATTATATGGTCATAGCTTCAGCAAATTCGCAGCGTCATGTATCTTCTGTTGCTGATCATTTATTACATACTTGGAAAAATAATGGGCAGGGGCTTGCGCGTGTAGAAGGGCTTGCTGGAGGTGATTGGGTATTGATTGATACAGGTGATATTATCATTCATCTTTTTCGTCCAGAAATTCGCCTTTTTTATAATTTAGAAAAAATATGGATGACTCCGGATTTAAACGATACAGCTTTGCTTCTCTTCGGAGATCATTAAAATGCAAATTTCTATTTTTGCGGTTGGTCGTATGAAAAGTGGGGCGGAGCAAAAATTAGTTCAGCATTATTTGGATCGTTTTTCTAAAATTTCTGGAGTTGTAGGCTTTCATTTAAAAAAATTACAAGAGATACCAGAAAGTCGTGCTCAAACAGCGTGTCAACGTATGGAGGAAGAGGGGAGAAGACTTATTGAATTTTTACCTGAAAAATGTCGATTAATTGTGTTAGATGAGCGTGGAGAATCGATTTCTTCAATTTCTTTTTCTGAAAAATTGAGGTGTTATCGTGATGAAGGCATTCGAGATGTCGTCATTGCTTTGGGAGGACCTGATGGACATAATGAACAAATAAGGAAGCATGCTGATTTTCTTTTATCTTTTGGTTTGATGACGTGGCCACATCAAATCGCACGTATTCTTCTTACAGAACAACTTTACCGCGCTGTGACAATCGAAAATAATCATCCGTATCATCGTTTTTAATATTTTTGTGCAATTTTTAGCACTTATTTATATATTTATTAATATTGTTTTAGCTGACACCATTTAAAGCATCTCTAATGTATACGATGAGGTGTCATGGTTGGGCAAATGAAAAAGCTTCTTCATAGAAAGATGCTATATTTATATGGGGAGTGCGTGATATTTGTCATTTTGCTCTTGAGTATGTTTTTTTGCTTTTCTGTATCGCATGCGGAAGATACAATGAGGAGTACGGAAGCACATAAAGAATTAGGAGAAATTCGCCAAAACATTTCACTTTCGCGTGAGCGTGTTGCTTTTCTTACGCATCAGGTTGAGCATTTAAAAAAAGATCAACGTGTTTTGAGTGATGCACTCATAAAGGCGGCTAAAGAAGAACGTACAGTAGCAGATGATATTGCTAAAAGGGAAGAAAAGCTTAAAAAAATGATAGAAGAGCGGGTACAAGTCTATCAAAGTTTAAAAAATCGTCGCACTGAATTTGCGGAAGTTCTTGCAATTTTGGAACGTATGGGATTGAATCCGCCTCCTGCTCTTATGATACAGCCAGAGGACGCGTTGGCTTCTATACGTAGTTCTGTTTTATTAGGTACTGTTATTCCTCAGATGCAAGAGAAAACACGAGATTTAACACAGAAACTCAAGGAGTTGACCAATTTGAGTAATTCCATTACTACGGAATATACGGCATTAAAGACAAAACTGCAAAATCAAGCAGAGCAGCGAAAACGTCTAGAGCTTTTATTAGACAAAAAAAACAAACTACAAAAAAAATCAGAAAAAGAACTTACAGAACAGCAACAAAAAAATATTGCTCTTGCTAAAAAAGCGCAGTCTTTGGAAGAATTGATTTTAGAGCTCGACCGTCAGTCAAAACTTAGCTCTGATGCATCAGTACAGGTACGGAAAAGTTTGCAATTGTTAGAACAGTCCAATTTTGAAAGCCGAAAAGGTTCTTTACTTTTTCCTGTTTCAGGAAAAAGAATACATCGCTCTAACAAAAATTCGCAGATTACGCGCTTTGGTGAAACGATAGAAACAGAGTCAGGAGCTGTTGTTATATCACCTGTAGATGCTTTTGTTGCTTTTGCTGGGCCATTTCGTTCTTACGGACAGTTAATTATTCTTAATGTTGGAAATGGTTATCATATTATTCTTACTGGAATGTCGAGAATTAATGTAAAACAGGGGCAGTTTGTCCTTTCTGGTGAGCCTCTGGGTATAATGGAGATGCAATTTATTTCAAACAGTGTTGCATTGGATATAGGAAAAACTTCTCCAATGCTTTACATTGAGTTTAGAAAGCAGGGAAAACCTGTAAATCCAACTCCTTGGTGGCAGACTGAAAAAATAAGAAGGAGCCAAAATGATTCGTAAAGTTATTCTTTTGGTCGCTGGGGTATTGCTCGGCGCCTGTTCAATGATTATGGTGCAGTCTGTTGCTGCGAATAATGAAGATAATGCATATAAAAAGCTAGCTATATTTGGCGATGTTTTTGAGCGCGTGCGTATGCAGTACGTTACAGTTCCAGATGATAAAAAGCTCATTGAAAATGCTATCAATGGCATGCTCACATCACTGGACCCTCATTCATCTTATTTGAATGCTGAAGAAGCCAAGGATATGCGGGATTCTACGAAAGGAGAGTTCGGAGGTCTTGGTATTGAGGTCACTATGGAAAAAAACTTGATTAAAGTTGTTTCACCAATGGATGATACTCCCGCTTCAAAAGCAGGTATTTTAGCAGGAGACCTTATTTCAAAAATTGATGATGTACAAACGAATGGTCAAACATTGAATGAAGCTGTTAATAAGATGCGAGGTGCTCCTGGAACACCAATTACCTTAACAATTATTCGTTCTGGCGTTGATAAGCCATTTGAAGTGAAGATTGTTCGTGATATTATCAAGGTAAAAGCGGTGAAGTATCGGGTTGAGGGCGATATTGGATATTTAAGAGTTATCCAGTTTTCTGAGCAGACATTAGGTAATCTTCTGGCGGCAATTAAAGATATCCAATCTAAAATTCCTGAAGATAAGCTAAAAGGTTACGTTCTTGATTTGCGACTTAATCCTGGTGGGCTTTTAGATCAAGCTGTTAATGTTTCGAGTGCTTTTCTCAATAAAGGTGAAATTGTGTCGACTCGTGGGCGCAAAAAGAGTGATGTGATAAGGTTTGATGCGAAGCCAGGTGATGTTATCCATGGAAAACCGCTCATTGTCCTTATTAATGGTGGTTCGGCAAGTGCTTCTGAAATTGTTGCGGGTGCATTACAAGATCATCGTCGTGCAACAATTTTAGGGACGCAGTCTTTTGGTAAAGGATCTGTTCAAACAATTATTCCTTTGGGTGAAAATGGAGCTTTACGCTTAACAACAGCACTTTATTACACGCCATCTGGCACTTCTATTCAAGGAACAGGGATCACGCCTGATATTATTGTAGAGCAACCACTCCCTGAAAAATATAAGGGTTATGATGTAAAAGTTGGTGAGTCTGCATTAAAAGGACATATCAAAGGAAAACGAGAGAGTAATAAAGGATCTGGTTCAGCTGCTTTTGTTCCGAAAGACCCTAAAGATGATATTCAATTGAATGAGGCCTATAAGCTGTTACGAGGTGAAATGGCAAATGCAGCATTTCCACCAGATCCCAATAAGGATGTGTTAAAGTGAGAAATGATATCTATAGCTTGCGATTTTGAGGAATATTAAATGGATGCAGGTATTAATTTGAAGATTCTTCCATATCGCAAATGTGTTGGGATTGTTGTCTTTAATCATGAGGGTAAAGTTTGGGTTGGGCGTCGTTTAATGACGCCTATTCATGCAGAGACCGAGATATCTCATCGTTGGCAGCTTCCTCAAGGAGGGATTGATGAAGATGAAAAACCGTTAGATGCAGCATATCGTGAACTTTATGAAGAAACGGGTATTCGATCTGTAAAGTTGATTAAAGAAGCACAAAATTGGTTCCACTATGATTTTCCACAAGAACTTATTGGGTGTACATTAAGCAATAAATATCGTGGACAAATACAAAAGTGGTTTGCTTTCCAGTTTACGGGAAAGCTTTCTGAAATTGCGATTAATCCGCCACCAGATGGCAATAAAGCGGAATTCGATCAATGGAAATGGATTGATCTAGAAACCCTTCCGTTGATCGCTGTTTCTTTTAAAAAACATGTCTATATGAAAGTTGTCAGCGAATTTCGAGGTAGCCTTAGACCATTATAAAAGCTATATGATTATGAGAAAGCTTTTTTATTAAGACGCTTTATATCATTTATAAATAATAAACATGTTTCTCTTTTATGTAAAGAACAGGAATATAAAATGAAAAAATTATTTAATTTACTTATAGTTTTTACTCTCTTGAGTATTTCATCTGTTGCATTTGCGACAAATTCAAAAACTCCTGCATCAAAAGATGCGGCAGCGACATTGCCAAATGGAGCTTCTTCTTTGACTGAAACCTACGGTTTGTGGACTATTAATTGTGGTATACAAGAAGGGAAAAGAATTTGTTTTATGCACCGTCAAGAAGTAAATGAGCAGGGGCGTGTTGTTGTGGCTATGAGCCTTATTCTCAATGCTGAGGGTGTTGTATCTGGTAATTTAACAGTTCCTTTTGGTATTTTGGTTTCTAAGCCTGTTCGTTTACAAGTTGATGAGGGAAAAGCTGTTATCGAAACTGGTATTCGGACTTGTGTACCAGCAGGTTGCATGGTTCCTGTCGTTTTTGACAAAAATCACGTAGCAGCTTTACGTTCTGGAAAACAGTTAAAGTTGGCAATGACAATTGCTGCTGCAGGTGAACCAGCTTTGAATGATTTATTTGTTCAGCTCAATGGTTTTAGCAGTGCTCTTAACCGTTTGACTGCTTTGCAGAAATAATTTTAAAAATAAAATAAAAGCGGCCTTTAAAAGGCCGTTTTTAGTTAGTTTGTTTTTTATATATTAATAATTAAAACGATGAGGTTTAAGATTAATCCTATAAGGGATATTCAGACTTTTTTGCTGTTTCTTCTATTTTCATGTGCTATTTTTAATTTTGATATTTGTTTTCTAGCTGCATCGTCATTAAATAGAGAGATGAAGAATTTAGATGTCTGGTTTTTATTCAAGAAAAAGAGTATTGAAGTATAAAACCATTTTTTGATACACAAACCTGCTTTAATGAAGGTTTTCTATACGCTCTTCTGTTTCCTTGATTGAAAGGGATGACGCATGATTTATGCATTGCTTCGAACGATTGATTTGATTTTTGATATTTATATTGATATTTTAATCGCTAGTGTCATTTTTTCTTGGCTTTATGTCTTTAATATCATAAATTCGCGCAATCGCTTTGTTGTTTTGATAGGAAGCTTTCTAAATCGTCTTACAAATCCTGTTCTAAGCCGTGTACGGCAAATTTTACCAAATTTTGGGACAATTGATATTTCACCTATTGTAGTGTTCATTATTATTTATTTTATTCGTACTTTCATGTGGCGCATTTACGCAAACATGTATTTATAGAAATATTACTTGAGGCGAATACATGTTTTATCAAGTTGATAAAAATAACTTGATTTTGTTTGTATATCTCATTCCTAAATCATCCGTTGACAAAATAATAGGGGTTGAATGTAGGGACGGTGAAAAACAATATCTGGTTATACGCCTTCGTGCTGTTCCTGAAGATGGAAAAGCGAATAAAGCTCTCATTAAATTTCTTGCGAAGCAGTGGAAAATACCATCTTCTTCTATTTCTCTGAAAAACGGCGCAATATCTCGCTACAAACAACTTTACTTTTCAACACATTTAGAAGAGCTAAAGCAGATATGGCAATCCTTTAGAGATTGCATCTCGTAGAAAAAATAAATAATAAAGCCTATTAAAAAAACAGGCTTTATTTTATTAAAATCGTTATATTTTTTTATTGCGCTCAACAGCTTTCTTAATTAATTCATGAGCAAAGTTTTTATCACGCCATCCTTCAATTTTAGCCCATTTTCCAGGTTCCAGATCTTTGTAATGCTTGAAGAAATGTTCAATTTGTTTGAGTGTAATCTCGGGAAGATCTGTATAGTCATGAATATTAATATAGCGTTTTGTTAATTTTGGAGTGGGAATGGCAATAATTTTTTCATCTTTACCACCATCATCTTCCATCATCAGAGCTCCGATGGGGCAAACATTGATAACACAACCAGGCATAAGTGGACGGGTATTACAGATAAGGACATCAATAGGATCACCATCATCTGAAAGTGTATGAGGGACAAAACCGTAATTTCCAGGATAAACCATTGATGTATGAAGAAAACGGTCAACAAATAATGCGCCCGACTTTTTATCCATCTCATATTTTATTGGTTGACCACCAAGGGAGACTTCCACAATAACGTTAATATCTTCTGGTGGATTTTTGCCTACAGGTATTTCCTTAATATTCATAGAGACATCCTTTCTGGGATATAGTGAGGCTCAATACAATTAAATATTTTATAAATATTTTACCAAAGAGATTATCAAATTAGCTTAAAATTGATGCACGTGTTTTTTCAAAACGTTTACGTTCATTAGGATCAAGATAGAGTTTGCGGAGACGAATATTTTTAGGGGTTACCTCCACAAGTTCATCATCTTGTATCCACGATAAGGCACGTTCTAATGTCATTCTAATGGGAGGCGTTAGCTTTACGGCTTCATCTTTTCCGGAAGCGCGCATATTGGTGAGTTTTTTTCCTTTTAACACATTAACTTCTAGGTCATTATCTCGTGAGTGGATGCCAATAATCATACCTTGATAGACTTTCACACCCGCATCGATGATCATAGGTCCACGATCTTCAAGATTAAAAAGAGCATAAGCGACAGATTCACCATTGTCATTTGAAATCATAACACCATTAACGCGACCAGCAATGTCTCCTTTATAAGGTTCATAAGCATGGAAAAGGCGATTCATAATTGCTGTACCACGTGTATCCGTTAAAAGTTCAGATTGATAACCAATGAGTCCTCTGGTTGGCGCATAAAAAACAAGTCGGACACGATTACCCCCAGAAGGGCGTAATTCCACCATTTCGCCCTTACGTTCAGACATTTTTTGTACAACAGTACCGGAATATTCTTCATCAACATCGATAACAACTTCTTCGATTGGTTCAAGAGTTATTCCATTTTCATCTTTTTGCATAACAACACGTGGGCGTGAAACACTAAGCTCAAATCCTTCACGGCGCATATTTTCAATGAGAACTGCAAGCTGTAATTCTCCTCGTCCTGAAACGTAGAAAGAATCTTTATCGGCTGATTCTTCAATTTTAAGAGCGACGTTGCCTTCTGCTTCTTTTAACAATCGGTCACGAATGACACGACTTGTTACTTTATCGCCTTCAGTTCCAGCAAGGGGACTATCGTTGACGAGAAAACTCATAGTAACAGTAGGAGGATCAATTGGTTGGGCAGTAAGGGGTTCATTAACAGTAGGATCACAGAAAGTATCAGCAACGGTACCTTTTTGTAGACCTGCAATCGCAACAATATCACCAGCACTTCCTTCTTCAATAGGTTGCCGTTCTAAGCCACGAAATGCTAAAATCTTTGAAATACGCCCAGTTTCTAAAAGTTTTCCATCTTGTCCAAGAACCTTGACATTTTGGTTGGGTCTTAGAGAGCCAGAATGAATCCGCCCTGTAATAATTCGTCCCAAAAACGGATCTGCTTCAAGAATAGTTCCAATCATGCGAAACGGTCCTTCTGCTACACTAGGAGAAGGGACATGCTGCGTCACAAGATCAAATAAAGGACTTAATCCCTGATCTTTTGGTCCCTCGGGGGCTTCAGCCATCCATCCATCGCGTCCAGATCCATAAAGAATAGGAAAATCAAGCTGTTCGTCTGTTGCATCAAGAGCAGCGAAAAGGTCAAAAACCTCATTAATGACTTCATCAACGCGTGCATCAGGTCGGTCAATTTTATTAATAGCAACAATAGGGCGCAATCCCACTTTCAATGCTTTGCCAACGACAAATTTTGTTTGTGGCATTGGTCCTTCAGCAGCATCAACAAGTACAATGGCTCCATCAACCATATTTAGAATGCGTTCAACTTCTCCACCAAAGTCGGCGTGCCCTGGTGTATCAACAATATTAATTCGAGTATCTTTCCAAACAACAGATGTCACTTTCGCTAGGATTGTAATTCCGCGTTCTTTTTCAATATCGTTTGAATCCATCATACGTTCACTTGTACGCTGATTATCACGGAAGTTTCCTGATTGCTTGAGTAGTCCGTCTACAAGCGTTGTTTTCCCATGGTCAACGTGGGCAATGATGGCAATGTTACGCAATTGCATAAATTTTCTTCTTTTCGTTTAATGAAATTTCATTTGAGGCAGAGTCTTTACATTCTTTGCCTGACTATTACAAAACCTTTTACATGTTTTTTTATAATTTTGGAAGATGGAGGTAATATTTTTATGGTAAAACTATTCATCCAAGTCTTTAAGGCTCTATTAAGCTTCAATTACTGGAGCTTCGTAAAAAGTTTTTTATAGTACGGATGTTTTATTCTCGAGCTAAGAATTGTCCATAAAAATCACTGTCAATTTGATTTTTATCAATATGATGTAAGGAATTTATATGAACGCTTGTAAGAATAAGTAAGTATAAAGCTAGCTGTATTATTGTTGTAGTTTTGCAAAGAGATTGATAAAAATCCGGAAGATCTCTCAATCCATAGCCAATTTATTGACGATTGTACGACATTTTTATTCTAATAAAGCTTTTTCTTATTCTATTTCTATAACTTGTCAATCAAAATCCAGATCTAATGCAACCGTGTATTTGAGGTAAATATTGAGACGATTAAGCATTTTATAAGAAGTTCTAGCTTTTGTATGCCAGATTGGGTCAATAGTTATATCTGTTTTATTTATTTATTTATGAAACCGGAATACAGTCTTATTTAGAAGGAATATGAAGGCATCAAAAGAAAATTCTTATCTTTGCCGTTAAGACAAATTTATGCTTTCAAAAGCATCTAAGCAATATCTTTAAAACCATGAAGATAGTGCATTGCCTCACACTTTTGTTAATCGCATTCTCTAATAGGAGTATGCGTTTCATGCCAAACAGAACGCTTTAAACAGAATAGACTTGTTGTTGCATATTCATGTACTTAAGAGAGATTTTTGAACGTACACTACATCCATTTCATGATAGGGCTCATAAATGATATAATATACGCGAATAGTATACTATCAACACCGTTGTGAAGAAATATAAAGCCTATTGAGCATATCATTATTATTCTTTCTCAGCTGTCAATATTGCAACAGTTTTTGATGCGAGAGAGAGGATATAAAGAAGTATTTAATTTTTTCTTGAATAGTTTTTAGCTATACACCAATCTCGTTTGTGACAGGCAAGAAGATAACTTTGATTCATTTAATATGAGAAGCTTTATGATGAGGCAAATTTACGATATTCGGAGCTGTTATTCAATAAAAATAATAAATTGTCTATGGAGCGATGCGCTAGAAAATAAATTAATGGAGCTTATTCTCTTCTGGAAAGATCTTAGGTTACATGACAAAGTCTTTCCAGAAGAAAGAGTTTTTACTTTACATGTTTAAAGAAGAGTTCCTGACAAAATGATGGAAGCTACAGAAAAATAGATTATAATGCCCATGACATCTACTAAAGTTGCCACAAAAGGCGCAGAAGCACTTGCTGGATCAAATTTTAAACCTTTAAGAATAAAAGGCAGCATAGATCCAGAAAGAGAACCAAAGGTAACGATTCCGACTAAAGCTGTACCTACTGTTGTCGAAACAGCAATCCAATGTTGCCCATAGTCGTAGATACCGAATTGTTGCCAAAGAGCAATGCGCGTAATGCCAATAATTCCGAGTAAGAGACCAAGAGATAGTCCTGTTGGAATTTCACGAATGAACACTTTCCACCAGTCTTTCAACGTGAGTTCACGTAAAGCCAATGCACGGATAATAAGGGATGTAGCCTGTGAGCCGGAATTTCCTCCTGAGCTCATAATGAGAGGTATGAACAGTGTAAGAATAATCGCTTTTTCGAGTTCTGTTTCGAAATGTTGCATAGCACTTGCTGTCAGCATTTCACCGACAAAGAGTAAAGCGAGCCATCCGCCGCGTTTTTTCATCATTTCAGGAAACTTAATTTGCATATAGGGCTTATTAAGCGCTTCCATACCCCCAAATTTATAGGCATCTTCATTCATCTCATCAACCATAGTATCAAGCACGTCATCGACGGTTACAATGCCAATGACATGGTTACTTTCATCAACTACAGGCACAGAGAGAAGATCATGGCGCTGGAAAAGGCGTGCGATGTCTTCATGATGTGTGAAGGGCGATATTGTAATGGGCGAGTCATGGGTAGGGACATTAAGAATTTGTTCATCAGGTGAGGCAAGAATAAGGTTACGCAGTGAAACAGCTTTGAGAAGAATACCTGTTTTAGGGTCAATTACATAGCTGGTATAAACGGTTTCACGTGTTCGCTCGACCTCACGAATGTGATCCAAAGTTTTTTGTATAGTCCAGTTTGAAGGAACGGCTATAAACTCTGTTGTCATCAGTGCCCCTGCTGTATGATCAGGATAACTGGTGAGTTTCTTAAGTTCAGCGCGCGTTAAGGGTTTAAGCAAGGCATAAAGTCGTGTGCGGGTTTCTTTATCCATTTCTTGAAAGACGTCTGCAGCAGCATCGGCAGACATGCCATCAAGAATTTCAACAGCACGATTTATAGGGAGAAGTTCTAGGATGGAAGCAGGTTGCTCAAGCTCGGGTTTATCAAAAAGTTCGATAACATAATCAAGAGGCAGAAGACTAAGAATGGTTACACGTTCCATGATATCGAGGTCATTGATGATATCAATAGAGTCTGCAAAATGCTGATTTTTTAACTTTTCAGCGAGAGCTTCAGGAGAAAAATTTTTGAAGTCGAAGGTCGTTTTAATTTCAGTCATGATAAAGTACCTCCTGAAGAGTTGGAGAGTTGTAAATCTAGATAATAGATGAGATAAAAACAAAAGTTTATGGAAGATTTAAAAAAAACTCCCCAGCTATATTCCCAATTGTTAATATTTGAAGTAAAGTCAAGGGTGAATTATAAGTTATAAACAAGTTTCTGAATCACTAAAACGAGAATACAGCTTAATTTGAGGATAATATAATATAAAAATCAGTTCTGATTTTTACCATCATTTCTTTAATGTAGTTTTGTGATTTTCAAAAGAATCTACAGCAATATTTTGTAAAGAGTGGAGATTATGCCTTTCTTCAAGTGTTTTTATTAATATGCAATTCTATTGTGGTGTGCGAGCGAATAATCTTTATTTCTCCAATATAATATGTTTTGAAATGAAAGAATTTTACGATTTCTAGTTTTTTATTCAATAGCGTTTGGAAAGGTCGTTTTGAAACTCACGAAATAGTTTTAGTATATTATCAATTTGTGTCGTAAAGATAATCGTTACAGCTTAAATTTATAATGGAGACATAAAGTATTATGACAAAAGCAGCAATGCTGGACTGGAAGGGATTTTCAGGTCTTCCTGATTTTTCTTCTATCAGGGATGAAGATTTTAAACCCGCTTTTGAACAGGCACTTCAAGAAGCCGAAGAAGAACTAGAGGCGATTGCGATGGTGCAAGAACCACCAACGCTTGAGAATTTTTTGCAGCCTTTTGAGCTTTGTGGCAAAGCGCTTGATCGTGTCTGTTCAATATTTTTCTTGCGCACCAGTGCTCATACGAATGTATTAATTCAACAGCTAGAGCAAGAGTTCGTTGTAAAACTTTCTCGGTATTCTTCAAAAATGATGATGGATGCACGGATATTTGCGAAAATAGATGCGCTTTATAAACAGTCGCAGCTGGGCATATTTGAGAGTGAAACAACACGTGTTCTTGAATTATGGTGGAAAAAGTTTGTTTGTCGTGGGGCAAAACTCGATGAAAAAGCTAAGAAACGGCTTTTGGAAATTAATGAAAGACTTGCTTTTTTAAATGCTACTTTTGGACAAAATGTCTTAAATGATGAAGCTGAATGGATTCTGTTTTTAAAACAGACCGACTTATCTGGTTTACCGCAAGATCTCATTGATTCAATGAAGGAAATTTCGTGTGAAAGAGGTAATGAAGAAGCGTATGCATTAACACTAGCACGTTCGATTGTTGAACCTTTTTTAAAATTCTCTGATCGTCGTGATTTGCGTGAGGTTGCATTCCAAGCTTGGGCTAAACGTGGTGAAAATAATAACAAGAATGATAATAAAACAATTATTGTAGAGATTGTTGCGCTTCGAGATGAGCAGGCTAAATTATTAGGATATAAATCTTTCGCAGATTTGAAACTCGATAATACCATGGCTAAAAGTGTTGATTCCGTTATGGATTTGCTTATGCCTGTATGGGAGCGCGCAAGAGCGAAGGCTTCTACTGAGCAAATTGAATTACAAAATTTTGCCAACAATCAGGGCAGCAATGAATCTTTAGCGGCTTGGGATTGGCGTTATTATGCTGAAAAACTTCGCACTGAAAAACTTTCTTTCGATAGCGCTGAGATTAAATATTATTTTCAGCTTGATCGTATGATTAAAGCGGCTTTTGGGGTAGCAGAAAAACTCTTTGGCATTACATTTGAAGAAAAAAACGCTGTTGCACTTTGGCATCCTGATGCACGTTTGTGGGAAGTAAAAAAGTCTGATGGAAGTCTACTTGGGCATTTCATTGGTGATTATTTTGCACGTTCTTCAAAACGGTCCGGTGCGTGGATGAGTAGCTTGCAATCACAATATAAATTGGATGGCGGACAAAAGCCTATTATCTACAATGTTTGTAATTTTGCTAAACCTTCTAAAGGGGAGGTTGCTCTTTTATCACTCGATGATGCGCGTACGCTTTTCCACGAATTTGGGCATGCATTGCATGGTTTGCTTTCTGATGTCACATGGCCATCTGTATCGGGAACATCGGTTTCGCGTGATTTTGTTGAGCTGCCTTCTCAACTTTACGAACATTGGTTAACTGTACCAAAGATTTTACAAACTTATGCTACGCATGCAAAAACAGGACATCCTATGCCGCAAGTATTAATGGATAAGGTTTTGTCAGCACAGACATTTAATGCTGGCTTTGCTGCAGTTGAATTTACTTCATCAGCTCTTGTAGATATGGCTTTTCATAAAGGACAAAAGGTAACTGATCCAACAGTGTTTGAACGCCAAGAATTAGAAAAGCTGCAAATGCCTGATACAATTATTATGCGCCATCGTCCTCCACATTTTACGCATATATTTTCAGGTGATGGTTACGCCGCTGGTTACTATTCTTATATGTGGTCGGAAGTCCTTGATGCTGATGCTTTTCAGGCTTTTGAAGAAACGGGAGATGTTTTTAATTCAGAGCTTGCTGATAAGTTGAAACGTTTTATTTACTCTGCTGGGGGAAGTCGTGATCCAGAGGAGCTTTATAAAGCTTTTCGGGGACGGATGCCTTTACCAGAGGCAATGATTAACAAACGTGGACTATAAGATATAACGGTATGGTTAATACCATGCCGTTTTCATATTATTCGAAAAATGCAGTTGTGATTTATGCAAATTTTCTCTTCACCATAGCTCTGTAAACAGAGTTTTTTATCTTATTTGCTTTTTGTTTACGGAGGAAATTAGATTTTGTATTTTAAAGAGACATTATGGGAAAGAAAAATTATCAGCTCGATCTTTTTGATGCCCATTTGATGGAAACCATGATTTTTTTATAAAACTTGACTTTCTTTTGCCTAAAAGGTGAGTGTTTTGTTGTGCCATATCATCGAGGCTCATTGGAGGCTGACGCATAATATTACTCCGCTCTTTATTCTCTGATTCTTGTATAAGTTTTTGAATAACTTGATCGGTTGAGTAAGGATTTTCATGAGAAAAGGCATAAAAATTTAAAATATTTTTCAATGGTTTTTCTAAATAAGAGGCAAGTTTTTTCTTTCCTTCAGAGGTGAAATGCATGCCATTATTGGTGCGTAATTTGGTTATTTTTCCATTAATATCATAGCCTGAAAAAGAAAAATTTCCTTCTTCATCACTAAAGCCGCTCCAGATATCGAGGAAATATCCTCCTGCTGTTTCTGTTTCTTGTTTGTAGAGCGCATTAAAAATTTTCATTTTTTGTGTCAAAAGGTCATTTCCAAAAGAAGGCTGACTTATCCATATCCATGATTTTCCAGAGGCATGAAGACTTTCAGCAATTTCGATAATTCTTTGTTTGTAGATGTGCATCCATTCTGATTGATCTGTGTTAATTGTGCTATAAGAGTCTGTGATTGGTTGATTATCATTTGCACCGATCATCATGATAATAACATCGGGGTTATTTTGATCAATGAGTTTAGAAATATTGCTTTGCCAAGAATAATAATCCGTTCGAACTAAGCCGGAAGCTGGCATTGCGTTGTTCATGATAACGATATCGCTATTATTTATAAAAAACTTCTTAAGTGCATCGGCAACAGCAGAAGCTGTAAAATCCCCTATGACAAGAATGCGCTTTGCATTCTCATTTTTTAGCTTTTGTATATTTTTTTGTGTTACGATCTTTTTTTGCGGCTTGTCTATTTTTTGTTCTATAATTTGCGGTGGTTGTTGCGTCTGTTTGTTATGTTGTGATAACCATTTGAAGAAGTTCGTTGCTTTACTTGGGGATGGCTGTATGAGCCCCACAATAGAAAGTGAAAATAGCAATAATGTCAAGTATATCAGGCGAACAGAAGACAAAACCTTAGTCTCCATTATTGTTTGCGCAGGAGAAAAAGCACTTGAGATGATGGATATCCATTTGCTTTTAGACCGTGACGTAGTTGAAAGGCTTTAATTGCTTTGCGAGAAGCTGTTCCGATTTTTCCATCAACATTCCCTTTATAATAACCCAGTGCACTTAAGCGAGATTGCAGTTCTTTGCATTCTTGGAAAGTAAGAGGTTGAAAAGGTCTTTGCCAATCATGCACCAATCCAGGATGTCCAGCGATGCGATCAGCAAGAAGAGCAACAGCAAACGCATAACGATCTGCATTATTATAATGTTTCAGAACAAAGAAATTTTTTGTGACTAAAAATATAGGTCCTTTTGCTCCATCTGGATATTTTAATATTGCTTGTTCAGCTAATGTAGGAAGAGGATGCCCATTTGCGTGTTTTACACCTAATTTTTTCCATTGCTCAAAGGAATACCACCCTTCAGGAAGGTTTTTCCCCTGCGGCACTTTTACCTCTACTCCCCAAATAAGATTAGGTTGCCAGCCATTTTTGTGGAGAAGGTTAGCAGCAGTAGCCAGAGCATCTGGAACAGAGTTCCAGATATCACGCCGTCCATCCTGGTCCATATCAACTGCATAGGCGAGATAACTGCTTGGAATAAATTGTGTATGCCCCAATGCACCGGCCCAAGATCCAGTGAGTTGAGAGCGTTTAATTTCGCCACTTTGTAAAATTTTCATAGCAGCAATCAGCTGTGTATGTGCATATTTTGCACGTTTTTTATCAGCATAGGCTAGAGTTGCAAGAGAGCGAATGGTATCACGCATTACACTTTTATTGGCTAAAACTTTCCCATAGTTGCTTTCCATTGACCAAATAGCAAGCAGAATATTGCGGTCAACACCAAAACGTTTTTCAATTTGAAGAAGCCATTTGTTCCATTTTTGAGTTTGGCGCCGTCCTTCTACAATTGCAATATCATGGATACGATTATCGAAATAGTTCCATGAAGGAGCAACAAATTCTGGTTGGTATGCGGCGCTTTTTAGAACTTCTGGATCAATGGCATTAACACCTTTAAATGCCATATGAAACGTAGAAGGGGTAATATTGTGAGAAATAGCTATTTTTTTAAATTCTTTAATCCAGTGTTTAAATCCGCTATCAGCATATGAAAGGGATACAAAAAACATTAAAAAAGCAGAAAAAATAACGGCAGAGCCAGTGAGAAGAGTTCTCCAAGTTATTGACTTCTCTAAAAAAGAGAAAGTCTTCAATTCTGTTTTTTGCATTTTGAAATCCCCATTAATATTCAATTTATTAGATGTGCAATAACTTTATCTTGTATTTAGTTGAATCGATAATATGATCAAGAAGAGGAGAAAACTAAAATAAATAATTCATTTTAATCTTTGCAATAAATTCTCATATTCTCTTTTACATTTTTGATTGTCCATTATAATGATAATCAAAACAATAAGATATCTTTTTTACCATTTCGTAAAAACATATGTTAAATAAAACAAAAAATATATGAATTCATTGAGGAGGATGAGTGTGCGTAAAATCCGGAAAGCTGTATTTCCAGTAGCAGGTCTTGGTACGCGTTTTCTTCCTGCGACAAAAACAATTCCTAAAGAAATGCTAACAGTTGTTGATAAACCTGTTATTCAATATGTCGTGGATGAGGCGAGGGAGGCTGGTATTGAGCATTTTATTTTTGTGACTGGACGTAACAAAGCAGTCATTGAGGATTATTTTGATGCGCAAGTTGAATTATACACGACACTTGCTGAATGTGGAAAGAAAGAAGATCTTGCACATTTATACCGTTTACAGCCATTACCAGGGTCAACTTCTTTCACTCGGCAACAGCAACCTTTGGGATTAGGGCATGCTCTTTGGTGTGCGCGTGAATTAGTTGCAGGGGAACCTTTTGCTTTGTTATTACCCGATATGCTGATTCAAGCCAAAAAGGGATGTCTTTCTGAGATGATTCGTCTTTATGAAAAGGTGGGGGGGGGAAATATTATTGCAGTTCAGGAATGCGATCTTGAGGAAGCACATAAATACGGTATAGTTGGCAAAGGTAAACAGATTGCCAATGGTTTTAAAATCACAAAAATGGTAGAAAAACCAGTGCTAGGAACGGCACCATCAAATTTGTACATCAATGGACGTTATATTTTGCAGCCAGAAATTTTTAATATTCTTTCCACTCAAGAACGAGGAACAGGAAATGAAATTCAATTAACAGATGCTATGATACGGCTTTCAAATGAACAAGATTTTTGGGGGTTGCAAGTAGAAGGGCGCACTTTTGATTGCGGTTCTAAAGCTGGTTTTATTGAAGCCAACGTTGCATTTTCTTTGGCACGCGCTGATATGCACAGCCATGTTTCTGCCTCATTGAAAAATTTACTGGAAACCATTAATGTTGAAAAATAATATAGATCTCTCATTTAATTTTATTGATCGAATTTGATTATGATAACACCGTCTCCTCATATGGCTTTGCAAGGTGCTGTTGCATCAGCGCTTAAAACACTTGCCAGTGAAAAGCAGGGGCTTGAAGTCCTTGAAAAAGCTCTTCTGGGAAGTCTTTCTTCTTCTTTTGAAGCGGCTGTTCAAACTATTAGAAATGCTCGTGGACATGTGGTAATTACTGGTCTTGGGAAAAGTGGTCATATAGGGACAAAAATTGCAGCAACCCTAGCCTCAACTGGAACGCCTGCCTTTTTTGTTCACGCTGCAGAAGCCAATCATGGTGATCTTGGTATGATTGGATCTGATGATGTTATTCTTGCTTTATCATGGTCTGGTGAAACTCAAGAGTTAAGTGGTATTATCAGTTATGCGGCGCGTTTTCGTATCCCCCTTCTTGCGATGACATCAAGTGAGTGCTCTGTATTAGGACGACAAGCTGACATTGTTTTATTATTACCAAAGATAGAAGAGGCTTGCCCCCATGGGCTTGCTCCTACCACTTCAACAATTATGCAATTGGCAATGGGAGATGCATTAGCGGTTTCTCTTTTAGAAATGCGTGGTTTTACCGCAACGGATTTCAAAATATATCATCCTGGTGGTTCTCTTGGTGCAAGCCTTAAATACGTGTGTGATATTATGCACGAGGGTGATAATATTCCTTTGGTTATGCAGGGAACATCTATGATTGAAGCGATGAATGTTTTGGTGGAAAAGCATTTTGGTTGTGTTGGTGTTGTGAATCAAGAAGGCGAACTAATCGGAATTGTAACCGATGGCGATCTTGCACGTAACATGCATTTTAATTTATCAAAATTTAATGTTGACGAGGTGATGACCAAGGCTCCTAAAGTTGTAAAACCAAATACACTTGTTGGTGCAGCAACAGCTTTCATTAATGATCATCATATTGGTGCATTTTTCGTGGTTGAAGATAAAAAACCGATAGGAATTGTTCATTTTCATGATCTTTTGCGCATTGGCGCTGCCTAGATTAAAGTTTCCCTATCAAATAAAATGTTATTTTAGGTTAAAATAGATTGAATGATACAAAGTCACAGTTTTATTGTGAGGTGACTTTACTGATATTCTGTGGAAGAAAATGGTTATTTTACGCTGTTTAGAAAATTTTCAGGATAAAGATTATATTAGTCTCTTTGCGTATTTTAGAGAGGATTTTCTATCAGGAGGAGAAAGGATCGCCTCCTGCTTAATGTATGTGCCCCCTCTGTTCTTAAGAGAGGCTTCCCTTGTACGTTGTTTAAGATTTCCGCTTAAGGAAAAACTGTGCTCCTGTATGTGAGGTGCAGAGAAGTTGTGTGGCGTCATATGACATTGTACAATTGACTCTAGAAATTGTTCCACGGAGAATAGAGCGTATTTCAATTTCTATATTTTGGGCATTGAGATAATTATATGCCCCTTCTGATAGTTTTTCTTCTGTATCTGCTGCACGCGTTTCAAAAACACCATTGTGGAAAGAAGAAATAATACCATTCTCATCAACCCATTTTCCATCAATTCCAGTTGACATATTTGAGTTATAATATTGCGAAAAGCTACAGGCACTTAACAGCAAGGTGGTAGTTGTAAGACATAAAATATGATAGGTATGTTTCATTTATTGCACTCTATTTAGATTATTTTGCTCTCTAGTTTTTATAACATTATTAAATTACTCCATGAGTCAATATGAAAAATTTGATGAAAATCAATGAAAAAGCAAAAAAATGGAAAAAAATGCCTTAATGTTGTATTTAATTAATAGCTTGATGAAGTTCGTAAGTGAAACACAAGAGGTGAAATATTTCTTATGGTTTACAACAATTTTTATATTAAGCTGCTGAGTAGTCTCAAAGGAGATTATTGACATTATGGTTGGTCCCATTCTTGTTGCGAGTGAAGATTATGGAAGACGTATAGAACTTTCTGCTATGCTGCGAGGTTTTGGTTATCGTGTCATTGAAGCAGAAAATGGTCTCCGTACGATTGATCTTTTACACAGGCGTAAAAACATTGTGCTTGCACTCCTTGATGTCGTTATGAGTGATTTGAGTGTGAGCGATTTGATTAAAATGATTAGAGTTGCTGGTGTTTCTGTTCCTATTGTCGTTATAGCACAACAAGAGAATCAGAATTTACTCCAGAAGGCTTTAACAGCTGGAGCTATTGATTATTGGATCCACCCAGTAACATTATTACGCGTAAGGGTTACTTTGGATATTCTTGCTCTTATTTCTGCCTTGGAGCATGAAGTTCGAGATATTCGGCGAAAAAAAGAGAATCATTTACGGTTTTCTGATCTTTGCATAAAAAGTAGAGCTATGCAGGTAGTGTTAGAACAATCGAGACAAGCAGCAACTTCTTTACAGAATCTTTTGATAGAGGGGGAAGTTGGAACAGGACGTGAGACATTAGCTCGGATTATTCATCATGAGGGATTATTCTCGGAAGGTGTTTTTATTCGCTTTCAATGTTCAGCCATCGTTGATCCAGAAGAAGAAAATCAGCAGTGGTTTAAAGAATTCCTACCATTGGTTTCTTCTCTTGAAAAAGGGACACTTTGCCTTTGTGATATTGATCGACTTGAGCCCATACAGCAAAAACGGTTTGCTCATTACCTTAAAGAAAGGGAAAGGGATACAAAAGGAGATTTTTTCCCTTTTCGGATCATTGCGATTTCAACATCGCGTTTAAAGGATTTGGTTAAAGAGAACTTTTTTTTGCATAGTTTGTTTGAACAATTTTCTCACTTGTCTATTAGCGTCCCTGCTTTACGAGAATTAAGGGATGATTTTCCAGAGATCACACAACGTTTGATTGATCGTATTATCACCGAAACAGGGCGGTCACATGTCCATGGTTTAGCAGGATCTGCTCTTTCCTTGCTTATGCAGTATGATTGGCCTGGTAATAAAAATGAGCTTGAAAACTTTTTATTTCGTGCGATTTTACTCAGTGAAGGACCGTTATTAACTGTTCGAGATTTTCCGCAATTAATGGGAAATCCATTAATGAATGTTCCCAATATCATTGAGGATAATATGCAAGAAGATAATGAACAAGAATCTATAAAATTTTTGAATACTGATGGGCATGTGCGTACTTTTGCAGAGATGGAACATGATATTATCGAGAAAGCGGTTAAACATTATAAAGGACATATGAGTGAGATTGCGCGCCGCCTTCATATTGGTCGCTCTACACTTTATAGAAAAATGGAAGAATTGCGAGCAATAAGAAATCAAGAAAGAAAGTAAAATTCATAACAAATCTCTCTTCATGACAAGTATGAGTTTCAAAAAAATAGAGTGGATTTTGATAAAGTCCGTGGGGGGGCTTAAGAAAACAATCATTTATTGTAAAATTTATCTATAGAGGATGATTTTGTAGATTTAAATCAAATATAAATTTTATGTGACTATTTTAATCGTCTGTTTCAGTTTATACAATTTTAGTTGAGTTTACATTTATTAAAGCAGAGAAGCATTTTTAAAAACTTTTAAATACTACCGCTAAAATTTTTGTATCATTAATATTAAATTTATACTCTCTTAAGCAAGAGGTGGCATTTTATCTGCTACACGGTTAAGATAAAGTGATTAGTATTATCGTTTGCATTACTGATGATGCGATAGCTTAAAATAGAAAGTTTGTCCTCTTTGACTCTTTTACATATTGTTATTGGTTTTGTCCTCTTTTTTTTTATTGCATCTATGTTGGCAATCTACACCTATGGGCGTTTTATGAAAAATGCTAGGGGGCAATGTTCTTATGCGCTACCTATTCAGAAAGATGAAACTAAGCTTGATCGTATCATTAGTCAATTAGCTGAGGAAGAAAATGGATTGGGGATTGATAAAGATGCCCTTTCCCTCATTATCAGCAATTTGGATGCGTTTTGTGTTCGTGCAATAGGAGCTGCAGAGGCTGGGCGTAGCCTTGATCTGATGTATTATATTTGGGATGATGATTTAACAGGGCGTCTATTATTAAGTGAAATAGTTAAGGCAGCGGATCGGGGTGTTCGGGTACGGCTTCTTTTGGATGATATTAATGCTCAAGCACGTGATCCAGCTTATATTGCGCTAGATAAACATCCTCATATCGAGGTGAGAGTGTTTAATCCAGGACGATCGCGTAAAGGTGGATTACGTCGTGGTTTAGAGATTATATTACGGGCGATTACTGTTACACGTAGAATGCATAATAAAGCTTTTATTGTTGATGGTAGAATCGCTTTTGTAGGAGGACGTAATCTTGCAGATTCTTATTTTGATGCTGGTGAAGAATCCCATTTTCGAGATTTAGATTTGATGTTAATCGGACCTTCTGTTAAAAAGGTGGAAAGTATTTTTGATGATTTTTGGAATAGTGCTGTTGTTTTGCCAATTCATACTTTGGTTGTTCCTAAAAGCGCAAGTGATCTTAGCTATTGGAAGGATAAATTACAAAAATTTCGGGATTCCAAGGTTGCAAAGGTTTATTTAGATTATGTCAAAGAGCACATTAATTTTGATTGTTTTATTCAAACAGGAAGGCGGTTATTTTTAGCAGACAAAGTTGTTGTTCTTTCTGACCCTCCAGAAAAAGCATTGCGTAAAAAAGCAAGCAATTGGCTTATGAAGGCACTTTCAAAGGTTATTGGAAATGCCCAAAAAACGGTTCAGATTACGTCACCTTATTTTGTTCCTGGTAAGGTTGGAACGCAGAATTTTAGTAATTTGGTTTCAAAGGGTGTTGATGTCAAAATTCTGACGAATTCTTTAGCAGCTACTGATGTAGCATTGGTGCATGGTGGTTATGTATCGTATCGTAAGGCGTTGTTGAAAAGTGGTGTTAAGCTTTATGAATTAAAAGCGGAGGGCAACACCCATGGGTTACGGTTGTTTCGATCGAGTAAGGCAAGTTTACATGCCAAAGCTTTTTTAATTGATCGTAAAACAGCTTTTATTGGATCTTTAAATTTTGATCCAAGATCAGCATCATTAAATACAGAAATGGGCATTCTTTTTGAATGTGCTCCCATTACAGCAAGATTAGATTTGTTGTTTTCTGAAGAAACCACAGGGGAAATGAGCTATCATCTGCGTCTTGGTAATAATAATCGTATTTATTGGGATTTTATTGAAAATGAAAAAAAATATAGCATTGACCATGAGCCAGAAAGCAGTTTTTGGCGTCGCGCATTTGCAAAAATAATAAGTTGGTTACCTATTGAATCACAATTGTAAATTTTTATAAACCAAAAAAAATATTTATTTTTCTTTTCATTTTGTTTGTAGCATGGCATAATTTTTTGCCAATCTACCATGTATGAGAACCGCAGTTGTATTTTAAAGCTCCTTGCGGTGTTTTATTATAAAAGGAATTTTGCTATGGCAAAGATTGTTGAAACGGGGACAGGTGCATTGGCACTGACTTTTGATGATGTACTTTTACAGCCCGGTCATTCTCTTGTTATGCCTAGTCAAGTGGATCTCAGTACGCGCATTGCAGCGGATATTAAGCTCAATTTGCCATTGCTTTCTGCTGCAATGGATACGGTAACAGAATCGCGTTTGGCAATTGCTATGGCTCAAGCTGGAGGTCTTGGGGTTATTCATCGTAATATGTCTCCTGCAGAACAGGCAGAAGAAGTCCGCCAAGTAAAAAAGTTTGAATCTGGTATGGTTGTTAATCCAGTCACAATTGGACCAGATGCAACACTTGAAGAAGCGAAATCTTTGATGCGCTCTCATGGCATTTCAGGTATTCCGGTTGTTGAAAATAGTGTTAAAGGTGAGACAGCGGGACGACTTGTTGGCATTTTGACCAATAGAGATGTCCGTTTCGCATCAGATCCAAAACAAAAAATTTATGAATTAATGACGCATGAAAATTTGATCACAGTGCGTGAAAATGTCCAACTTAATGAAGCAAAATATCTTTTACATCATCATCGTATTGAAAAATTATTAGTTGTGGATGAACAAAATCGTTGTGTCGGACTGATAACAGTTAAGGATATTGAAAAAGCAAAATTAAATCCAAATGCTGCTAAAGATTCTCAAGGGCGCTTGCGTGCTGCAGCGGCCAGTAGTGTTGGGAATGGAGGGATTGAGCGTGCTGAACGCCTCATAGACGCGGGTGTTGATGTGTTGGTCATTGATACAGCGCATGGACATTCTCAACATGTGCTAGAAACTGTTGAACGAATTAAAAAGATGGCTTCCTCTCCAGCTGTTATTGCTGGGAACGTAGCAACCGCTCAAGCAACGCAGGCATTGATTGACAGTGGTGCAGATGCGGTAAAAGTTGGTATTGGTCCTGGCTCTATTTGCACAACGCGTATAGTTGCTGGTGTCGGTGTTCCTCAACTTGCAGCCATTATGAATGCCGCAGAAGTTGCTGAAAAAGCGGGCATTCCCATTATTGCAGATGGTGGAATCAAAGCATCAGGTGATTTTGCTAAAGCTTTAGCTGGTGGGGCTTGTGCAGCGATGATTGGATCTCTTTTAGCAGGTACAGAAGAAAGTCCTGGTGAAGTTTATCTTTATCAAGGTCGATCTTTTAAAGCCTATCGTGGTATGGGATCTGTTGGTGCTATGGCACGAGGATCGGCAGATCGCTATTTTCAAGATGATGTTCGTGATGAACTTAAGTTGGTTCCTGAAGGTGTGGAGGGGCAGGTGGCTTATAAAGGGCCTATAGCATCAGTTCTACATCAGCTTGCTGGTGGACTTCGTGCTTCAATGGGGTATGTTGGAGCAAAAGATCTCGTAGAGTTTCGTGAAAAAGCAATGTTTGTACGTATTACGAATGCGGGACTCCATGAAAGTCATACGCATGATGTTTCTATCACACGGGAGAGTCCAAACTATCGTGGGCCAGTTTAAAGATATTTAAAGATATAAGAGCATAATGTCATATCGCATAAATATAAAATCTTCCGAGAACAAGAAAGAGAGACTGCGCTTTTTTCTGTTTGTGATTTGGTGTAATAATCCCAAAAAGGAAAGAATTAGAGGTCAAAACTCTAATTCTTTCTGTTAAGACTATATGAAATAAGTTATATAAAATTAGAATTAACTTTTTGTAGTCTTCCGTCCTGTCTTTGACGCACGTTGGCGAGTGTTTGTCTGATCACTTTGGACGGATTTCTTTCCGTTGTTTGAGGGCATTGTGTTATGACGGCTTTTAGATGAAGTTGTTTTTCCATTATTATAAGTCATTATTTTCTCCTTTTAAATTGTCTGGCAGTTGCCAGTAGAGTAAAAACGGTCATGCCAAATAGTGGTTCCAAGCATTTTCTAAAAAGTTAATTTTTTGGTGAACGTAAGATGGACGTGTTTAATTTTATGAGAAGATTTTTTCTATTTTTTCAGATGGATAGCCCTAAAAAGATGGGAGATATTTGATTTTTTCTGTTATTCAGATAATCCTCGTAAATTTTATTTTACGCAATAATTAAGGAGTTTGTTTTTTCGTAATGCATGGCGGAAATAAGTTCTTTATGGATGGCTGCGTATCTTTTAGTATAAGAGGTAGAGGGATAAAAAGTGAATGGGCAGAAGATGAAAGGAAAAATCTAGATACTCTAATATTGGATCTTATAAAAAGTATGATCAGATCATTTTAATGGTTTTGAGAAGGTTTTATTGGCAAGAAGAAGATAATATTATTTTTTTAGATGATTTAAGATTTTATTATTTTAATGGGAGAAATGAATGCGATTAGGTGGGCGTTTGCAAGCAGCAATAGATGTTCTCAAAGAGATAGAAATGAAGCATCGCCCAGTAGGAGAAGCTTTAAAGGATTGGGGGCTTTCTCATCGCTTTGCTGGAGCAGGTGATCGCGCAGCTATTGGCACAATCGTTTATGATGTTTTAAGACGACGCTATTCTTTACAATGGCGTATGGAGAGTGATGATATCCGAGATATCGTTTTTGGTGCCTTATTAGATTCTGGAAAAATGACGCTGGAGCAAATTGACGGTGAGTTAGCAGAAGATCGGTTTGCGCCGCAGTTATTAGGAGCTAAACAGCGTAAATCGTGGCAAGGTCAGCAATTAGTGGATGCTCCAGACTATATTCGTGGTGATATTCCGCAATGGTGTCAAGCGCATCTGCGTCCTTTATTTGGTGATAATTGGATCACTGAAGCGGCTGCGTTAGCAACGCGTCCTTCTTTAGACCTACGGGTAAATAACTTAAAGGCAACACCAGAAAAGGTGTTGAAAGAATTAGCAAAAACCAAACTTAAATCTTTGCCATGGTTTGAGCAAGCTTTGAGAATTGCACCGATTGAAAAGTTTAACCGTCATCCTAATGTTCAAGTGGAACCAGCTTTTCAAAAAGGACACTTTGAAATACAGGATTTAGGATCTCAAATTGTTGCTCACCTTGTGGAAGCGCGAGAAAGCATGCAGGTATTAGATTATTGCGCAGGTGCTGGGGGTAAAACATTAGCTTTAGCTTCCGATATGAACAATCGTGGGCAAATTTATGCTTATGATTCAGACAAAGCTCGTTTGGCTCCTATTTTTGATCGTCTTCGACGCGCTGGTGTTCGTAATGTACAAATACGAGTGCAAAGAGAAGAATTAAAACCATTAACAGGTCAGATGGATAGAGTTCTACTAGATGCACCATGTAGTGGGACAGGAACATGGCGTCGTCGTCCAGATGCGAAATGGCGTTTAACATTAGAACAGGTGAAACAACGCCAAACAGAACAGAGATCTATTTTGAATGAAGCGATAGCTTATCTTAAGCCAAATGGGCGCCTAGTCTATATTACCTGTTCTCTCTTTACAGATGAAAATGAGGAACAAATTTCCCGTTTCCTTCAACAACATTCTCATTTTGCTCCAATAGATATGCCAGCGCTTTGGCAGAAACATTTTAGTTTTTCTCCTGTGCAACCAGTTTTTTCAAATTATGGACTTACTTTGTCGACGGCCACAACACAAACAGATGGGTTCTTTTTATCTGTGTTGCAAAAAAAACATTGATCCATATTTTTGCATTTTTTATCATAAATTTTACGAGAATAATCTTTTTCTTAAGAAAATAGGCTTGTGAAAAAAGAAAGATTGAATCATAACTCGCATGAGTTTTCTTTTACAATTGTTGATTGGTTTTCTATGAGCATATCACATCCAGACACGGTTCTTATTATTGACTTTGGTTCACAAGTTACACAACTTATTGCACGACGGGTACGAGCAATGGGGGTATATTGTGAAATTGCTCCTTTTCAATTGGCTTTAGAAGCTGTGCGCCGCATAAATCCTAAAGCTATTATTTTATCAGGGAGTCCTTATTCCGTTATTGATGAGGGCTCTCCGCGTGCTCCAATGGAAATTTTTGAGGCGGGTATTCCGATTCTGGGTATTTGCTATGGTGAACAAGTCATGTGTGTTCAGCTTGGAGGAAAGGTTGAAGCTGGACATGAGCGTGAATTTGGGCGTGCTTTTTTGGAAGTGCAAGAAGAGAGTGCTCTTTTTGATGGAGTGTGGGAAAAAGGTTCTCGTTATCAAGTATGGATGAGCCATGGTGACCGTGTGGCAGCTTTACCAGAAGGTTTTCGTGTCATAGGGACCTCAAACGGAGCTCCCTATGCGGCTATTGCTGATGAAAAAAGACATTTTTATGCAGTACAGTTTCATCCTGAAGTTATCCATACACCAGATGGTACAAAACTTTTGCAAAACTTTATTCATAAAATCTCTGCTATTAAAGGTGGTTGGTCAATGGCTTCTTATCGTGAGCAGGCAATTGCTACGATACGACAAAAAGTTGGGAAAAGTCGTGTGATTTGTGGTCTTTCAGGGGGGGTGGATTCATCTGTTGTAGCGGTACTCCTTCATGAAGCCATAGGAGATCAACTGACATGCATTTTGGTAGACCATGGACTGATGCGCAAGAATGAAGCTGAAGAAGTTCTCACGCTCTTTCGTGATCATTATAATATAGAGCTTATTCACGTTAATGCTGCCGATATATTTCTTAATGCTTTAGAGGGTGAGACAGATCCAGAAAAAAAGCGCAAAACGATTGGTCGCCTTTTTATTGAAGTTTTTGAAGAAGAAACTAAAAAAATAGGAGGTGCAGAGTTCTTAGCACAAGGAACACTTTATCCAGATGTTATTGAGAGTGTGTCTGCTATTGGTAAAACGGTAACCATTAAAAGCCATCATAATGTGGGTGGGCTGCCAGAACAGATGAATATGCAACTTGTAGAACCGTTGCGTGAGCTCTTTAAGGATGAGGTTCGCTTGCTAGGGCGAGAGTTAGGATTACCAGAGCAGTTTATTGGTCGCCATCCTTTTCCAGGTCCAGGTCTTGCAATTCGCTGTCCAGGTACTGTGACCCGTGAAAAATTAGAAATTTTACGTGAAGCAGATGCTATTTATCTTGAGGAAATCCGTAAAGCCGGTCTTTATGACGAAATTTGGCAAGCTTTTGCTGTTCTTCTTCCTGTTCAAACTGTTGGCGTGATGGGGGATGGTCGCACTTATGAATTTGTTTGTGCTCTTCGTGCCGTCACATCTGTAGATGGAATGACTGCTGATTTTTATCCCTATGATATGGCGTTTTTAGGTAAGACGGCAGCACGTATTATTAACGAAGTTAGAGGGATTAATCGTGTTGTATATGATGTAACCTCAAAGCCTCCTAGTACTATTGAATGGGAATAATTAAAATGAAGGATAAGCCTTTATCTGGCAATCTGTACGCTAATATCGTTTAAAATTGAGAAGTGTGGAATTTTGCATGTCTGAGAAAAAAATTGTTGCACACCGTGGCGGAGCTCATCTTTATCCTGAAAATACTCTTTCGGCATTTAATAATGCTATAGCGTTAGGTGTTGATGAAGTTGAATGCGACGTTCATTTGCTGAAAAGCGGTGAAGTGGTTGTCTTTCACGACTTCCGTCTAGACCAATTGGTTGGAAAAAAGGGGTATATTCACGACATTGATAATGAAACACGCAAACAACTCTGCGTAAAAGGAAGCCAAGAAGCACCTCCCTTATTAGAAGAGGTGCTTGATCTTTTAGCACCAACGAATATTGCATTGCATCTTGAAATCAAGACATGTGGTGAAGTGGAGCGTGAAACAATATTATCCCAAAAAGCGCTTGCGCTAATAAAAAGCCGAAATTTATCAGAACGGGTTTCTGCAATTAGTTTTGATCCTTTGATCCTTCGTCCTTTTATTGAAGCAGGAATACC
This sequence comes from Bartonella sp. CR127HXZ, assembly GCF_042194555.1. NCBI lineage: Bacteria > Pseudomonadati > Pseudomonadota > Alphaproteobacteria > Hyphomicrobiales > Bartonellaceae > Bartonella > Bartonella sp. CR127HXZ. Next base: position 130,335 of record NZ_JBHIMZ010000003.1, on the reverse strand, counting down.
ATCTGGTCCATGTGTTGATAATCTTGAAGGTGATATGTACCGTCATTTTTCTGTATGGAAGCAATTAGGTTATTCTGATCTAAGTTTAGATGGCTCCATTGTTTCACAGGACTTTATTGAATCAGCTCTTGAGGCTGGTTTTACTGTAGGGGTATGGACAATTAATGGAAAAGCTCGGTTATCACATTGGCTTGACATGCCTGTACATTATATTACGACAGATCAACCCGATCTCGCATTGCAATTGCGTGCACAAAGGTAAAAATACATCAATACAAAGGGAACTATATATCCTCATAAAGCTAGCGTAATGAAAGAAGAAAAATTATCTAATATATAACAATAATACATTGATTTATAATGATAATTAATGGTTTATTCATATGAATAAGAGATCTTAATACGTAAGATTTTCTTATTTCAAATCTTTTTACAATGAATCAATCAAAATCATTCGTTTACACATTACAAGCAGGGTTGGTGTGTGGATAAAAAATTATTGAGAAAAGAATAAAAATATTTATTTAACGTATTTCAAATGCAAGACTTGTTGAAGCATTAGGGGCTCATATGATGGCATACAAAAAGTCTTATATAATTTAGTGGAGAGGCTTTATGGCTTATTTTATAGGAGCTATCATGAAATGTAGATGTATTGAAAGATTTTTTAACAGCATGGAAATTGGTAATACAATGTCATTTTGTTTTGCGTGAGGAGCGTGATCTCACTACAGGAAAGGAACTATTAAGCGTTTCAAAATGATTTTCGTAGTTTTAAGAAAAATTCTATTTGTCTCTTCGTTAAATTCAGTAGCAACATCGTGTTAAAGTTATAAGCCGAAAGTTATAAGACAAATAGCAAAAGAATAAATAATTCTTTTTAAAAAAAGTAAATCCAGATATTAGAATAGTCATTGAATGACATTTACGATCTATATCTTTTTACCAATTGACTTTGCTTATTTAAGCCATCTCACTTTTTTCAGATAGTTACAAACGCGTATCTCGTTAATACATAAGAAAGCTTATAAAAGAAAACGAATAAATTTAAACAAATTCATTTGACCTTTTGGTGGTTCCTGTTTAAATGAGAGAATATATTTCTGAAATAAAACTGTCATAGCATGTTCATGTGTAATACTATAAATTTAGGGGTAGTTTGTATTCCATCACTTCAGAAAGGGTGAGCCATGAGTCGTTTTTATCTTTCCATAGCGGCCACGGTTGCTATCATAATGTCTACAGCGGGAATAACAGCAAGTTTTGCGCAGACAAAAATCAGCTTTTGGCATTCTATGAGTGGTGAATTAGGAAAGCAAACTGAAAGTCTCATTAACGATTTTAATGCAAGTCAATCAGAGTATAAAGTTGTTCCTTCATTTCGCGGCGAATATGAAGAGGGGTTGATTTCACTCATTGCAGCATTTCGTGGAAAGAAACAACCAGTGCTTGCCCAAATTTATGACGTTGGTACTGGAACTATGATGGCTGCAAAAGGCGCAATCTATCCATTTTATCAACTTATGGCTGATACAAAACAAGAATTTGATCCTACAGATTATTTCCCTGCTATTAGTGGTTATTACTCCGATGAACAGGGACGTATCATCTCTATGCCATTTAATATTTCAACTCCCATTCTTTATTATAACAAAGATATCTTTAAAAAAGCAGGGCTTGATCCGGAACATCCTCCTAAAACGTGGCAAGATATAGAAGACTTTTCCAAAAAAATTCTTGAGACTAAAGCGGCAACTTGCGGTTTTACGATGGCTTATGCTGCTCAATGGATTGGTATAGAAAATTTTTCAGCGTTGCATAATGTTCCTTTTGGAACGAAGGAAAATGGCTTTAAAGGACTTGATTCAGAACTTACATTTAATGGACCTTTACAAGTGCGTATGTGGACTGACCTGAAAAAGTGGTCTGATCAAGGTATTTTCCGTTATGGTGGTCCAGCAGGTGCATTAGATTCAACACCAATGTTTATGGCACAAAATTGTGCAATTTTTATGCAATCTTCAGGATCACGTGCTGGAATTGTTTCGGAAGCTCAGTTTGATGTGGGAGTTGGTATGCTACCGTATTATAAGGATGCAGAAGGAACACCACAAAATTCAGTTATTGGGGGAGCTTCTATTTGGGCGTTTAAGGGACATACCCCAAAGGAATATGCAGGGGCAGCCGCTTTTCTTAAATTTCTTTCAAAAACAGAAAACCAAGCAAAATGGCATCAGGAAACAGGTTATCTTCCAACCACAAAAGCGACTTATGAATTGAGCAAAAAACAACATTTCTATGAAAAAACGCCAGGTGCGGATATAGCTATCAAACAGATTAATCTTAATCCACCAACAGTTAACTCGAAAGGGATAAGATTTGGTAATTTACCACAAATCCGTGCCATTCTTGATCAAGAGTTGGAAGCTGTTCTTAGTGGTTCAAAAACACCGAAAGATGGTTTAGATGAGACCGTTGAACGTGGAAATAAACTCTTGCGTGAATTTGAAAAATCTAATCATTAATCTCGTTTTATTGTTAAACATTAAAGACTCAACAAAAACAGTTGAGTTCTTTTTGTTTATCTTTTTAAAGTCTCTACATTTAAAGAGCCCTACGAATGCAAGAAAAACATGCATATTTTAAAAATAGTCTACTTTCTTACGGACTGCTTTTCCCTCAGCTTCTTGTGACTTTTTTGTTTTTCTTTTGGCCTGCTGCTCAAGCAATAAAATCATCTTTTGAGCGTGAAGACCCTTTTGGCTTTACAACAACCTTTATTGGTTTTGAAAATTATCTAACCGTTCTTTCTGATCCTACTTATCTGCAATCACTTCTTACAACCGCAGTATTTTCCATCTCAGTTACTGTCGCTTCAATGACAATATCACTTCTCTTAGCTGTCTGTGTTGATCGTGTCATCCGTGCAAAAAAGGCTTATACAATGCTTTTGCTCTGGCCCTATGCTGTTGCTCCAGTATTGGCAGGTATATTATGGCTGTTTATCTTTCATCCCACCATCGGAATTATCCCTTTTCTTCTCGAGAAAATAGGGGTGCTATGGAATTATCGTATTAATGGCACTCAAGCAATGATTCTTATTGTCATAGCGGCTAGTTGGAAACAAATTTCTTACAATTTTCTCTTTTTTCTTACAGGTCTTCAGTCTGTTCCGCGTTCTCAAATAGAAGCAGCCGCCATTGATGGTGCTGGTCCCTTTAAACGATTTTGGACTGTAGTCTTCCCGCAAATTTCACCAACGACGTTTTTCCTTCTTATTGTCAATGTCAATTATGTTATGTTTGATACCTTTGGTATTATTGATAATACAACTTCTGGAGGTCCTGCGCGTGCAACGAGCATCCTCGTCTATAAAGTATATGACGATGGCTTTAGAAATCAAATAATCGGTGCATCAGCAGCACAGTCAACAATATTGATGTTGATGGTTATTGTCTTAACCTTTATTCAGTTTCGCTGGATTGAGCGTCGTGTACAATATTAGGAAGTAAATTATGGTTGAAAATCGCCCTATTTTGAAATTTCTAACCCATATTACTCTCATTATTGGCATTATCATTATTTGCTTTCCAGTTTACGTTGCTATCATTGCATCAACCCATAGTTCAGCAGCATTCAACTCGGGAACACTTCCTCTTTTACCTGGGAAATATGCTTTGGAAAATTATAAAACAATCTTTGGTGATGGCCTTGCACAACTCGGTCTTCCCAACCTCTGGCCACTCTTAATGAATTCACTCATTATGGCTCTAGGGATTAGTATTGGAAAAATTATTATTTCACTTTTATCTGCTTATGCAATTGTTTATATGCGTTTTCCTTTCCGAAAAACTGCTTTTGTTCTTATTTTTGTTACATTGATGCTCCCTGTCGAAGTTCGTATTCTTCCAACCTATGAGGTTGTTGCGAAATTGGGGATGATCGACACCTATAGTGGAATGATTATTCCACTTATTGCATCTGCAACCGCTACATTTTTATTTCGCCAGTTTTTTTTGACTATTCCAGATGAACTCTTAGAGGCGGCACGTGTTGATGGTGCAGGTCCAGTTAAATTTTTTAAGGATATTCTTCTTCCTCTTAGTAAAAGCAATATCGCTGCTTTATTTATCATTATGTTTATTTATGGATGGATACAATATCTTTGGCCTCTTATCATCACAACGGATCAAAATCATCAAACGATCCTTATTATTTTAAAACAGCTTATTGTCGAATCACTTCAACATGATCCTCAATGGAATATACTCATGGCAGTATCGGTTGTTGCCATGGTTCCCCCTGTTCTTGTTGTTATCTTCATGCAACGGCTTTTTATCAAAGGCCTTATTGAAACGGAGAAGTAATTATGGCCATAATCCAGTTATCAAATATAAAAAAACGGTATGACAACGGCATTCTGGTCATTGATGATTTAAACTTAACTGTTGCTGATAAAGAACTTCTTGTTCTTGTCGGTCCTTCAGGGTGCGGAAAATCAACCTTATTGCGTATTATAGCAGGACTTGAACAAGTTACCTCAGGTGAATTATGTATTGATAACGAACGTATCAATGATCGTGAACCAGCTGATCGTGATATTGCTATGGTTTTTCAAAATTATGCTCTTTATCCCCATATGACAGTTCGTGGAAACTTAGAATATGGTCTTAAAAATCGTAAAACTCCTAAAGAAGAAATTAAAAAACGCATCGCACATGCTGCAAAACTTTTGGAGATAGAATCATTTCTTGATCGTAAGCCACGACAATTATCAGGAGGACAACGTCAGCGTGTTGCAATGGGGCGTGTGATTGTACGTCAACCCCGTGTTTTTCTCTTTGATGAACCTCTTTCAAATCTTGATGCAAAATTGCGGGCGCAAATGTGTATTGAAATAAAAACACTACAGCGTTCATTAGGAACGACCAGCCTCTATGTTACCCATGATCAACTAGAAGCTATGACATTAGCTGATAGAATAGTCGTTTTGAATAAAGGAGCTATCGAGCAAATTGGAACACCAATGGAAATTTACGACACTCCAGCAACAACATTTGTTGCTGATTTTATTGGTTCTCCTCCTATGAATTTTCTTGATCGCCATGTCTTAGAACAACATTTAGGGCATTCATTTTCTTATGGCGAAGAAACTGATCTTTTAGCATTCAGACCTGAAATAATCTTATTGGGCGAACATCCAGATAAAGGACCTGTCTTTCACACAAAAATTGAGCTTATCAAGCCTATCGGAACAGGTTGCCATGTTTTAACGCGTTGGAATAATATCATCTTTACGATTGAAATAAAAGAACGCTTGACACACGACTATGGGCAAAAACTAAGTTTCACTGTCGCTCATCAGAATTTTCATACTTTTAACAAAAACACTGGAAAGCGTACAAATAGTAAGTAAGCATTAATTGATGTGACACGACTTTCTTTTATGTTGCGTTTCGATTTTCTCGATTGCATTTACAAAATCAGGTTGTAACCGATGGGATTAAAAACAAAATTTTAAAAGTTTTGGTAATGATCCATTGTCCCATGGCGCTGAGAATGTCAAAACATTTATATGAAGAAAATATGCATTTTCACGGTCTGTGAGAAGAATATTATTTTCAAATCTCAAACATAATAAAATCATTTTCACTATAAAAAAATATCAATATAAAATAACCATTGATTAACCATATTTTGCTCATAAAAAACAATATATTATCATGTGTTTCTTGATGTAATAATTTATGTAACTTATAAAAAGTAAATGAGAGAAATAGAGGGAAACAATAATTCACAGATGAGAGGGGATGCGCCCCATATCGTAGCTTTGATCCCTAACATAAGAAGTCTATTTGATCCAAAAAATACGACGCTGTTCTAAATAGTCTGTACGAGAATAGGCATATTCTATTTTACTGCTGACTATATGATCTTAAATGGTTTCAGAGATCCTATAAGAGGCATTTTTTCTTCAAGTGGTTTTTATTCATACACTCATTCTACTTGTATGTTATAAATGGAGTTGGGTAGATAAAAATACTTTAAGAAAGAGACCCCAAATGCTTCTTATGAATCGTTTCAAGTGTCGAGAGTTATTGTAAAAGAAGCGTTGGAAAATAGAATGATGCCGCTGACGATCTGGGCATCATGAGGCAATAAATCCACTTACTTTATCTATCTTAGCATCTATTGAGTATAAATTTCTCTGTAAAAGTAACTTTATTTTATATCAATATTATCAATTATAGATGTTGGGTATCATTAGTAATATAATCATAGACTTACGATTTTATGAACGCTTTTTTATCTCTTTTGTAGAAAATCTTAATGTTTTGTGATGGCATCAATGATGGTATTCACATTATGTTCCATCATATCGAGATAAGTTGCTGCAGGGCCATTTTTATTTGACAATGCATCAGAATAAAGAGTCCCACCAATTTTTAAACCTGTTTCTTTTGCAATCTGTTTTATGAGCCGAGGATTAGAGATATTTTCAACGAATAGTGCAGCTGCTTTATTCGCCTTAATTTGTTTGATAAGTTTAGCAACATCGGCTGCGGTTGCTTCAGCTTCTGTTGAAGCATTTTGGGGAGCAAGGATAGTAAAACCATATTCTTTGGCAAAATAGCCAAAGGCGTTATGAGATGTGATAATGATACGTTTATCTTTAGGGATGGTAGCAATTTTTGTTTTCAGGGTATCTTGTGCTATTTTAAGTTTTTGGATGTAGGTTTCGGCATTTTTTTTGTAGCTGGTGCAGGATTGTGGATCGATTTTACAAAAAGCAGCAGCGATATTCTTCACATAGATTTTGACATTGGGAATTGTTTGCCAAGCGTGTGGATCAATAACGCTATGGTGGTGATGGGCATTATGTTCTTGATTTTTCATTTTGAGGGAGGGAATGTTAGCGCTAACTTTGACAAGAAGTGCTTTTGTACCGCTTGCTGTAATGAGGCGATCAATGAATCCTTCTAAATGAAGTCCGTTGATGAAAATAATTTGAGCATTTCTAAGAGCTTGAGCATCATGGGGGGTAGGTTCATAAGTGTGGGTATTCGCATTGGGACCTACAAAAGTGGTCATAGAGATATGGTTGTCTCCTACATTTTTTACGAGATCTGCGAGAATAGAAAAGCTCGCAACAACTTTGATTTTATTGTTTGCAGAAGCAGAAAATGGAGAAAGGGAAAGCAATAAAGCTCCAAGAAGAACAAATTTTTGAGTAAACTTAGGCACATTTTTTCCTTAAAGTGAGGAGGTATAAAAGAGGTGGGGAAACCATGTTACAATAAAGCCACGTGGACTTATCAAGCAGGAAAAAAGATAAATAAATCCTGCGGCAATGATGATAGCAGGGCCGGAGGGAAGAGAAAGATGAAAAGAAAGCAGGAGACCACATACGCTAGAAATGATTCCAAAAAGAGTGGAAAGCGCGCAAATAGGGCCTAGCCGTGAAAACCAAAAACGGGCTGTAATAGCTGGAATCATCATAATGCCAACGGAAAGTAATGTTCCTAGTGATTGAAAGCCTCCAACCAGATTCAACACCACAAGTCCAAGCAATGAAATATGAATATATTTACTCAACGGAGAGAGTGATTTAAAAAAGAGGGGGTCAAAGCTTTCTAAAACAAGTGCACGCCAAAAAATACAAAGGCTGCATAGTGTAATCAGCATTATAATAGTGATTAACCAAAGGGCTTGTGCATCAAGTGCAAGAACCGATCCGAATAAGAGATGAAGCAGCTCAATTGTTGAGTCTTTTAGTGAGATAATAATGACACCTGCCGCGAGTGCAATAAGATAAAAGACGGTCATGGATGCATCTTCTTTCTGAAAGCTATTTCGTGAAATTAAAATGGTTGCTAAAGCAACAATAATACCAGCGAAGATGCCACCAAGTGTCATAGATATGAGGGAAAAGCCACAAATCAGAAAAGCAGTTGCAACACCAGGAAGAATGGCATGAGAGATAGCATCTCCTATCAAGCTCATTCCACGGAGCATCAAAAATACACCAACAGGACAAGCGCTAATAGACAGGAAAATAGAACCGATAAGGGCGTTTTGCATAAATTGGAAATCAACAAAGGGGGCAAGAAAAAATGCATACACGTCTTATAACCTAAGAAAGAGAGGATCATTGATGGGAAGATTTTGTTTTTGTGCGCTAATAGGAAAAGAATTGGATGTGAGAGGTGGCATAACGTGATGAATAGTGTTGTTAAAAAACTGTGTTGTTTTTCCATAAAAGGCGTTTTGTTGATTAATTTGAATCATTTGGGGGAAAAATTCTTGCACGATGAGAGGGTTATGGAGTGCTGCGAGAACTGTGCGTCCTTGCTGTTGCCAGTATGTGATCAGTGTAAGAAGGTCTTTTTGGGTATTATGATCTACACCATTGAAAGGTTCATCAAGCAAAATAATATTGGCATCTTGCACAATGATACGTGCAAAAAGAGCGCGTTGTAATTGCCCGCCTGATAATGTTTCAAGCGAACGGGGTGCTAGTTCTGTAAGCCCAACCGTTTCAAGCGCATTTTGAATCTTAGAATCATAAAGGCGCTGGCTTTTCCATAATCCACAAAAAGACCACAGTCCTGTTTTTACAAGCGTTTTCACATCAATTGGAAATGTTTGATCTACATCACATTGCTGAGAAAGATAAGCAATACGGCTTTTTTTTGGTTTTGTAATTTTTCCCTTAAGAGGTTTAATCAATCCGGCGATGGCTTTTAGCAGTGTCGATTTTCCAGCGCCATTATCGCCTGTTATTGCGACCAATGAACCAGCTTTTAACTTTGCTGAAAAGTTCTTTATTGCTATTCTATTTCCATAGCCTAATGTTGTCTTATTGAAGTGCAGATCCATATTTTTTACCATCGTTGCTTATTATTTTGAAAACTATGTAATAATATAACGTTTGTCAATAAAATGTTATATTATTACATAGTTTTGAGGACTGAAAATTTTAGTGTGAAGATCGTGGAAAATTAAAAATAATAATTGAATTCACCTTGACGAAAGAGAGAGAGTATATACTATATATAGTATCAAAATGATTGGTGATTCTAAATAAGCACAAGAGAGGGTGTTAGTGTGTTTCGTTTGGTATCTAAGTTATTTCCATTATTGTAAAGAGTTTATTGACCAAGGGCATAGCAGTGTTTTTGCTGAAGGATCTCTTTTGGAAGGATTCCTTTCGTTTTTGTAATTGATTTTTGCCGTAAAAGAGTAAAACAGAGCTCTTGAAAAACGGTAGTTTAGAACGTTAGTTTTTAGACAGCAGGAGGGAATTGTAATGCAAGCAAAAGATTGTTTTATAACTGGGGGGCTTTGCCATTTAAGTTATAGAATAATCGCTTATTCTCATCATAGTCTTTGAAGTTATTTGATGAGGAATTCTGTTATGTTCAAGAAGCTGTGTACTATTTGAAAGTAACCACATGTTTTGCGTACAATTTCTGTTTTTTGTTATTCTTGAGTACTTATAAAATTATTAGATTGACCTTTTAGGGTTGATTGTTTGGAATTGTGAAAGTTGAAGAAAATGTCGATCACTATTTATAGCAAACCATCTTGTGTCCAATGTGATGCTACACGCCGCGCTTTTGATGCAAAAGGCATTCATTATCGTGTTGTTGATATTTCTTGTGATGAACAAGCATACAATTTTGTTCAATCTCTGGGGTATCGTCAGGTTCCTGTCGTTGTTTGTGGTGAAAATCATTGGTCTGGTTTTAGACCAGATATGATTAGTGGTCTTTGTGCTTAATGGGGCTTATTGTTTATTATTCGAGTGCAACGGGTAATACAGAACATTTTGTCTCGCAACTTGGTCAACGACTCTTCAAAATTGATAAAAGAAAGCCTTCTGCATTGGTTGGTGAACCTTATGTACTGGTTGTTCCTACATATGCAGATGGTGAAGGAAGAGGAGCAGTGCCGAAAGCCGTTATCCATTTTCTTAATGAAGCTGAGAACCGAAAATTAATTCGTGGTGTCATTGGTGGTGGGAATCGTAATTTTGGTTGTTATTATAATTTAGCAAGTAAAATCATTGCTGAAAAATGTTGTGTACCTTGCCTTTATCGTTTTGAGCTGCGTGGAACTGATGAAGACGTTATTTATGTAAAAAAGGGATTGGAAAGATTTTGGAAACAATTGGTATAGGGCAATCGCAGAAATCGGATCAGATTACTGATTATCATGCGCTGAATGCAATGCTTAATCTTTATGATGAAAATGGTCATATTCAATTTGATATGGATAGGCTTGCCGCACGGCAATATTTTCTTCAGCATGTTAATCAAAATACAGTTTTTTTTCATAACCTGAAGGAAAAAATAGACTACTTAATAGAAGAAGGTTATTATGAAAAAGCTTTATTTGGGCTTTATGATTTTTCTTTTATTAAAAAGCTTTTTAAACGTGCTTATGCATTTAAGTTTCGTTTTCCTACCTTTTTAGGCGCATTTAAGTACTATACCAGCTATACATTAAAGACTTTTGATGGGAAACGTTATCTTGAACGTTATGAAGATCGTGTTTGTCTTGTAGCTTTATATTTGGCACAAGGGAATAAAGCTCTTGCTGAAAGTTTTGTGGATGAAATTATTACAGGACGTTTTCAGCCGGCAACACCGACATTTTTAAATGCTGGGAAAAAACAACGTGGTGAATTGGTTTCGTGTTTTTTGCTACGTGTTGAAGATAATATGGAATCGATAGGTCGTTCGGTTAATTCGGCTTTGCAGCTTTCAAAACGTGGTGGAGGTGTGGCGCTTTGTTTAACGAATTTGCGGGAAGCTGGGGCACCAATTAAGCAAATAGAAAATCAGTCCTCAGGAGTCTTACCGGTGATGAAACTCTTGGAAGATTCTTTTTCTTACGCCAATCAGCTTGGGGCAAGACAGGGGGCTGGAGCTGTTTATTTGCATGCTCACCATTTAGATATTATGAAGTTTTTGGATACAAAGCGTGAAAATGCTGATGAAAAAGTTAGAATCAAAACGCTTTCGCTTGGTGTCGTTATTCCTGATATTACTTTTGAGCTTGCACGGAATAATGAGGATATGTATCTCTTCTCATCTTATGATATCGAGCGTGTGACAGGTAAGCCCTTTAGCGATATTTCTTTAACGGAGCATTATCGTTCTTTTGTTGATAATGCAAAGATTCGTAAAAAGAAAATAAGTGCACGCGTTTTTTTCCAGACATTAGCGGAAATTCAATTTGAGTCGGGTTATCCCTATATTTTATTTGAGGATACTGCTAATCGATCGAACCCAATAGCTGGGCGCATAAGTATGAGCAATTTATGTTCAGAAATTTTGCAGGTGAGTGAGGCAAGTGAACTGGAGACAGATTTAACTTATCGCACGATTGGAAGTGATATATCCTGTAATCTTGGATCCATGAATATTGCCAAAGCAATGGAAAGTCCTGATTTCGGACAGACCGTGGAATCTGCTGTTCGTGCCCTTACTGCGGTTTCGGATATGAGCAATATTGCCTGTGTGCCTTCCATTGCGAAAGGCAATGCTGAAAGTCATGCGATTGGTTTGGGACAAATGAATTTGCACGGGTTTCTAGCGCGTGAACAGATCTATTATGGATCTCCAGAAGCGATAGATTTTACCAATATATATTTTTATATTGTGACATATCACGCCATACGGGCTTCCAATTTGATTGCACGTGAACGTCAAGAAATGTTTGCAGGGTTTGAAAAATCAGCTTATGCAGATGGACGTTTTTTCGAAAAATATATTGAAAAAGAATGGAAACCGCAATTTGCGCTTGTGCAAGAGCTTTTTGCACGGAACAATATTGTTATCCCAGATCAAAAGGATTGGCAGGAACTCAAAAAATTAGTCATTGAGTATGGGCTTTATAACCGTAATTTGCAGGCAGTTCCACCTACGGGATCTATTTCCTATATTAATCATGCCACTTCTTCTATTCATCCAATTGCTTCAAAAATTGAAATTCGCAAAGAAGGAAAAATTGGACGCGTTTATTATCCCGCTCCTTATATGGATAATACGAATTTGAATTTTTACCAAGATGCTTATGAGATTGGTCCTGAAAAAATTATAGATACCTATGCTGCAGCAACACAGCATGTTGATCAAGGTCTTTCATTGACATTATTTTTTCCTGATACCGCTACCACACGTGATATTAACCGCGCACAAATTTATGCCTGGAAAAAGGGTATAAAGAGTATTTACTATGTACGATTACGGCAAGTAGCATTAAGTGGAACAGAAGTTGATGGCTGTGTTTCGTGCAGTTTATAGGAGATCATCATATGACAAAGATTGCAACCAAAAATCCTGTTGTGTGCGCTGTTAATTGGAATAGATTACATGATGAGAAAGATCTTGAAGTATGGAACCGCTTAACTGGGAACTTTTGGTTACCTGAGAAGGTTCCACTTTCCAATGATATTCCCTCATGGTCAAGCTTAACAGATGAAGAACGTAAATTAACAATTCGTGTTTTTACAGGACTAACGCTTTTAGATACAATTCAAAATACTGTTGGAGCCATTTCGCTTCTGGCTGATGCAATAACAGAGCATGAGGAGGCAGTGTTGACGAATATTGCTTTCATGGAAGCGGTTCATGCACGTTCTTATTCCTCTATTTTTTCAACCCTTTGTTCGACGGTAGAAGTTGATGATGCGTTTAGATGGTCAGAAGAAAATATTCATTTGCAGAAAAAGGCTAGATTAGTACTTGAGCGTTATGAAGCAAATGATCCACTTAAGAAAAAAATTGCTTCGACTTTGCTGGAAAGCTTTTTATTTTATTCTGGTTTTTATTTGCCCATGTATTGGGCCAGTCGCGCTAAGTTGACCAATACAGCAGATCTCATTCGATTAATCATTCGTGATGAAGCAGTCCATGGTTATTATATAGGTTATAAATTCCAATTGGGCTTTGCAAAGCTTGATGAAGCCAAAAAGAAAGAAATTAAAGATTTTGCTTTTAACCTGCTCTTTGATCTTTATAATATCGAGTGCAAATATACTGAAGATCTTTATGATGCACTTGGATTGACAGAAGATGTTAAAATTTTTCTTCATTATAATGCTAACAAGGCTTTAATGAATTTAGGTTTTGAAGCTCTTTTTCCCCCTGAGGTTTGTCGTGTTAATCCCGCTATTTTGGCAGCTTTATCACCAAACTCTGATGAAAATCATGACTTTTTTTCAGGGGCAGGTTCTTCTTATGTCATTGGCAAGGCGGTTGCTACCACGGATGATGATTGGGAATTTTAATGTTTGCATGCAAATAGAAGTGCGCGGGGTATTCCACTTAGATCTTTACGCACTTCTAAACATTGAAAACCATTTTTTTCAAATAAATTACAGACTTCATTTTCTTGAGAGTAACCAATTTCAACAGCGACATAGCCGTTTTCTTTTAAGTAGTGGGCTGATTCATGGGCGAGTTTTCGATAAAAATCAAGTCCATCTTCCCCTCCTATCAGGGCGCGTAATGGGTCATGTAAGCGCACTTCTTTTGCAAGTTTTTCGATATCTTGTGCGGGAATATAAGGTGGATTGGAAACAATGAAATCAAAGCGATCTGCGACCGCATCAAACCAGTCGCTAAGAAGAGGTGTGAAGCGGTGTGCTACTTCAGCGTTTTTTGCATTTTTTTTCGCTGTTTTAAGGGCATCTTCAGAAATATCGACTGCCACCGCATAGGATTGGGGAATTTGTTTAAGGAGTGTAATGGCAATGGCGCCACTTCCTGTTCCCATATCAAGGAATCTTGTTCTTCTCGAATTTTCGACCTGTTTTTGGAGAAAAGGGAGAACAAGATCTATTAGCGCTTCTGTATCAGGACGAGGTTCTAACGTCTCTTGAGACAATGCAAAAGATATACCATAAAATTCTCGTGCTCCTATAATACGGTAGACAGGTTCTCCTGCAATACGCCGTTGTAGAGCCTGTTCTATTTGTATAATATGCTCAGAAGACAGATGCATATCTGGTTTAGAAATTCTTTCAGCAGCATTTATTCCTGTTATCCATTCAACGAGTATTTTCGCATCGAGATCGGCTTCAGCAATTCCTTTCGTGCGCAATTTTTCTTGCATTCGTTGGATGACATTCTTGAAAGAATATTCGCTCAATTATTATCCATTTCCATAAGCAGTGTTGTTTGATGATCTGAGATGAGTGCATGAAGAAGCTCATCAAGATCTCCCTCTAGAATGCGATCAAGCTTATACAAGGTTAGATTAATACGGTGATCCGTGACACGTCCTTGTGGAAAATTATAGGTACGAATACGTTCTGAACGATCACCAGAACCAACTTGGCTTTTACGAGAAGCTGAACGTTCACTTTCCGCTTTTTGTCGTTCGATATCGAATAAGCGTGCCCGTAAAATTTGAAGGGCTCGTGCTCGGTTTTGATGTTGTGATTTTTCTGCTTGTACGACCATAATTCCTGTTGGAATATGCGTGATACGAACAGCTGAATCCGTTGTATTAACATGCTGTCCTCCTGCTCCAGATGCACGCATTGTGTCAATACGAATATCTTCAGGGCGAATATCAATATCAATTTCTTCAGCCTCCGGAAGGACTGCAACGGTAGCAGCAGATGTATGGATACGTCCACCGGTTTCTGTTTCGGGGATGCGTTGCACACGGTGAACCCCTGATTCATATTTCAATTTAGAAAAGACACCTTTTCCTGAGATAGTAGCAATAATCTCTTTATATCCGCCAACTTCTCCCTCACTGAGTGAAATAACTTCTACTGTCCAATGGTGAGCATGGGCATAACGTTCATACATACGGAAAAGATCACCGGAAAAAAGTGCTGCTTCTGATCCACCCGTTCCTGCTCGAATTTCAACAATAGCGTTTTTTTCATCAGCAACATCTTTAGGCAAAAGCAGAATCTGGAGTTCTTTTTCAAATTGCTCTACTTTTTTATATAACAATGGTAGCTCTTCTTGGGCAAGATTACGCATCTCTACGTCTGTTTGTTTATCATTGATAATTGTTTCTAATTCTGTAATCTCTTTGTAAAGAGCATTTAATGCGCGTATAGAGGCAATAACGGGTTGTAGTTCTGCATATTCAGAAGCTAATTTGACATATGTTTCAGCATTTGGATTAGTCGTCATTTGGCTTTCAATTATTTCAAAGCGCTTTTCAAGCTGTCTCATACGATCTTGTGGCAAGGAAACCATGATAATATTGGCCTAATTTTTCATAATACAATTTTTATAATATTTTGTTGCAATGATTTTTTGTTATAATACTGACAATGAATTACCGTATAGCATCATACAAAAAGGGGTAATAGAGCAAAAATTTTTTTTTGCCAATGGAAACTATTATATCTTAAAGGTAAATTTTTATAAAACTCGATTTACCTGAGGTATTTTATCTAATGATATATAATCACTTTTTTAAGAGTTTTTTTTTCCGTAAAGTTCAAGGCGGTGATGAATAATATCATAGCCAAGGGACTTTGCAATTTCCTCTTGAAGCTTTTCAATAACATCAGAATGAAACTCGATAACTTGTCCTGTTTCTATATCAATGAGATGATCATGATGTTGCCCATCTGCTTGCTCAAAACGAGATGGACCACCACTAAAGCTATGGCGATGAATTGTTCCATTTCCTTCTAATGTTTTCATGGTTCGATAAACAGTTGAGAGTGAAATACTCGAATCTATTTTGTTTGCACGCTGAAAAATTTCAAATGCATTGGGATGGTCATTTGTGTCAGTCAAAATATCAAGAATAACTCGTCGTTGACGTGTTACTCTTAAACCAGCTGTGCGCAATTCTTGCTCATAATTTCGCTTTTTATTCATTTTCATAGTTTGCTTTTCAAACAAAGGCTCCATGACAGTGTTTGTATTTTTTCTCTGAACCGCAAGGACAACGCTCATTACGTCCAACTTTTCCCCATGTGGTTATATCATTAGGGTCACGATCTTGTGGATTAACAAATCTATTTTCTTGTGATCGTGCCCATAAGGTGGGAGCATTTTCTTGACTTTGATCATTAAAGACAGAAGAAGTAGCATCAGTTTGCTCAGGCATGGTCGGTTCTGTAGGTTGTTGAATGATTTCAAAGCGCATAAGCTTAGAAGTGACAATTCGGCGCAAATTTCTCAACATACTTTGAAAGAGTTCAAAAGATTCTGTCTTATATTCATTGAGCGGATCCCGCTGCGCATAACCACGAAAACCAACAACAGAACGCAAATGGTCTAAACTCACCAGATGTTCACGCCATAACGTGTCAATAGTTTCGAGCAATACTGCCTTGTGAAAATAAGCCATAACTTCTGGAGAATAGCGTTCAGTACGTTCATTTTCAAGTTTTGTAACAGCATCTGATACACGCTCCAAAATTTGCTCCTCGGCAATTCCATCTTCTTTTGCCCACTCTTCTACTGGAAGCTCAAGATTAAAGAGTTGTTGAAGTTCTTCTTCGAGAGTTTTTACATCCCATTTTTCAGAATATGTCCCTGATGGAATACAAGCCTCTACGAGATCCTCTACGACTTCATTGCGCATTTCAAGGATCATTTCTGATAAATCATCTGCGTCCATGATCTCCATACGCTGTTCAAAAATAACCTTGCGTTGATCATTCATGACATCATCATATTTTAACAGATTTTTACGAATTTCAAAGTTTCGTGCTTCGACCTTTTTTTGTGCTTTTTCAAGGGCTTTATTAATCCATGGATGGATAATAGCTTCATTTTCTTTCAATCCAAGTTTTTGCAGCATACCATCCATACGATTGGAGCCAAAGATACGCATAAGATCATCTTGAAGAGAAAGAAAGAATTTTGAGCGACCTGGATCGCCTTGGCGACCAGAACGTCCACGAAGCTGGTTATCAATACGACGGCTTTCATGACGTTCCGTCGCAATGACGTAAAGACCACCAGCCGCTAAAGCTTTGTCTTTAAGCTTCTGAACATCTTTTTTTATTTCTTCAATTTTAGCTGTTCGCTCTGGACCTTCGGGGATATCCTGTAACTCTTGTCGGATGCGCATTTCAACATTACCACCAAGTTGTATATCCGTACCGCGTCCTGCCATGTTGGTTGCGATGGTGAGAGCTCTAGGAACTCCTGCTTGCGCAATGATGTATGCTTCTTGTTCGTGATAGCGAGCATTTAAGACTCTAAAATCGGTAATGCCTTCTTTTCGCAAACGCTCTGCCAATTGTTCTGATTTTTCAATAGAGGTTGTTCCAACAAGAATAGGCTGTTCTTTTTCGTGTGCTTGACGGATATCACGCACAATTGCCCGATATTTCTCTTCTGCTGTTCGATAAATTTCATCATCTTCATCAATACGTTGTATTGGCAAATTTGTAGGGACTTCAACAACGTCAAGACCATAAATATTTCTGAATTCTTCGGCTTCTGTTGTTGCAGTTCCAGTCATTCCAGATAATTTCCTATACATACGGAAGTAATTTTGGAAAGTGATGGAAGCAAGTGTCTGGTTTTCTGGTTGAATAGCAACATGCTCCTTAGCTTCTAACGCTTGATGAAGTCCTTCAGAATAACGCCGCCCAGGCATCATTCGCCCTGTAAATTCGTCAATAATAACGATTTCATCATTGCGAACAATGTAATCTTTATCGCGAGCAAACAGTTTATGAGCTTTTAGAGCATTATTGACATGATGAACAATAGCGACATTTTCTATGTCATAAAGACTTTCACCTTTAAGATGTCCAGCTTGTTCGAGCATTTTTTCAATTTTTTCAGTACCAACTTCGGTAAAAGTCGTTGTTTTTTGTTTTTCGTCTATTTCATAGTCTTCTGGAGTTAAGGCAGGAATAAATGTATCAATAAGGTTATAGAAGTCAGTACGATCTTCTAGAGGACCAGAAATAATAAGGGGTGTACGGGCTTCATCAATAAGAATCGAATCAACTTCATCAACAATTGCGTAATGATGTCCACGTTGGACCATTTGACTACGATCAAAGGCCATATTATCACGCAAATAATCAAAACCTAGTTCATTATTTGTGGCATAGGTGATGTCGCATGCATAGGCCTCTCGGCGGGCATCACTATCAAGATCATGGAGAATCACGCCTGTTGTAAGCCCTAGAAAACTAAAAATTTTTCCCATTGTTTCAGCATCACGACTGGCGAGATAATCATTTACTGTCACAACATGAACGCCTTTACCTTCCAATGCATTGAGATAAATTGGTAAAGTTGCCATTAATGTTTTACCTTCACCAGTACGCATTTCAGCTATGCCACAGTCGTGAAGGACCATTCCACCAATAAGTTGCACGTCAAAAGGACGCATGTCATAAACACGTTTTGCGGCTTCACGAACAGTTGCGAAAGCTTCTGGTAAGAGCAAATCAACACTTTCACCTTCACTAAGACGTTTACGAAAGGCATCTGTTTTTTGGCAAAGCTGCTCATCACTTAATTTTACAAATTGTTCTTCCAAAGCATTAATTTGTACAACTTTTTGGCGGAGTGCTTTGAGACGTCGCTCATGAGCTGAACCAAAAAACTTACGGGCAAAAACACCTAAACTGACCATCTCTGGCCCTTTCTTTTAATTGTTGTCACTCTTGTTGGGTAATTCATACGCTTTCCCCATACTCTACATTTTCTTCAAGTTATCTGATATGATTAGAGACATCATGAAATGCAGATGGTACCATTATACTTGTTGGTGTGCAATTTTTCACTTTAATTGTAAAGTAGAGATAAGAGGCTAAGCGCTCTATGTCAACTTTAGGTACGCTATTTAACTGATACAATACAAAGTAATTTAAGATACAATATGTCATTTTTCTCTATTATCATGTTTTTCATCTGCATTAGATAGGATTGGAGCAACTCAGATAAAAGGACAATTTTATACTTTTTTAAAATAAAATTACTAATTTATTTCTCTATGTTTAAAGGTTAAAGTGTTATGGTAAAGAAAATTGGAATCTTGAACCTGCCTTCATTTTTAAGGAGTATATTTATGAAATTTAACTTTATCACGCTTTTTTTAGCATCAACTTTATTGGCAAGTACAAGTTTAGGGGTGAGAGCCCAAGAAGGTTTGAATTCATCGTCGAATGATTTAAAGACTTTGGAGAAAGCTTCTGAAAAAGCCGTTTCTCCTTCTCATGTTATGGCGGTTATTGATGGGAAAAATATTACAGCAGGCCAATTGGATGATTTAGCGCTTGAAATAAATCCTAATTTAGCACGTTTTCCTGATGAACAACGCCGTATGATGGTTCTAAAAGCTTATTTAGATATGCAGGCACTTGCAAAAGCAGCAAGAAGCAAAGGTCTTGATAAGACAGAAGCTTACGATAAACGTATGGCAGTCATGCGTGACAATGTTCTTCAACAGCTTTATTTTAAACAGGCGATTGTTGACAAAATCTCGGATACTGATTTGGAAGCTCTTTATAAGCAAGAAGTCGCTGCTTTACCTAAAGAAGATGAGGTTAAAGCGCGTCATATTTTGGTCAAAACGAGAAAAGAAGCTGAAGCTATCATTAAGCATTTAAATAAAGGCGAAAATTTTGAAGAGATTGCAAAGAAAAGTTCAACAGATGGTTCTGCTGCCGTTGGGGGTGATCTTGGTTATTTTAGCCATGGTCAAATGGTCAAGCCTTTTGAAGATGCTGCATTTGGTTTGAAAATTGGCGAATACACTAAACAACCCGTTGAAAGTCCTTTTGGTTGGCATATTATTAAATTAGAAGATCGTCGTTTGAAACAACCTCCTGCATTTGATGATGTTAAAGAGATGTTACGGACACAGCTGATAAAAAAGCGCTATCAAGAACTGATTGTTGATTTGCGTAGCAAGATGGATGTGAAATACCCTGATCCTAATGTTACAAAAATCATGGAATCGCTTCATCAAAATGGGACGCTACTTCCCGATGAGACATCAGATGAAGAAGATACAGAATAGCTAGGAAAAATAAGTGGATAGCCTCTTTAATAGATAATTTGCTAGGTTAGTTTTGTTCAAAAAGCCTAGCAGTTTTCTATGAGGGGTTATTGATCTGCAATCATTTCATTTATTTTTACAGAGAGCATATTGTGGTTTTGAAAATTTCTCCTTTGTCGCCTCAAAAGATCCAGGAGCTTTCTCCCTTATCTGGGGTACGGATAGCAACAGCTGAAGCTGGGATTAAATATAAAGATCGTACAGATCTTCTTTTCATCATATTCGATAAGCCAGTGAGTGTGGCCGGTGTTTTTACCCGTTCAAAATGTCCGTCTGCTCCTGTAGAGCATTGTCGTGCATCGCTTCCTCATGGGGTGGCGAGGGGTGTTGTTGTGAATTCTGGAAATGCAAATGCTTTTACAGGAAGCAAAGGAAAGCACACAACCAATGAAATCATCTGTGCAGCAGCGAACGCTTTAAAGGTTAGAGGAGATGAAATTTTTATAGCTTCTACGGGGGTTATTGGTGAGCCAATGGATGCTTCTTGCGTTGTGAATCTTTTACCAACTATGGCAGAGACAGCAGAAGAGGGAAATTGGTTGGAAGCTGCAAAAGCCATAATGACAACGGACACATTTCCAAAACTTTCTACACGCAGATTTGATTGTGGAGGCGAGACTGTCACCATTAACGGGATTGCAAAAGGTGCTGGTATGATTGCACCCGATATGGCGACAATGCTGTCGTTTGTGGTTAGTGACGCTACTATTTCTTCGGATGTACTCCAATCCATGTTATCAGAGGCAGTTGAGGGTTCTTTCAATTCAATTACTGTTGATAGCGATACCTCAACTTCAGATACGCTTATGTTGTTTGCGACAGGAAAAGAACATTTCCCATGTCTTACAAGTAAATCTGATCCGCGTTATGGAGTTTTTGTGAAACAATTGAGTGCACTTTTGCATGAACTTGCACTACAAGTTGTTTGTGATGGCGAAGGTGCTCGTCATTTAATTGAGGTTAATGTGATGGGGGCTACAACAAACAATGCAGCTAAAACTATTGCTTTATCAATTGCAAATTCACCGCTCGTAAAAACGGCTATTGCTGGTGAAGATGCGAATTGGGGGCGGGTCGTTATGGCAGTTGGGAAGGCCGGTGTTGAAGTCGATCGTGATCTATTGACGATTTGGTTTGGTGAGCATCGTGTGGCCGTGAATGGCGTACGAGATCCTGAGTATTGTGAAGAGACAATAGGTACTTATATGCAAGGTAAGCACATCACAATTCGTGTTGATATCGGTTTAGGTAAGAGCACGGCGACGGTTTGGTCTTGCGATTTAACAAAAGAGTACGTTATGATCAATAGTGATTACAGAAGTTAAAGGATGCACTCTCTATATTTAACTGCCGATTATTTTTTTAAGAGAATGAGATATGTGAGTTCTTTTTGAGGTAAGGGAATATACTAGAAAGAGACAGTTATCTTTATATTCTCATTGGAGAGTGATATGTGTATAAAAAGTTCCCTTCTTCTTGTTGTTGCATGTGCACTGTTAGATCAAAATAATCGTGTTTTGCTTACCAAGCGTCCTGAAGGAAAATCGCTGGCTGGTTTATGGGAGTTTCCTGGTGGAAAGGTTGAGCAAGGTGAAACTCCAGAAATTTCATTGATTCGTGAACTAGAAGAAGAGCTTGGTGTGTATGTTCAGGCAAATAATTTATTACCTTTAACGTTTGCAAGCCATAGCTATGCAACATTTCACCTCTTGATGCCGTTGTATCTTTGTTATCATTATGAGGGAGTTGCGCAAGGACGAGAGGGGCAAAATTTAGAATGGGTTTTTGTTAATGATCTTGATAAATACCCTATGCCTGATGCTGATAAACCATTGGTTCAGGTATTGAAAAATCATCTTCTTTAATGTGTTATAAGAAGAAAATATTGTTTAAATATAATTCAATATATTGATTTAAAATGATAATTTATAATTTTTATGTTGAATGTAAAAGTCCAGAGTCGTAATTTTTTTTCATTTCAAATCTGTTTTATATTAAATTAACCAAAACCATTCTTTTGTACGTTCCAAGCGGGGAAAGTCATGTGGATAAAATTATTTAAGAAAGAAATAAAATACGTACTGAAAGAACACTCTCCAGTAGCCAAGGGTCATCGTAACATTGAGAATTGGCAAAGTGTATAATGATGCCTTTTCACGCGTATCATTGTGAGATGGGTTTGGATGCACTGAGAGATATCAGGAGTATTTATTTCATGAGATATCGATAATAGGAAAAATTTCAAAAATGCTTTAAAAAAGAACGCTTTGTATTTGTTGTTAGAGATCGTTTTACATGACCAAAAGCTTAAATTATTATTGTAATACATGATTATATAATAACATATTGTTTTATAACCATAAATTTTCTTTTATTTTTCTTGATGTTATACAATTTCTCAATCAAAAAAATGTTCAATAACGTACGAATAAAAAGAGTGGTATGTAATTTGAAAAACAATTTTAAAACAAATAAAACATATGGTTAATGAATAATTAAATATAAAAGAAACACATGAAAAGAAGACTTCTTAGGGAATTATATTACTGTACCTTATATAGTATGAGAGATAAAGAAAAAATCTCCATAAATAAGTATATAAACGAGAAATATAAATAATATGAGAAAGATATTATTTTTTATAGGAGGCATGTATTAAGTTTCTTGCATTGGACGACGTTTTGCGATGGGATATTGATTTTTTTTAGCTATACGCGTAATTGCCTCTTCTAATGGCTCGATCATAACGTCCATGGAAAAACCATTTGCATGAATAATATTTTCATGATCAACCATAATAGCAACATGATCTTTCCAAAAAATTAAATCGCCTCGTTGAAGTTTATCAGTATCTGTAAGAGGACTGCCTATAGTTTCTTGCTGCATATCGGTGTCACGTAAAACTATTTGATCAGTCATCATCATAGAGAGTTGAATGAGTCCCGAACAATCAATTCCAAAACCGCTGACACCACCCCAAAGATAAGGTGTACGGATAAAGGTTTCTGCAACTGTGACATAATCTTCGTATACACGTCCAATGGGGCTGAGATGGCTCGTAATGATTGCTGTTCCATTTTCAAGAATAGAATACATTGTGTCACGGACTTCAATTTCATCAACAACACTGACTTTGCTTCCCATAGATAACGGAGACACTATTGGTCCACGTAAGTCAGCGTGTGAATATTTAAATGTACGTGGGACTGAAACTATATGCGTTTGTTTTATAGTTGATGTACAAAGGGCTGTTGTATCAATATAACCAACATAACCATCTTTAAGGGATTGCCCCCACGACATCGTTTCCCCTTGTTCAAAAATGAGAAGTTCTTCTCCCAATAAGCATTCTGTTTGTCTTTCACTTTTTTTACTATTTTCTTTAAAAAGTCCAGCGACCGCTGTATTAACACGTTTTTTTTCACCTTGAACAAAGCGCTGGGCTGTAATTTCTGTTTCAAGACGTTGATCTGCTAGATCATCTCTGAATGCATAAAGCCTTGGGTCTTTAGAGGTCATCTTTTTGCTTCCATTTTGTTACTTCTTACTTTTAAACAAACTCATGAAAACTCTATTGGTAAGTTTTTTATCCTCAAACAAAACTAAGAACACAGTTTAAGACGATTGCAATTATTCTTTAAGATGTAAAATTGTCTATCTTTGTGGATATTGTGTGTCAAACTTCATTTTTAAAAATATTATAAAGGGCACGAATAGTTTGTGCTGATCCACCAATAGGGTATCCTGGTTTTTCTTTTGGAATCCATCCATAAAGATCAAAATGCGCAAAATGTTCAGCTTTTTCAACAAAAGAATTAAGAAATAAAGCAGCCGTTATAGAGCCAGCAAAGCTATTTCCAGTTACATTGTTAAGATCAGCAATTGGTGATGATAACATCTCTTGGTAAGGTTTCCAAAGGGGCATTTGCCAAAGAGGATCAAAAACAGCGTGAGCAGATTCAGAGATTTGTTGTGCCCATATTGAATCATTGCAATAAAATGCGGGGAGATCTGGTCCTAATGCTATACGCGCTGCCCCTGTTAAAGTAGCCATACAAAGCATGAATTGTGGACTTTCTTCATCACCATAGGCGAGCGCATCGGCAAGGACAAGTCGCCCTTCAGCATCTGTATTACCTACTTCAACACTTAAGCCTTTACGACTTTTGAGAATATCACTTGGTCGGTAAGCATTCGCAGAAATTGCATTTTCTACAGCTGGAATCAAAATACGTAGACGGAAAGGCAATTTGGCATCCATGATAAGTTTAGCCAATCCCAAAACGTTTGCTCCACCCCCCATGTCTTTTTTCATAAGCAACATGTTATTGGCTGATTTAATATCGAGTCCTCCCGTATCAAAAGTTACCCCTTTGCCTACCAACGTTATTTTAGGATGATGTTCTTGCCCCCAGTGTAACTCAATCAGTCGCGGTGCAGTACTGCCTGCTCGTCCTACGGCATGAATCATCGGAAAATTATGGGTTAAGAGATCATCTCCACAAATACTTTGGACATGAGCACCGTAGGTTTTTCCTAGTTTTCGTGCTTCTTTTTCGAGAGCATCAGGGGTCATATCATTGGCTGGAATATTGATGAGATCACGGACAAAAAAGACAGCCTCATAAATTCGTTGGAGTTCATTAAGATCAACGGCCTCATTGACATGGATAGACAATGATTTGAAAGAAGAATTTTGACGATAGCGATTAAATTGATAGCTACCGAATGCTAATCCAAGATAGGCATTTATTTCATCAGAGGTCGTACCTTCTAAATGCCATTGACCAGCAGGAAGTTTTTGAGCAAGCAGTCCTGTGATAAAGGGATCGTTCCCATTTCCAATTCCAAATAAAACTTTTTTTAAATGCCCCGTTTCGTGAGGAACAAAGAGTATTTGTCCTGCTTTACCAGTAAAGTCATTAACTTTTATCCATGCTGTTGTTGACGCATCAAGTGATAAGTTGGCAAGAGTTCTTTGGTTTACCAAGATGATAGGGCAACTGTTATCGATACGCGTTGAGGTAAAATGAATGTGATAATGCTGCATAGTTATGAGATCCTTATAGTCGTCTAAGTGCGACATACTCGACCAAATGATTTTTTCCTTTTCGTAGAATGAGATTGGATCGTGGTCGTGTTGGCAATATATTTTCTTGTAAATTTTTTAAATTAATTGTTTGCCAAAGATCCTCAGCGATTTTTGAGGCTTCTTTTTCACTGAGCAGGGCATAACGATGAAAATAGGATTCAGGATTTTGAAAAGCTGTTTTACGCAAACGTTTAAAGCGCTCTAAATACCAGTGACGAATGACTTCTGTTTCGGCATCGACATAGATTGAAAAATCAAAAAAATCTGATACGAAAGGAATAGCTTTTCCATCTTTAGGAAGATCACTGACCTGTAATACATTAATACCTTCAACAATTAAAATATCAGGACGGTCAATGGTAATTGTCTGATTTTCTAGAACATCATAAGTCATATGTGAGTAAAGCGGGGCACGGACATTTCCGATACCTGCTTTTATAGCCGAAAGAAAGCACAGCAATTTTTTAATGTCATAGGAATCAGGAAATCCTTTACGATTCATACGATTTTTTTGCTGTAAGATTGCATTAGGATAGAGAAAACCATCCGTTGTGATCAGATCAACTTTAAGACTAGATGTCCATCGTTTCAACAGTTCTTGAAGAATGCGAGCCGTGGTTGATTTTCCTACTGCTACAGAACCAGCAATTCCAATAATAAAGGGCGTTTTTCTACTCTCTTCTTGATGGAGAAACTGCTGACGTTTGTGAAAAAGTTCCTGTACTGCTTCAACATGGCATGATAACAAACGCGATAAAGAAAGATAAATGCGTTGGACTTCTTTAAGATCGATAGGATCATCAATAGAGCGCAAACGCTTAATTTCATCAAAAGTCAAAGTAAGAGGTGTGTCTGCACGAAACTCTGACCATTCTTGTGCAGTAAAAACACGATAGGGTGAATATCGGTCAGAAACGCATTTGACCAGATTATCTTCCTGATTAATTTTTTGTATAATCGTATCAATCATTTGTATTGGTCGAGAATTTTTTGCCGCAGCAATCGATTAAAATTGGACAGATGAGCGGCTTGATTTTCAAATAAATTTTGTTTTGCATGCTCTCTTCTTTAAGATAATAGATCATTTTTCATTAACTTATAGTCCAGTCATTCCAGTTTGCACGGATTTGTGCTAATGAGTGCCCTTGCGCTAAAAAAGCCCATAAAAGTAGACGCGCTTTTACGGCTGATAAATAACCAGACATGAGAGCACCAGAAGCAATCATATCGATTTCTGAGCCTTTATAGCCATAAGTTATACGAGTTGTTGAGCCATTACAACAACGACTAGCAATAATGATTGGTATTTTTTGTGCATATTGTTGTACAAGGTCTGCTTCTTGAAAACTACAGTGTCCTGCACCAAAACCAGCAATAACAACTCCAGCATAATACCCACTTTCAAGGCATAGCTTCATTAATTGTGCATCAGATGATAAAGAGGAATAGAGGAGTGCAATTTGATGATCGTGGTTTTGGGGAAGATCAAACGTCGTCGGAAAAAGCTTTTGATCATTGAAATAAATAAGTTTTCCCTCTAAAATAGTTCCTAAAATACCTGCAAGACCTGATTGAAATGTTTCGACTTTGACGGTATGGCTTTTATAGAGCCAATAAGGTGAATGAATTGTATCATTTATGACAACAAGAACGCCCCTGTTACGACTTTGTGGGGCTGCTGCGACACGAGTGGCTGCTAAAATATTGGCGGGGCCGTCTGCGCCTGCTTCATGAGGCATGCGCATAGCGCCGGTTATGATGAGTGGTTCAGCTTCCTTCCAATAAAGAGAAAGAAAAAAAGCTGTTTCTTCCAGAGTATCAGTCCCTTGTGTTAAAACAATACCTTCTGCACCAGCATTTATTTGTTGTTTTGCCCACTCGATTATTTCAAAAAGAATTTGAAACGATAAAGATCCACTTGGTATTTGCATTAATGTTTGTGCATGAATATCAGCAACGTTATTTAAATCAGGAACACTTTTTATGAGGTTATCTGAAGTTAAAGTCGGTTGCATGTGACCAAAACGATCAGCAGTCATTGCAATTGTTCCACCTAAGGTCCCTATGGCTATTTTTTTCATAATTTTCCTCTAAAAGGCACAAACTGTTTATATAAAGCTATTTAGCAGTAATTTACATTGACAACAATGATATCATTTTTCCATTTTCAACAAATTGAGTTATGCTGAATCATTGTGTTTTGCTGTATATGTTCTTAAATAGGACAATAGTAGTTGAGTTTTACATTGTATGAAAAGAAATCAATATTAAAAAGTAAAGTTAATATTAAGGAGTCTCCTTATGACAGAACATAAGCCAGACATAATGTATGGTACAACAATTATTACGGTACGAAAAGGTGGAAAAGTCGTGATGGCCGGTGATGGTCAGGTCTCTCTTGGGCAGACAATTATGAAAGGTAATGCACGTAAAGTGCGTCGTCTTGGAAAGAACGGAGTGGTTATTGCTGGTTTTGCAGGTGCTACGGCAGATGCTTTCACATTACTGGAAAGATTGGAAACAAAGCTTGAGCAATATCCTGATCAGCTTATGCGTGCATGTGTAGAACTTGCAAAAGATTGGCGAACAGACCGCTATTTGCGTCGTCTCGAAGCAATGATGCTCGTGGCTGATAAGAAAGTAACTTTGGCTCTAACAGGGCTTGGTGATGTTTTAGAACCAGAAGATGGGGTTATGGCAATTGGCTCTGGAGGAAATTTTGCTCTTTCAGCAGCGCGTGCACTCATGGACTTGGATTTGGATGCAGAAACTATTGCTCGTAAAGCTATGGCTATTGCCGCTAAAATTTGTGTTTACACCAATGATCATTTTACGATTGAAACATTGGATGCAGAATTATCTTCTTTAGAGAAAGCTATTTAAATGTGTGTTGTATTTTCCCCTCGTGAGACTGTTTCTGAACTTGATCGTTTTATTATTGGCCAAAATGATGCCAAACGCTCTGTAGCTATCGCACTGCGCAATCGGTGGCGTAGACAACAGCTTGATGAGCCGATGCGTGAAGAAGTTATGCCAAAAAATATTTTAATGATAGGGCCAACAGGTGTTGGTAAAACTGGTATTGCACGTCGATTAGCAAAACTTTCTGGAGCACCCTTTGTTAAAGTAGAAGCGACTAAATTTACTGAAGTTGGTTATGTGGGACGTGATGTTGAGCAAATTATTCGAGATCTTGTTGAAATTGCCATTTCTCTTGTGCGTGAAAAGAAACGGGATGAAATAAAAGAAAAGGCTCACGTGAATGCTGAAGAGCGCGTTTTAGACGCCCTTGTTGGTAAAACAGCCAGTCCCGCTACCCGTGATAGTTTTCGCAAAAAATTGCGTGAAGGTGAATTGGATGAGAAAGAGATTGAAATTGAAGTCGCCGATAATAATAGCAATAGTGCTTCAACCTTTGATATTCCTGGTATGCCTGGGGCACAAATGGGTATTATGAATTTATCAGATATTTTGGGCAAAATGGGTAGTCGTACAAAAGTTCGTAAGACGACAGTAAGGGATGCTTTTAAGCCGCTTATTGATGATGAATCTGAAAAACTCCTTGATCAGGATCAAATTATTCAAGAAGCGCTTCGTGTTGCTGAAAATGACGGGATTGTTTTTATTGACGAGATTGATAAAATTGCAACTAGGGATGGTGGAGCCAGTGCTGCCGTTTCGCGTGAGGGCGTTCAACGTGATCTTTTGCCTTTGGTTGAAGGAACAACGGTTAGTACAAAATATGGGCAAATCAAAACAGATCATATTCTTTTTATTGCCTCAGGTGCATTTCATGTTTCTAAGCCATCTGATTTATTACCGGAACTTCAAGGACGTTTGCCCATTCGTGTGGAGCTAAACCCTTTAACAAGAGAAGATTTACGGCGTATTCTAACGGAACCAGAAGCTAGTTTGATTAAACAATATATTGCTCTTATGGCAACAGAAGAGGTTCATTTGGAAATTACCGATGATGCAATTGATGCTTTAGCAGATATTGCTGTAGATTTAAATGCAAGGATTGAAAATATAGGGGCACGTCGTTTGCAAACAGTGATGGAGCGCGTTTTGGATGAAATTTCTTTCACGGCACCTGATAAAGCTGGAACATCCTTTACAATTGATGCCGCTTATGTGAGAAAATCTATTGGCGAGCTTGCTGCTGATATCGATCTTTCACGTTTTATTCTTTAGAGTTATCGCTTTTTTTCTTTATCTGCGCGCTTCGATAATTTTGAAACCATGGGCTTGTTCATGTATCAACACTGTGCGGAAAATATTTTTTAATAATGTTTCATAAGGCAGGTGGCGGTTTGCAACAAAAAGCAGGCTGCCGCTTGGTTTTAGGCACTTTGCAGCATTTATAATAAAATTTTTTCCTAATGAAATATCTGTCGTTTGTTGCGTGTGAAACGGTGGGTTTGAAATGATTGTGTCATACAGATTTGTGATAGGTTCATGCACAAGGTCGTGCCAATAAAAATGAATTGAAAAAGGAGCTGTTATGGATTTAAGGTGCTGTTTTGCCGCTCTCAAAGCGTTGTAGTCTGCTTCATAAAGGTCGAGAGCCGTGAGTTTTTCACTTCTTTCAAGCGCAACGTGAGAAAGATAGCCCCATCCAGCACCAAAATCAGCCGTTTTTCCAGAAATAACTTTGGGCATATAAGAAGCAAGTGCAGCGGATCCTGGATCAATACGTCCGTGTGAGAACATACCAGAAGTGGTTTGAAATTTACCAAAAGTGAGCGGTGGTGAGCGCAATTGTGCAATGTTATGTCTCTCAATTTGTTGAGGAACTTGCAACCAAAATACAAGACCGTGATTTTTAGACAATTTGTTGGTGATGGGAACAATTGTTTTGACCCACTTCATCATTGAAGCAGCACCAGCAGTTTTATTCCCACTGATTACAATCCATCCATTGGGTTTAACGCATTCTAATAAATCAAGAAAACAATTTTGGTTAAAACCACGATATTTGCTCAAATGTAAAAATGCACCATCATAGCTGAAGGTTTTATCTATTTGAGGAGAGCAGTGAAATTGAGTATCGACAAATTTTAAAAAATCTGGTCGCCAAGGCGTAATAACTTTTAAATTCTGTGCCCATTCTGGAGCTGGGATTTCTGTTAAACCGAAACTTAACCAACATTGGTTTGGATTAGGATACGGGAGTTCATGATTTTCAAAAGGCAAAAATAATAACACATATGACTCTTTCAAAGAAAAATGCCACTCCAATGTTGGGATGGCATTTCATGATACGATAAGAGGAAAAACTTACTCTTCTTTTTTCTTGCGGCGGTGCTTATTTTCAGGTTGTTTTTTTTCATCCACGCACTTTTCTTCATTCATCACTTTATCACCGGTGATTTCCTTTCCGGTTTTTTGATCAACAACCTTCATTGATAACCGAACTTTTCCACGCTCATCAAAGCCCATTAATTTAACCCAAACTTTGTCACCTTCCTTCACAATATCGGTTGTTTTGGTGACGCGTTCTGATGCAAGCTGAGAGATATGAACGAGTCCATCACGAGAACCAAAGAAGTTTATAAATGCACCAAATTCTGCAGTTTTTACAACTGTTCCTTGGTAGATAGCACCAACTTCAGGCTCATCGACAATAGAATGGATCCAGCGTTTTGCTGCTTCAATGGTTTTAGCATCAGCAGAAGCAATTTTAATGGTACCATCATCTTCAATATTAATTTTTGCTCCAGTTTGTTCCACGATTTCCCGAATAACTTTACCACCAGAGCCGATAACATCACGGATTTTATCGACAGAAATATTCATAACTTCGATTCGTGGAGAAAATTCACTCAGCTCAGCACGTGCACTGGTTAAAGCTTTTGCCATCTCATTGAGGATATGGATTCGTCCACCTTTGGCTTGTTCAAGCGCGATTTTCATAATCTCTTCGGTAATACCATCAATTTTGATATCCATTTGCAAGGCAGTAATACCATTTTCTGTTCCTGCGACTTTAAAGTCCATATCTCCAAGATGATCTTCATCCCCTAAAATATCAGATAGAACAGCAAAGCGTTCTCCTTCTTTAATCAAGCCCATAGCAATACCAGCAACAGGGCGTGCTAAAGGAACGCCGGCATCCATGAGAGCAAGTGAGGTCCCACAAACCGTTGCCATAGAAGAAGATCCATTGGATTCAGTGATTTCTGAGACAGCACGAATAGTATAAGGAAAAGATTCTTTCGTTGGCAACATGGGGTGAATTGCTCGCCATGCCAATTTGCCATGTCCAATTTCACGACGACCAGGAGAACCAAGGCGTCCCGTTTCACCCACTGAAAATGGTGGGAAATTGTAATGGAGAAGGAATGTTTCCTTATACATTCCCGTTAAGGAATCAACATATTGTTCATCTTCACCAGTTCCTAGTGTTGCAACGACAATAGCTTGTGTTTCTCCGCGGGTAAAGAGTGCTGATCCATGTGTGCGGGGTAAAATACTTACTTCTGATTGGATAGGGCGCACGGTAGAAAGATTGCGTCCATCAATCCGCTTTTGGGTATCAAGAATATTCCCGCGAACAATCTTTGCTTGCAACTGTTTAAATACGGTTGCAATTTGATCTGCACTAAACTTACAGTCTTCTTCTGTTTCGGGCATAAATTTATTGAGGATTTCTGTCTTTAGTGCATCAATTGCAGCATAACGTTCTTGCTTATCAGTAATTGTGTAAGCCTTTCGTATATCCTGTTCTGCCATTTTCTGCATTGCTTTTTCAAGTTCAGAAAGATCTTCAGGAACAAAATCACGAGGATCTTTTGCAGCAACTTCAGCAAGCTTTATAATGGCATCAAGGACAGGTTGAAGGCCTTTGTGACCAAACATCACAGCACCCAACATGATATCTTCCGGTAATTCTTGTGCTTCTGATTCAACCATCAAAACAGCACTTTCTGTTCCAGCAACAACAAGATCAAGTTTTGATTCAGGCATTTCATCGATATGAGGGTTGAGAACATATTGTCCATTACAATAGCCAACGCGGGCACCAGCTATAGGCCCTATGAAAGGAACACCTGACAGGGTCAATGCAGCAGAAGATGCAATCATCGCAAGGATATCGGGATTATTTTCGAGATCATGCTGTATAACGGAAACAATCACTTGCGTATCATTTTTATATCCCTCAACGAAAAGGGGACGAATTGGGCGATCAATCAAACGTGAAACCAAAGTTTCATTTTCACTTGGTCGACTTTCACGTTTTAAATAGCCCCCAGGTATTCTACCAACAGCATAGGATTTTTCTTGATAATTAACAGTGAGTGGAAAAAAATCCTGGTCTGGTTTTGGACTTTTGGCTGATACAACGGTTGCTAAGACAATAGTTTCTCCATAGGTAGCAATCACTGCACCATCAGCTTGACGTGCTATTTTCCCTGTTTCAAGGGTGAGAGGACGCCCAGCCCATTCAATTTCTATCTTGTGCGTTTTGAACATTTTTTATCCTTAATGACCAGTGTTTAAATCTTTGATTGCTCACATTCTGGTTTTGCGTAGCATATTTCCAAGCTCTGGGGTGGACAACATACTTTTTATCTTTGTTACGAGAAGAGAGAAGTAAACTGCCTTAAATGCAAAATGATGAGCAGTCCTATCCCATAATAACTTGTCAGTTTTTAAATTTTTTAATTAAAAGCAATACGTTGAAAAAATGGGCGGTTTTTTTTAACACCACCACCATTTTTCTTTTAGCGACGCAAACCTAACTTCTTGATAAGTGTCTGATAACGATTTTGGTCAACTCCTTTAAGATAATCAAGAAGGCGCCGGCGTTGAGACACCATCTTCAAAAGACCACGACGAGAATGATTATCCTTTTTGTGAGATTTAAAGTGGTTTGTTAAATTAGAAATACGTTCAGAAAGTACAGCAATCTGTACTTCCGGTGATCCTGTATCACCAACTTTATTTGCGTATTCTGCGACAAGAGCTTGTTTACGTTCAGCTGTAATCGACATCGTATTATCCTTTCCAAAAACGAAGAAACATAAAGTCACCCATAGCCGAGATGTCGTTCAGCAAGGGTCTGTGAGGAAACAAGAAGAGTCGAAGACTCTTACCTATTTTCGTCCTTATATAGGAAAGAAGGTTAAAATACTAGTCCTTGACAGCATTTTGAAGTCTTTCTTTAAATAAAAGCTTTTGTTTTGAAATATTGATTTAAATAGAGTTTTATGAGAAGTTTTTTTAAGAATTATGCATCCTTTTGATACAAAGATTATGAGCGTGTGTGTGCTAACAAAGATGATAAATACCGATTTGGAGGAAAAAGATGCAGAGCATTTCAACATTAAAACTTTTTCGTAATTCGGTATTTCGAAATTTATGGTCATCTACTCTTATTTCTAATTTAGGGGGGCTGATACAGGCTGTTGGAGCAGGGTGGTTAATGGCGTTGATCAGTTCTTCGCATTCCATGGTGGGGCTTGTTCAAAGTGCCACAACATTACCACTTGTTATGTTTTCTTTGATGGCAGGGGCATTAGCGGATAATTTTAATCGGCGTCAAATTATGTTGTGTGCGCAGATTATGATGATGGTCATATCCATGAGTTTATCTGTTTTAGCCTATATGGGATTTCTAACACCTTGGCTTTTGTTATGTTTTACGTTTTTGATTGGATGTGGTACAGCTTTTTATAATCCTTCTTGGCAAGCAACGATAGGAGATATTGTGAGCAGGGAAAATATTCCTGCTGCTGTTAGTTTGAATAGTGTAGGCTTTAATTTGATGCGGAGTGTTGGTCCTGCTATTGGCGGTGCCATCATTGCAACTTTGGGGGCATCTGCTGCTTTTTTGTTTAATGCTATAAGCTATATTCCTCTTATCGGTGCGTTATTTTTCTGGAAGTCGAATTATAAAAAAAACTCATTGCCACGAGAAAGGCTGTTAGGAGCTGTCTCAGATGGTTTGCGTTATGTTGCGATGTCACCTAATCTCCTGAGTATTATGGTTCGAGCGTTCCTTTTTGGTATAGGAGCTATTTCTATTTTAGCACTTTTGCCAATTGTTGCGCATAAAGTTCTTGGAGGAAGTGCCCTTCTTTATGGTACATTGCTCGGTTGTTTTGGGTTAGGAGCCATGATAGCAGGTATTATTAATGCAGTTGTACGGCATCATTTTCGTTCAGAAACAATTATTGCAAGTGCATTTATTGGTTTCGCCTTTTCTTGCTTTTTATTGGGAATCAGCCGTTCACTAATTATAAGCCATATCGCTTTATTTCCTGCAGGTTTATGTTGGGTTTTGGCATTATCATTGTTTAATACATCTGTACAACTCTCTACACCACGCTGGGTTGTTGCACGTTCTTTAGCACTTTATCAAACGGCGTCTTATGGGGGGATGGCTATTGGAAGTGCAATCTGGGGAGGCTTAGCTGATGGTTATTCTCCAACAATTGCTTTGAGTATCTGTTCTCTATTCTTGATTTTTGGTGCTCTTGCGGGGGTAAAATTTAGAATTCAAGAAATTCCTCAGATAGATTTAAATCCTCTTGATCATTTTAGAGAGCCGGAACTATTACTCGACCTCAAAGCAAGAAGTGGTCCGATCATGATAATGATTGATTATCAAATTCATGAAAATGATCTCGAAGAGTTTCTCAAAGTGATGACGCGTCGACGCCATATCCGGTTACGTGATGGTGCGCGTCAGTGGGTCCTTTTACGAGATCTTGAAAGACCTGAATATTGGACAGAGGCTTATCATATGCCAACATGGGTGGATTATTTACGCCATAATCATCGTCGTACAAAAGCGGATGCAGAAGTCAATAAGCGTTTGCGTCATTTAAATTGTGCTCCTAACGGCATAAGAGTGCATCGTATGATTGAACGCCAAACAATACCCCAAGCCAATGAGATGCTTTTAAAAGCCTCCTCTGATCATCTCCCTTAGGGTTAAAACAGTTTTTGTAAAATATTAAATACGTTAGTTAATATTATTTCGATCGATTTGTTAGCATAATCATAACAAAAAATTGCTGTTTAAATGGTTAATAAATTGATTTATAATGATTATTTGTCGTTTTTCATGTTGAGTGATAGTCCTAAAAATCTTAAGCTTTTCTCGTTTCAAATCTATTTAGAGTAAATCAGTCCAAATCTTCGCTTGCACATTACAAATGAGGGTTAAAGTGTGAGTAAAAAACGATTGAATAAGAAATAAAAAGCCTCTTATGAATCCTTTCAAACGCAAGGATTGTTGCGACATTAAGAGGAAAAAGTGTGTGGTGGTGTTAGTTTATAGCACTGACTTAAATTTTGATATGAATACGGTAAATATAGACAATGGAAAGTACCATATTTTTCTTAATTGATAGAGAAAAATATCTTTCCGCAAAAGGTAGGTGAGGAAAAGAATCGATTAAATTGTGAAAATCCGCTTCGGTTTAAATAAACTTTTGTCGAGGGTGCCAATGGCAAGAAGTTGTTCTTTGTAGAGGACAAAAATCTCATCTTCGTCAAGAGGTACTTTGTGATGACTTAAGAGGATAGAATGCCCCTTTATAATTCTCTGTGCTTGAGTTTCATTAAGGATATAGTGAGGGAGGCAATCCAATGCAGCGCTTGTTTCAATTAAGAGCTCATCGAGTGTTGTGAAGTTTTTTTCAAAAGAACGATTATTTTCATCTGTAGTGTTTTTATTTGGCGGAACGGCCGCTTTTAGTTCGTCCCATGTAATGAGATCTTCTTCATCAAAAGGTGCGACGGAAATACGCCTTAAATCAGCAATATGCCCATAGCAACCTAGATCACGTCCCATATCGCGTGCTAAAGAGCGCACATAAGTTCCTTTTCCGCAGGTTATTTCAAAGACAGAGTGCTTTTTAGTAGGCATTTCTA
This sequence comes from Bartonella sp. CR127HXZ, assembly GCF_042194555.1. Classification (NCBI taxonomy): domain Bacteria; kingdom Pseudomonadati; phylum Pseudomonadota; class Alphaproteobacteria; order Hyphomicrobiales; family Bartonellaceae; genus Bartonella; species Bartonella sp. CR127HXZ. The sequence goes on along the minus strand of NZ_JBHIMZ010000003.1, from coordinate 94,322 downwards.
ATAATTTGAAAGTTTCTATTTCCACTTCACGGGGCGGAATTTCAACAACTTCCCCTTCACGCGCTAAATCATAGGCACGATTTCCGGCAATTTTTATTGCTGAAAATTGCGGAGGCGTTTGCAAAATAATACCTGTATATTGAGGAAGAAGAGCAAGTATTTCTTCTTGTGTTGGACGTTTGAGAGAAGTTTTCGTTATTTCGCCCTCTAGATCATCTGTTGAACGCTCTTCTCCCCAAGCGATATGAAAACGGTAAGTTTTTTTGCCTTGCATCACGTAAGGGACGGTTTTGGTTGCTTCGCCCAATGCAATGGGAAGAAGACCAGAAGCAAGAGGATCAAGTGTTCCTGCATGTCCTGCCTTTTGTGCATGAAAGAGCCATTTGATTTGTGAGACAGCTTCTGTTGATTTCATTCCTTTTGGTTTATCAAATATGACCCAGCCAGAAACAGGACGCCCTTTTTTTTTGTGTTGCCGTGCCATATCTTTAATCCTCATCTTTATCACTATGGTGAAGATCGCGTGCAACCTCAGGCGAGCGAAGGAGAGCATCAATTTTTGAAAAATTATCAAAACTATTATCAAGTCGGAAACGCAGTTCAGGCATATATTTCATTTGTCGCAACGCATGACTGATTTCTCCACGGAGAAAACGACTATGTTTATTGAGGGTATCAACAACATCGGTATGAGAAGCATTTTTAAGAGTGCTGAGAGGTGATACAAAGCAAGTAGCAATTTTTAAATCTGGTGACATACGTACTTCAGAGACAGAAATAACAATATCTTTCAAGATATCATCAAGCAAAATATCACGCTGTAATATATGCGCTATTGCATGACGTACTTGCTCTGCTACTCTAAGTTGCCGTTGTGATGGCCTTGCATTTTTCATCAAAGTTTTATCCTTGCTACAAGATCTCTTTTTTTGACCATTTAGATAAGGGAAAAGAGATATTGTGTATAAAACCTAATAACTTTCTTCATTTTACAACAGAGTAAAGTTATTGGATTATTTTATAATGTGCGATTAATATGTTCGATACGGAAGATCTCAATGATGTCTCCTGCGCGCATGTCTTCATAATTTTCAAAGGCTATTCCACATTCTTGACCACTTTGCACTTCATTGACTTCATCCTTAAAGCGCTTGAGTGTTTTCAGCTTTCCTTCGTGAATAACGATATTATCGCGGATAAGGCGAACACCGGCTCCTCGTTCTATTTTACCTTCTGTAACACGACATCCTGCAACTTTTCCAATTTTTGTAATGTTAAAGACTTCTAGAATTTCAGCATTACCAAGGAAAGTTTCACGCTGTTCTGGTGAGAGTAATCCAGACATGGCAGCCTTGATATCGTCAACAAGATCATAAATGATGTTGTAATAACGAATTTCAATTCCTTGTGTTTTAGCAAAATCACGTGCTTGCTTATTGGCTCGAACATTAAAACCAATTACAGCAGAGTTAGAAGCTTCCGCAAGAGAAATATCACTTTCGGTAATTCCTCCAGCACCAGAATGTACAATACGCGCACGAACCTCATCATTTCCGAGTTTTTCCAATGCTGAAGCGATTGCTTCAATTGATCCTTGCACATCCCCTTTTATAATAAGAGAAAATTCCTTAACACCAGTCGTTTGCAATTTTGTCATCATCTGCTCAAGAGAACCACGCGAACCAGTTTGCCGCGCAACAGCTTTATCACGTGCTAATCGTTGACGGTATTCAGAAATTTCACGCGCTTTTGCTTCATGTGTGACAACAGCAAAACGGTCTCCGGCTTGTGGCGTTCCTTGCATGCCTAAAATTTCAATCGGTGTAGAGGGAACGGCTTCTTTGACATGGCGGCCATGGTCATCAATCAAAGCACGCACACGACCCCATTCATTTCCGGCAACTATAATATCAGAAGGGTGTAATGTACCTTTTTGAACAAGAACTGTTGCAACAGATCCACGTCCGCGATCCAATTTGGCTTCAATGATAACGCCCTCTGCAGTTCGTTGAGAATCTGCTTTCAGATCAAGCATTTCAGCTTGAAGAAGGATAGCTTCGAGAAGTTTATCAAGATTTTGACCAGTTTTAGCAGAAACTTCAACGTCCAAAGTTTCTCCGCCCATAGTTTCAACAAACACTTCATGTTGTAAAAGTTCTGTACGCACTTTTTGTGCATTCGCAGCTGGTTTATCAATTTTGTTGATAGCAACAATGATAGGTACACCAGCGGCTTTCGCATGATTGATTGATTCAATCGTTTGGGGCATAACACTATCATCAGCGGCTACAACGAGAACAGCAATATCGGTAACACGAGCTCCACGTGCGCGCATAGCCGTAAATGCAGCATGTCCTGGTGTATCAATAAAGGTAATTTTTTGACCGTTTTGTTCTACTTGATAGGCACCAATATGCTGCGTAATACCTCCCGCTTCGCCAGAAACAACATTTGCTTTACGAATAGCATCCAAAAGAGAAGTTTTTCCGTGGTCAACATGGCCCATAATGGTTACAACAGGAGGGCGCTGCTGCATGTTTCGAGGATTATCTGTTATATTAAAGATACCTTCCTCTACGTCAGATTCTAAAACACGTTTAACAGTATGGCCAAATTCAACAGCGATGAGTTCGGCAACATCTGCATCAATAACATCGCCAGGTTTCATCATTTGTCCTTGTTTCATCAAGAATTTAATCACATCAACAGAACGCTCAGTCATACGTTGTGCGAGCTCTTGAATGGTAATCGTTTCAGGAAGAACAACTTCGCGAGAAATTTTTTCTCTTGGTTCTTGATTTTGTGCACGCTTAAACTTTTCCTGTCTACGCCGCATTGCAGCCATTGAGCGTCCACGTGCGCTTCCTTCTTCGTCCAGTGCACTATTCAGAGTTAGCTTTCCGCGTCGCCGCTCATCAGCTCCTTTGACAACTTTTGGTACACGTATTTCTGATTTAGCAGGATTAGCACGCCGACTATGCCGTTCTTCCTCTTTATTTTCATCTATTTTGCGTTTTTCAACTACAGTTGTGTTTTTAGGCGCAATAGGAATATCTGTCTGTTCAATGAGAGGAGGAACAGGTGGAGCCTGTACTGGCGATATTTCTTCTTCTTGTTGGAGATGTATTTCTTTTTCTTTAATTTCTTGCTGTAAAATTTCTTCACGCTCTTTAGCGCGTCTTGCTTCTTCTTCGGCTTGTTCTCGCGTTATTCTTTCTTGGATATGTGCTTCTTCTAATGCGCGAAGTCTCGCTTCCATTTCAGTCGATGAAAGATTGCTTTTGGTCACAGATTCTTGAGGCTTTTTTCCCTCAAAACGCGGCTTAGAGCGCTGGGGGGCCACATGTGGCTTTGTAATGGGCTGTGGGGTTTCAGCTTTTTCATCAGGTCGCGTAATTTTACGCCGTTTGGTTTCGACAACGACAGCCTTCGTACGGCCATGGCTAAAATTTTGTTTGACCGTGCTCGTTTCCAAGACAGACCGCTTGAGAGTTAGTGTCTTCTTGACTGTTGTTTTGTCGTTGTTATTTTCACTCATTGTATTTCCTTCACGGCTTGTGCCGTCATCTCACTAGGCTTACTATGCTTGTCGTCACGATAGCTGATCAATTTATATGTCGTTTTGAGAAATACCTCAGCAGCTTTTGTGTCCAATAAGGCCGCGTGCATTACAGGATTAGAGCCAAAAGCCACTCGCATTTCATCACTTGTAAATAAAGATATGGTTTTTATAGTCCGATTTGTTTGTTGTTGTATTGAATGGATGGCCTGTGCAATTTTTCGTTTCCCATCTTCCGTTGTTTCTTTAGCATGAAGTACAAGAATAACTTTACCAGAGCGGATAGCAGCATCAACCTTTGTTGCTCCCATAACAATTGCTCCCGCTTTTCGTGCCATGGAAAGGCTTGAAAGAGCGGCTTTTAGTAAAAGCGTATCAACAACATGCACAAGATTTTGTGCAACCTCAACATCTGTTTTAAAATTTCTATGAAAAGCTTTCTGTTTAATTGCTTTCTCAATAACAGCATGATGGGCAGAAATCCAAACGCCACGCCCTGGTAAATTCGCTTTAAGATCAGGAACAATTTGGTTATTGGGACCAATAACAAAACGGATCAGCGTTTGTGCTGAAGCATTTTTTCTAGTCACAATGCAAGTCCGTTCATTCATTTAAAGTGTATCCACATCCAAATCATCTGTTTTTTCATTTTCTGCAGAGTTTTCATCTTCTACAGGATTTTCTGTAACAAGATCAGCTTGGTCTATCCAGCCTGCTTGTACACGTGCGGCTAAAACCATAGCTTCTGCATCCGCGCGTGTAATGTCAAAAGGGGTTAAAATACCAGAAAAATTCTGTGTTTGACCTTCTTTGCGTTCTCTCCAACCAGCTAAATCATCAACGGCATATCCAGCAAAGTCTTCTATTGTTTTTACACCATCCTCACCTACAGCAACCAACATAGCACTTGTCATTCCAGGAAGTGTTCGCAATTCGTCAGAAACTCCGAGTTTTTTGCGTTTTTCATCAAGTTCTTTTTCTTGATGATCAAGATATTCGCGGGCACGACTTTGGATTTCAGCGGCGGTATCATGGTCAAAACCATCAATAGAAGCGATTTCTTCAAGATCAATATAGGCGATTTCTTCAATAGAAGAAAAACCCTCTGATGCCATAACCTGCCCGATCATTTCGTCAACCTCTAAGGCTTCCATAAACAATTTACTCCGTTCAGTAAATTCTTTTTGACGATTTTCAGATTCTTCCTTTTCCGTTAAAATATCAATGTTCCATCCTGTTAGTTGCGAAGCCAAGCGAACATTTTGTCCACGTCGTCCAATAGCAAGGCTAAGTTGATCATCTGGCACAATAACTTCAATCCGTTCAGCATCTTCATCAAGGATGATTTTAGAAACTTCAGCAGGTTGCAGTGCATTAACGACAAATGTTGCCGCATCAGGCGACCAAGGAATAATATCAATTTTTTCGCCTTGTAATTCAGCAACAACAGCTTGTACGCGACTTCCTCGCATTCCAACGCATGCTCCAACAGGATCAATGGAACCATCGCGTGAAACAACGGCGATTTTAGCCCGTGAACCTGGATCACGAGCAACAGATTTGATTTCTATAATACCATCATAAATTTCTGGCACTTCCATAGTGAAAAGTTTTACCATAAATTGGGGATGTGTGCGTGAAAGGAAAATTTGCGGACCACGCGTTTCACGGTGTACATCATTGACAAAAGCACGAATACGATCTCCATAGCGGAATGATTCACGAGGAATTAATTCATCACGGCGCACAATAGCTTCACCACGCCCGAGATCAACGATAACATTACCATATTCCACACGCTTAACTGTACCAGAAATAATTTCACCAACTTTATTTTTGAATTCTTCATATTGCTGATCACGTTCTGCGTCGCGTACTTTTTGTACAATAACCTGTTTAGCAGATTGTGCTGCGATACGTCCAAAATCCATAGGAGGTAAAAGATCAGCAAAAAAATCACCAATTTTTGCTTCTGCTTGATGTTTAAGAGCATCAGACAAAGTAATTTCCGTTGTGTAGTCTTCAACGACATCAACGATTTTAAGCAGGCGCTGTAATTTAATTTCACCTGTTTTAGAATTGATTTCAGCACGGATATTTGTTTCTTGACCATAACGAGAACGTGCTGCTTTTTGAATAGCATCAGCCATCGCAGAAATGACAATTTCACGGTCGATTGACTTTTCACGTGCAACAGCATCTGCAATTTGCAGAATCTCAAGCCTGTTAGCGCTTGTAGCCATCAATTTTCTCCTTCTTTGTGCCACACGATGGGTATTTCCCAGTGATATTATTTTTTGAAATTGAGCGTCTGTATAGAGTCGTTAGCTTTCTCTTCAGCAATGAATTGTTGACTTAACTCTTTATTTTTTTTCAATGCATCGCGAATAAGCTCATCGGTAAGCACTAAATGCGCATTTATGATATCACAAAAGGAAATAGGGGTATACATGGCTTCTCCATAAGCAGCTTTATCAGTGTTTAAAATAAATCCATCTTGCGTGATATTTGTAAATGTCCCGCGAAATTTTCGGCGTCCATCAATTGTTATTTTGGTTTCAATTTTTGCAAGATGCCCTTGCCAATGAAAAAAGTCAGATTTTCTTACCAATGGACGATCAATTCCAGGTGATGAGATTTCTAAATGATATTTGCGTTCAATAACATTTTGTACATCAAGGAGGGGGGAAACAGTTCGACTAACAGTTTCACAGTCTTCTACGGTCATAGAACCATCGGCACGTTCAACCATAATTTGAAGTGTTAAACCATTTTGACCAAGAAGTTTCACACGAACCAAACGAAAACCTAAAGGTTTAAGTAGTGGTATGACAAGAGCAGCAACCTGTGCTTCGATACCATCTTCTTCAAACAGGCGTGGTTCGTCAAGATTGCTTATTTTTTCAGCTTCGTTCATACATTTTATCCAAGTTGTTTTCATCAGTTTTATGATATTAAAAAAGAGCGGGTCCAACGGCCCACCCTTCATCATAAGACCAAGAATTTAGCTATTGATACTCTTAAATTCAAAATTTTTCAAGTTGTTTATGAGAAAAGCGCTTGATCATTTATTTCTTGATAAAGGTAAGATAGGCGGGCGTCCGTCCTTCGCGTAAAGCTTTTGCTTCATAGCGGGTTCCTTTCCATAGTGGATAAGGGAGTTTCCAGTCTTGAGGGTTTTCTGCTTTCCATTCAAAGTGATCATGTTGTGCACAATGGTACAAAGTCCAGTTTACATAACTGTCGATATCACTAGCAAAGCGAAAAATTTTCCCTATTTTAAGAACACGAGCAAAACGGTTAAGATTTTTTGTGTTGATGAAACGTCGTTTCCAGTGTTTCTTTTTCGGCCAAGGATCAGGATAGAAGAGGTCTATTCCATCAAGCGAGTTATCAGGGAGCCAATCAAGGAGGCGTGTAGCATCATCATTATAGAGGCGAAGATGATTTTGATAGTTTTGATGCTGTTCAAGAGACAACAATATTTTTGCCATGCCATTGATAAAGGGCTCGACGCCGATAAAACCGGTTTTTGGAAAATATTCCATTTCATGAAGTAAATGTTCACCTCCACCAAAGCCGATTTCAAGTCGAATTTCTCTTACTTTGCTTGAAAATAAGGATGTAAGGTTTGAGGGAGGTGGGACATTTAAATCAATATTTAAATTGGGGAGAAGCATTTTTATACGTGTAAGATGACTGTTTCGAAGTTGTTTTCCTTGTCGGCGTCCAAAAAATGCTTCACTCTTGCGTGTATTATATTTAATCATGGGATTTGGATCATTGTTTGAAGCGTTTTCACGAGATCAGTTTTTTCCCATGAAAACGAACCATCGTGTTTTGGTTTTCGCCCAAAATGACCATAGGCAGCTGTTTTCGCATAAATAGGTTTATTGAGGTCAAGATGTTTTCGAATGCCGGTAGGTGAAAGGTCCATTATTTTGCGAATGGCTGCTTCAATAACTTTTTCATCGACTTTTCCTGTTCCGTGAAGATTGAGATAAATAGATAAAGGTTGTGCAATACCAATTGCATAAGAGAGTTGAATGGTGCATCGCTCTGCTAAATGAGCAGCAACAATATTTTTAGCCAGATAGCGTGCCGCATAGGCTGCAGAACGATCAACTTTTGTTGTATCTTTTCCTGAAAAAGCACCGCCTCCATGGGGTGCTGCACCTCCATAAGTATCCACAATAATTTTGCGTCCTGTTAATCCGGCATCGCTTTGAGGACCACCAATGACAAATTTTCCTGTTGGGTTAATATACCAACTGCATTGATCTGCAATGGGAATGTCATGTAAAGCTTGACGAATGTAAGGTTCAACCACTGTACGTACCTTGTTGGAATCCCAGCTTTCATCGAGGTGCTGCGTTGAAAGAACAATGGATGTGACCTCTATCGGTTTTCCATTTTTATAGCGTATGGTTATTTGGCTTTTAGCATCTGGTCCTAATTTTCCAGCTTCTCCCTCTCCTTTATGACGGGCTGTGGCAAGAAGTTTGAGAATTTTATGCGCATAATAAATCGGCGCAGGCATGAAATCAGGTGTTTCACGGCAAGCATATCCAAACATGATGCCTTGATCACCTGCTCCTTCTTCACCATGCCGATCCGTAGCATTATCAACTCCTCTTGCTATGTCAGCTGATTGAGGGCGCAAAAGAACATCAATTTTAACAGTTTTCCAATGGAAACCTGCTTGTTCATAGCCAATGGTACGAATAGCACGGCGCGCTGCTGTACGAAAACGCGTAGGATTAATGAGTGGAAAGCCAGTTTCATCATAGATAAATTCTTTATTTTTATCTTTTTTTAATAGCGTATCGGGAACACGCACTTCACCAGCGATAACAACACGGTTGACACTGACGAGAGTTTCACAGGCAACGCGTATTAACCATGGATCAGTACCAGTCTTTTCAGCTTCTTTATAGATCATATCAACGATTTCATCGGAAATACGATCACAAATTTTATCAGGATGTCCTTCCGATACCGATTCGCTCGTAAAAAGATAATCTTGATGCGGCATAGGAACTCCTTCAAAAAAGAAAATCAACGATTTAATTAATCGCTTACTAAAGTTGTCACGATTTGCTAATTCTACAGCAAATCGTCAATGAAAATTTATATGAATAAAAGAAAAAAGATATAATTTTAATTTATAGCTTATTTGTCAAATCTTCCTCAGAAAGTGCTTTTGCCAAGTCAATAATTTTTCGACGCACTTTAGCATCAGATATATTTGTAAAAGCGCGCATGAGCTGAATCCCTTCGCTGCTAGAACAAAAGTCTATAAAATTGTGATCACTTTCAGCAAAACCCTCTACTTGTTGGGAGGTAATACCTTTATCAAAAAAGTAAGAAACAGGAACATCCATAATTTCCGCTATCGCTTGAAGACGACTGGCACCAATACGGTTTGTTCCTTTTTCATATTTTTGGATTTGCTGAAAAGTAATTCCTAATTTTTCGCCTAGTTTCTCTTGAGTGAGTCCTAAAATATTACGACGTAAACGGATACGAGTTCCAACATAGATATCTATAGGGTCAGGTTTTTTTCTAGTTTCGGTCATAATGCAACTCTTTATTTCCAGCACGTTTCTTCTAAGCCAACATCATATTTATACGAAGCTGATTCATCATATAATTAAGATAATATGTAATATTTTTTCCCAATATTACTGGTACACGCAACATAATACCGTACAAAGGGCACTTGAATCATTTAAGCTGTTTTGTAGAACCAAAACCAACACGACACAATAGCATAAGGATGAATAAGATAAAAGTAGAGAAAGTTCTGTATTCATTGCTTCCTATAGGGGTAATGGATGATGGAACTTGTGAATCAATAATGCCCACAGCATCTTGTTGAAGAGCTACAACGATTCGTCCATAAGAATCAATAATAGCTGATATTCCATTATTGGCTGCTCGTATGAGGGGGATTCCCAGTTCAACGGCACGAAGTTGTGCTTGTTGAAGATGTTGATAGGGTCCTGGTGTTACACCAAACCATGCATCATTTGTAATATTAATAATTGCTTGAGGCGGGGAGCCTTTAAAAGTCATTTCATGGGGAAATATTGCTTCATAACAAATCAAGGGTAGATAAGAAAATCCGTTTGGCAGTGTAACAATTTTGCGCACACTTGCAGCACTATATCCACCAATATTATCGGCAATGGTACGCAATCCAATTTTTTTCAATAAATTCTGATAAGGAAGATACTCACCAAAAGGAACCAAATGAAGTTTATCGGAAGTATTTAAAATATTACCTTGAGCATTAATGACTGCAATTGTATTAAAATATTGTGTTTGGGAATGAGGTAGATCATTGCTGGCTCGTATTGCTCCGATAATAGCCCATTGTTTAGGTTTTAAAAGAGAGGCAATGCGCATTGTGATAGATGAGTTATCATAGAGAAGGTAAGGAACGGAAGCTTCGGGCCATACGATAAAATCGGGTTCTGAATTTTGGTCAGTTGTTGGCATTGCACTTAGATTCATATGCGCTTCCAACATAGCTTCTCGTGTATTATCACGCAATTTTATATTTTGTTGGATGGAAGGTTGAACAATGCGCACCCAATAAGAACTTTTTTGATTTTCAGCTGTGTTTTCTATAGTATGAAGACGATAAAACCCAAAACCACTGTGAATAAATATAAGTGATAAGCAGAGAGAAAGTGCTACTTTCTTTTTTTCATCTGTTAATAAAACAGTTGGCAAACTGTAGGCTAAGACAGCAAGAATATTCATTCCGTAAAGTCCCACGATTGCATCAGATTGCATGAACATTGGGGTTGGCATGGCTGTATAGCCAAGAGCATTCCATGGAAATCCTGTGAATAAAAACGCACGCAACCACTCGGCCAATCCTAATGCAAAGGCTAAAACAAAAAAGCGTGCTATTCCTTTTGTCCATAATAAACCAACAATGAAACCAGAAAAAAACCAATAAAGAGAAAGGTAGAGTGGAGGAACTAAAATGGCTAATGGGACTGCCCAACCAAAAGAATCTGGATCTGTTAACAAAGCATTGCATAGCCACCAAAGTCCGCAAATAAAATAACTAAAACCAAAGGTTCCACAGCTTAAAGCATAAATAAAAAAATGTTTTTTATTGTTTTTTGCGGCCCGTATTGAGTCAAGTAAAACAATAAAGAGAGGGAAAGTTAAAAAGCAAAGAGGTGTCAAATAAAAGGGTGGAAGTGCAAAAGAAGTAAGAGCACCACACAGAAATATCCATGCTTGGCGCTTCCAACCGGTAACAGAGGACAAAAAAACGATGAAATTGTTTAAAAACGCTGGACTATTCTTTAGGGATGACATTGTTCTCAAGATTCTCATTTTTTGGAATGCGAAAAATACGCAATCGCTTAATCCGGCGTTTATCAGCTTCTAAAATACGAAATCTATAACCAGGTACAGCTTCGACAATTTCACCTTTGGCAGGAATGCGATCAAGAATGGAGACGATCAAACCACCAATCGTATCAACATCATCACCATATTCCCCTACGATAAAATCAGGACCAAGAGCTTTCTCCACATCTTCTAGTTCAGTTCTTGCATCAACGAGCCATTTATTGTTTGGTTCACGTACGATAGCATTGTCGACATTATCATGTTCATCTTCGATATCACCAACGACCAATTCAACAATATCCTCCATTGAAACGAGACCATCTGTTCCCCCATGTTCATCAATAACTAAAGCCATTTGAGTTCGTGTAGTTTGCATTCGTGTTAATAATTTACTTGCAAGCATGGAACTTGGAACAAAGAGAACAGTTCGGATCAGATCCAATTCACCGATTGGGGTATGTAAGTCTGTATGGTTTAATTGAAGCAAATCGGATTTCTGTTCGGTTTTTGTTGGGATGACAATAAAGCGTGTCATATAGTTAAGAATATCGCGGATGTGAATCATGCCGCGCGGATCATCTAAAGTTTCAGCATAAACAGGTAAGCGAGAATGACCAATTTTTGCGAAACATTTAAGGGTTTCTCCAAGTGAAGTGTTTATTTCCAGTGCTTCGATTTCAGAACGTGGTATCATAACATCATCCACGCGTGCTTCACGTAAGCGTAAAATATTATGTAACATAGTACGTTCTTCAGGTGAGAAGAGGGCAGTGTCTTTTTCATTGTCAGTCGTGAGTGCAACGGTAAGATCATCGCGCAGTGATGTAGACACACAATTACGACCCCGTAAGAATGAAAACAAATGATTCATCAGAGAATATTTTTCTGTATGATTCGTCTGTTGAGAGGTTTTTTTTTCATTATTAGAAGATGTTTGACTATTATTTTGTGCATTTGTTTTGTTTGTCATGGTTTTGAAATCTTCTAAACTTTCTTTTTATAATTAGGTGAATGAGAGGCTTTAAATGGTATGCTCGTAATATTGATTTTAAAAGTTAAATTTTATCATTTATAGACAATTCAGCGTAAGGATCTTTTATGGAAAGCTTTTGCAGAATTTCTCTTTCGAGCTTTTCCATTTGATATGCTTCATTATCAGTTTCATGGTCATAGCCAAGCAGATGCAAGATACCATGAACAATCATATGCGTTAAATGGTCTTGAAATGTTTTTCCTTGTTTTTCTGCTTCGAGAACAACAGTCTCTCGCGCAATAATAATATCACCGAGCATGGGACCAGGTCGATTTCCAGCTTTAAGTGGAAAAGCAGGAAAGGATAATACATTAGTAGATTTGTTTTTGTTGCGCCATTGTGCATTGATTTGTGCCATATGTTTATCATCCGTAAAAAGCAGGCTAATCTCGCTTACAACATTTGCCAATGAAACATGATGCATAGTCGTCATTAATGCTTTTTCAGTGATATTATAAAGCATTTTCTCATCATTCCACCCTGCGCTTTTAACCATTATATCAATAATAATCATGATGAATCAAATTCATTTTTTAATGCACCGTATGCGAATGATTTTTTTTTATTTTGTATTTCGGAATCGCGATCATAAGCACGAACGATAGCAGCAACAAGTGGATGGCGTATAACATCTTTTTCATCAAAATGTACAATCGCAATATTTTCTACATTTGAAAGAATGCGAATTGCTTCAATGAGACCTGATTTTTGCCCTGTAGGCAAATCAATTTGGCTTACGTCACCGGTAACAATCATACGTGTTCCTTCTCCAAGACGTGTGAGGAACATTTTCATTTGCATGGGCGTAGTATTTTGTGCCTCATCAAGAATAACAGCAGCATGGGCAAGTGTTCGTCCGCGCATAAAGGCAAGAGGAGCAATTTCTATGACACCAGAAGCTAAAATGCGTTCTATTTTTTCAGCGGGCATCATATCATAAAGAGCATCATAAAGTGGTCGTAAATATGGGTCGACTTTTTCTTTGAGATCACCGGGAAGAAAACCAAGATGTTCTCCAGCTTCAACAGCCGGACGTGAGAGAATAATTCGCTCAATGATACCACGTTCTAGAAGCATTGCAGCATGAGCAACAGCAAGATACGTTTTGCCTGTTCCTGCTGGTCCTACACCAAACACAAGTTCAGTATGCTCCATAGCGCGTATGTAAGCATCTTGTATTGGAGTTCTTGCATGAATTATTTTTTTATGGGTACTCAACCGTGCTGGTATACGTTTCGTTGCAGATTTGTGTGTTATTGTGTCTTCTTTCTGCTTCTTTGGTATATTTGCCATAGCAAGCGCTCCTTTTATATCTGATAAAGTGAGCTCTTGGTGTGTTTTGGCACGTTCATAAAGTTGCTGCAATACATATTGCGCACGTTTTATAACAGAAATATTTCCACGGATTAAGACTTCATTACCACGCGGATGAATACTAAGTTCAAGTTTTTTTTCGATATAAGCGAGATTTTCGTCAAATTTACCAAAAACTGCTTTTGCATATTTATTATTTTCGAAAATCAAAACAACTTGGCTCGGATCTGAAGCGCTTGTTTGTTTCAAGGTATCAGCCTTTTCAAGGGACATATTTACTTTTTCTTTAATACGCTTTATTTTTTCGGTTGAAGCTTTCAGCCTATTCTCCATATCTACATAAATATTGCACGTTTTGTTAAGTAAATTCTATAAAAGACATTTTTTAAAAAAAGTGCACGTTTTAGATGTAATCATTTTCTTTTAAAATAAAAGAGTTTTCCAAAATATTTATTGTGAACAAGGTTTTAGAAGTATGTTTATCTATTTGTCACTTCACCAACAAAACTGTTTGAGCTTGCATTTTTAATATGAATTTCTATTACGCTACCTGTAGAGACTTCTGTATCTACGACAACAGGTAAAAGCCAAGGGGAACGTCCTACCATTTGCCCTGAGTGACGTCCAGGTTTTTCGATGAGAACGTTAGTTTTTTGACCAATTTTAGAACGCAAAAACGCATTTTGTTGCTCAAGGAGAAGGACTTGTAAATGTTGAAGGCGGGCATCTTTTACAGATTCATCAACATGATTTTTCATTGTGGCTCCCACTGTTCCAGGACGGGGGGAATATTTAAAAGAATAAGCTGAACTGTACTGTACTTGTTGAATAAGTTTAATGGTTTCTTCAAAGTCTTCATCTGTTTCTCCTGGAAACCCTACAATGAAATCGCCTGAAAAGGCAATATCTGGCCGTGCGGTTCGAATTTTTTCGATAAGATGAAGATAATGAGAGCTTTTGTGTTGGCGGTTCATAGCTTTTAAGATGCGATCTGAACCTGATTGAACAGGAAGATGGAGGTAAGGCATTAACATATCAAGATCTCGATGCGCGGCAATAAGGCTGTCATCCATATCACGTGGGTGGCTGGTTGTGTAACGCAAACGCTTTAAACCATCGAGTTTTGCAAGATGATAAAGAAGATCGCCAAGACGCCAAGTTTTGCCATCAGCACTTTGCCCATGCCAACCATTGACATTTTGTCCAAGCAGCGTAATTTCTTTGACACCCGCTTCGATGAGTTGAAGGGCTTCTTCAGTAATTTGCTCAACGGATCGTGATATTTCGGCACCGCGTGTATAGGGCACAACACAAAAAGTGCAAAATTTATCGCAACCTTCTTGTACTGTTAAAAATGCGCTAACACCTCGTTTTCTTACTGCATGTTTATTATGGGGCGGTAAATGAGCAAATTTATCTTCAACAGCATAGTCTGTTTCGATAATTTTTTTTCCTTGTTTGGCTTTCTCTAACAATTCTGGCAAGCGATGATACATTTGCGGACCAATAACAAGATCCACTGTTGGAGCACGGCGCAAGATTTCACTTCCCTCAGCTTGTGCAACACAACCCGTTACACCAACCATCAGGGGTTTATCAGGTGTGCGCTCTTGACGCATAACGCGCAAACGACCGAGATCAGAATAAAGTTTTTCTGCTGCTTTTTCACGAATATGACAGGTATTAACAAGAATAAGATCGGCCTCATTGGGAATTTGTGTTGTCACATAGCCTTGCGAACTGAGACTATCAGTCATCCGTTGGCTATCATAAACATTCATTTGACATCCATAGGTTTTGATAAAAACCTTTTTCGGAGCAACAGGAGGCGTATTTTTAGGATTTTCTTTATTCATGGTGCATGTGTAAATGTTTTTTACACAAATCTCAATCTATTTACTTAAAAGTTTTTTGCATGATAATTGCATCACCACGACCATCTTTTGACGGGTAGTAGGCAAGACGTTCAGAAATTTTTTGAAATTCAAAGCGTTGATAAAGGTTCAAAGCAGAAAGGTTTGTGGCTTCTACTTCCAAGAATAATTTTATAGCGCCTTTGTCGTGAAGATGGTGCACTGTGCTTTCGATAAGAAAGGTACCAATTCCTTGTTGACGATAATGAGGGTGAACAGCAATTGTGATGATTTCTGCTTCATCAAGGATGAGGCGGCATAGGCAAAAGCCTAAAATTTGATCAGAGCGATCAATGAGAAACACTTTGTATCCGAAGATAGAGTGATCTGTTAAGAAATTATCAAAAGCTTGTTTTCCCCAAGACGGAGTAAAACAATGTTGATGAATTTGATGAAGAGGAGCACCATCATTAACTTGTAGCGGAGCAATTCCAAAATTCTTTTTTGTCAATGAAAATTTGGGCATTATTTTTTTTGTGGTAAAGCAAAATTGGTTTGTTGTTTTGCATCAGCGCTGCGTAGATAGAGTGGGCGAGGAGAATTTTTTGATTGTTTGTTTGCGGCAAGATAAGCATAGTTTACAATATCAGCCGCTTCGCAGGGGATTTTTTCTAGGACAATTTTTTCGTTTATTTTATGGCTTTTAATATGCTCCACAATGACATCAGTAGCTGGGCCGGTCAGTCGGGTTTTTTTTGGTAAATCTTCGAGGATATTTTCAATTGTTTTTAATCCAGGCGCTCCCAAAGGTGTGAGATCATTATGAAAATTTTGATGGTAGAACATCTCTCTCCCTGCTTCAATGACAACAGTAATTGCTGATGCTGTACTTTTACTGTTTATTACTTGTGCTGCTAACGCTTCAAGAGCACTTACTCCAACAGCAGGTATTTCAAGTGCTAATGCCAAAGCGCGCGCTGTTGCAACACCGACACGTACACCAGTAAATGATCCAGGTCCAATATTGACAGCAATACGCTCAACTTGATCAAGCGTCATATTGGCTTGTGTCATTGTTTGTGTAATCTGCCCAATAAGTTTTTCAGCATGCCCTTTGTTCATGCGCTCATTGATACGCGCAATAACAGATTTATGACGAATGAGCGCAACAGCACAATAAATTGAAGCAGTATCTATAGCAAGGATAAGCATAAAAATATTTTAGTTGAATAAAACGATAAACAAAAGTTCTGCTGTATTTTTAATCTTTTTATTATCGTATATTTCATTTGTAAGAAAGTTACTAGTGCCAATAAGCAACAATATCTTTTTATGGGATAGAACGAGATGTTGATTTAATCCCTATTTGTTTTCACTTTTTGAATGAGTACCTTGAATATTGTAAGATTCTCTTATTTCAAATCTACTTATGGTGAGACAATTAAAGTTATTAGCTTGTATATTACAAGCGGAATTAGGGTGTGAATAAAAACTGTTGAAGAAAAGAATAAAAACTCCTTTCACGAATCGTTTAAATGTAAGGATTGTCACAAACATTTTGAGCTATCAAATAGTATGATGATGCCATTTGTATTCCATAGTAAGTAAAAGTAAGTTAAAAGGGGGAAAGCCATGACCCCACATTTTTTCCCAATAAGAGCATATTCTATCAGTCTTTATATAAAAACTTCAGCGTAATGAGAGCAGATGAAAGAAATGGCATTGTTTTGCATGAGTTACGTATTTTAATACTACGTCGTTGCAAATCATTATGGACTGAAAAGCAAATTTGACAGTTTTCACTTAAATATCAGCTCTTTCAATTTTTTTGTATAGAATAATGAGCAGTATTTTAGAACTTTTTCTGGTTGTATGAAAGAACTGATTTTAATATTAGTGAACCTTTGGATTGATTGCATGCTCCATTGAAAAAAAATAATTAATGCATATTTCAAAATGTTATATGGTTCAGATCAATCAATCCTATCATGATAAGGCTACACGCGCCAAGAAGGAGTATGGAGGAAGTTGAAGCTAAAATAACGCGCCATCCTGCTTTTTTTAATGAGCGGATATCAACACCTAATCCTAAAGCTGCCATTGAAATGACCGTGAACAGTTGAGCAATAAGTCTGATCGGGTTTATAGCCGTTTCAGGAATAAGTCCGCTTGAACGAATAAGCATCATGATAATAAAACCGATGATAAACCATGGGACGAGAGTATGTAGACGAAAATGTGTTTGTGCTGATCGACGATAGATGATGGATAGGATAAAAATAACAGGGCCCAACATTAAAACCCGCACCAATTTGACAATTGTTGCAATTTGAACGCTCACGAAAGATATTGGCGCTGTTGCTGCTAAGACCTGTGGTACAGCATAAACAACCATGCCAGCAAGCACACCGTATTGGTTAAATGATAAATTCAAAAGTGGGTGTAAAAAAGGGAGAAATAAAATAATAAGAACCCCTAAAAGAGCGGTAAAAGCAATTGCTGCCGCTACATCTTCATGTTTAGCATGAATGACAGGGGCAGTTGCAACGATAGCTGAATTGCCACAAATGGCATTACCACAAGCGACCAGCATTGCTAAATTTGCAGAAAGTCCAAAAAGTCTGCCTATAACAAAACTAATGAGGATCGTTATAAATATAACGAATACGACGCTTGCAAGCAAATTCCAACCGGCTGAAAGAACAGCACGGATGCTAATGCTTGCCCCTAAAAGAACAATAGCAATTTCAAGAAGCGTTTTTGCACAAAAGACTATACCTTTTTGGAAATATTTGGGCAGATTAAAACAGCTACGAGTAATTGATCCTAAAAGAATTGCCAAAACAAGGCTTTCAAGCCACGCTTCTGCGAAAAACTGTTTTTCTATTACTTCTAAACCATAAGCTAAGGCAGATATGAGCAGGCATAATAGAATACCTGGACCAAGGTCGTTCAAAAATGAGAGTTTTTTCTTTGACATTTTAATATTCCCCCGTCATTAAAGAGCTAAAGGTGAAGAGGAAAAAGTTTTAGAGATTTGTTCGTGCTTGTACAGCTGCTGCTAAAGTTCCATCATCAAGATAATCAAGCTCGCCTCCTACAGGAACACCATGAGCAAGTCGCGTAATTTTAACGGAGAAGTTAGAGAGCTGATCGGTGATATAGTGAGCAGTTGTTTGACCTTCGACAGTCGCATTGACAGCAAGAATAATTTCCGTAATAGGATTTTGTACAACACGTTGTATTAAGGTGGCAATGTTGAGTTCGTCAGGACCTATTCCATCTAAGGGGGAGAGTCGTCCACCCAATACATGGTAACGTGCGGCTAAAGTTTTTGCGCGTTCAAGAGCCCACAGATCAGCAATATCCTCAACAACGATGATTGTTGTATCATCGCGGCGCAAATCTGTACAAATTGAACAAGGATCAATGGTATCGACATTTCCACAAACAGAACAAATGCCGACTTTTTCTATAGCTGCTTGTATAGCTGCTCCTAAAGGCTCCAGCAATGTTTCCTTTTTTTTGATAAGATGAAGCGCAGCACGACGCGCTGAACGTGGACCAAGACCTGGTATACGTGATAAAATCTGAATGAGACGTTCAATCTCAGGTCCTGCAATGTATTTAGACATATTTTTGTCCCACGGAAAAATCCGTTTCATTAAAATGGAAGCTTGAAACCCGAAGGGAGCGGTATCCCTGCCGTTATACTTTTGGTTTTTTCTTCTATTGCGATTTCGATTTTTGTTCTTGCTTCATTATAAGCTGCCATAATGAGATCTTCGAGAATTTCAGCTTCCTCAGGTTTGAGTAATGAAGGATCAATTTGAATTGCTGTTATAATATTTTTGCCATTTAAAGTGATATTGACGAGACCTCCGCCTGCAGTGCCGGTAGCTTGCAGATTAGCTATTTCTTCCTGAATCTTCTGCATTTTTTCTTGCATTTCTTTGGCTTTTTTCATCATACTCATCATTTCACGCATAGGAATAGGTATCCTTATTCATCATTGATATCATTTTTATTTTTAAAAATATCAGCATTTTTAAAGGTATTGGGGAGTAAATCAAGATCATTTTCTTCTTTATTGAGTCGAATATCGACAATTTTTGCTTCTGGGAAATGGTTGAGGATTTTCGCGATATCAGGATCTGTTTCTGCATTGGAAAAAAGAGTCTTTTGAATCGCTATACTTTCCTCCTGTAAGGTTGGGCCACCTCCTTCATTAACAAAAGTTATTGTCCAGCGTTTTTCAGTCCATTGAGATATCTTTTTTTCTATATCATGAGCAAGAAATTGTGGGGTATTTTCAGAAAGTCTTAAGGTAATATGCCCAGCTTCAAAAGAAACAGGATGAACAAATTCTTTAATAAGAAGTTTGAAAGGGGCATCATTATGCTGTTCGGCTAATTGAACAATATCGTGCAAAGAATTAATCACTAGAGTTTTAGGTTGAGTAATCTTTTCTGTTGTTTGCGTGACAGAATGCGATAAATTTGCATTCTTTTCAGAAAGATCAATAGATTGAGAATTTTCAAGAGTTTCTGTTACTTCTTGGACGTTGATTTTGTCAGGTTTTTGATTTCTAACTAAATTTTCCGGTTGTAAGGAATGATCTAATTGGTTTTTCAAGGATGTTTTTAAATCTGATTGATCTGGTAATGTATTTGAAACGCTCGAGGAAGCATGGGCTTCGACCATTGTTTCTTTTGTTATATTATCTGCATTTGTAGATTCTTGATGAGAAGAGTTTTTAACCAGTGTGAGAGGTGTTTTTTCTTGCGTAAGCTTTTTTAAAGCTTCATCAAGAGTTGGTAAGTCAGCCGTGTGAGCAAGACGAATTAAAAGCATTTCAGCGGCTTGAAGCGGACGTGCAGTTTGATTAACTTCCTGTAAACCTTTGAGTAACATTTGCCAGTTTCGGGATAAAATAGGAACGGAAAGTTTTTTTGAAAAGTCTAAACTTCTTAAACGTTGTTCTTCAGTCAGTGAGAAATCTTCCACTATTTCTGGTGTAAAACGTAAACGTGTGACCAAATGATTAAAGTCGGCTAGTTCTGTCAATATAGTAAGAGGATCAGCACCTGCCTCATATTGACTGCGTAATTCATGTAATGCATTAACAACATCGCCTTTCATGATAAATTCAAAAAGATCAATAATACGTGCTTGATCCGCTAATCCTAACATTGTACGCACCGCAATGGCATTAACATTGCCATTGCTATGGGCAATCGCTTGATCAAAAATGGATAATGCATCACGTGCAGATCCTTCTGCAGCACGGGCAATCATAGAGAGTGCTTGATCTTCTACTTCTACCTTTTCATATTTCGCAATTTGGCGCAAATGTGCACTCAAAGCTTTTGATTCAATACGCCGCAAATCAAAACGTTGGCAACGCGAAAGGATTGTAATAGGGACTTTGCGAATTTCTGTTGTGGCAAAAATAAATTTCACATGGGACGGTGGTTCTTCAAGAGTTTTCAATAAACCATTAAAGGCTTGTGTTGAGAGCATATGTACTTCATCGATAATATAAACCTTATAACGTGCAGAAACAGGACGATAGCGTATTTGTTCAATAATTTCACGAATATCATCAATGCCCGTATGAGAAGCGGCATCCATTTCTATAACATCAATATGGCGTCCTTCGATAATTTGTGTGCAATGTTCACCAAGAGAGTCTAATACGGTTGTCGGTTGGTCAATATCTTTTGTTTTATAATTAAGCGCACGTGCCAAAATACGTGCTGTTGTGGTTTTACCTACGCCACGAATCCCTGTTAACATCCACGCTTGTGCAATACGACCTTTTTCAAAGGCGTTGGTGAGAGTACGCACCATAGCTTCCTGACCAATAAGGTCAGAGAAGTTTTGGGGTCGATATTTACGAGCAAGAACACGATAGGCTGTTTCTACCGGTACATTTTCCATGAATATTTCCAACTTCGAAGTTCTTTATGCGTACATTTTGATAATACAAAAGCATAGATCAATACTGTAGTCTCATATAAAAGGATTTTTTCTTAATCAAATTATTTATGGGACAATTTGTTAAAAAATAACCAAACCCCTTTATTTGCTGCATAAAAATGCCGCTCTGAAGATTAAAGGCACCTCGCTAAAAGACAGCATAAAAAATAATTTCTTCAGCAAAATAGGAGGTTGGCACGATGACCCGTACCAAAACTCGTTGGGGCTGCTTCTTTCCAGACCTGACCCAGTTGGCGAGCAGTTCGTCCACCACCAACCTCCCAAGTTCATATTGTCGATTTGGAATGAAAAATCAAGCTCAGAAACGAAAAATATCCTAAGAACGACGAAGAATTTTCCTTTGCGTTTAATTTATTGACATATAAACAACAAAGAGATTATGGATTTACCAGTTTTCATAGCAGTAGCTCTTCATATTTATTTGGTATGAAAATATTTTTCGCTTAAGATAATCTGAATGTATAATTATTCTCATTCGCTGAAACATGTAAGAGTGTTAGGATAGATACGTCTGTTCTAAAACTACGAAATTGAATCATCAAAAATTTACAACAGTCAAAGAAGCAAATAAAGTAGATAGATCATGTAATTGGCTAACATTCGAAAGTTAGGGGGAAGAGTGCTATTTAAATAATTAGCAAATATTGCTTTAATGGTGTTGCTCCTCTCACACAAAACAGAACATCCCAAACAGAATAACTTAATGTTCTACATTCACATGCTTTTTAAAGAGCTATTGCTCAGTACTGTTAACTATATTTCAAACCCCGCTCGTAAATAGTATACATACTTCCCTTGAGGTATAAATCCATTGTACACTACCCTCTTTATGCTTAATAAAAGTATAAATTTGAGCCCTCATACTATTAACAATTCCCAATGTTGCGATCCCTTGCACTTGAGAGGCTTTATAAGAAGCATTTTTATTCCTTTTTTAATCGTTTTTACTCACACACCACCCCCATTTGTAACTTTCAAGGAAACGATTTTAATTGATTCAATATGAAGATTTAAGATGGGAGGATCTTACTTTATTTGTGATTGTAATTCAGTATAAAAAATCAAAGTCTTATAATGATAAGTCAATATCTTAAATATCTTATAAGACCACCACCTGATTTCTATAGTGAATGAGAATATCAAATACGTAATATTTTTTCTTTTAACATATACGAATATAAATACTGAGTAGATGTTATCGCTCTTTGCGTGCTTGTTCTTTTAATTAAAAAACATCGATGTTTATCACAAGATGGATCAATATATGAATTTTCATCATTTGAGAAAAGGTTTCATATATTTTTTAAGTGACTGTGCTCATACAAGAGAAGATGCAACATTCAGCGCTATAGAAATAAGGGGGTACTGGTTTTATAAGCGTAAAAATGGTTCTTATTCGATATAAGCGACATTTTATAGTTTCAAATAATTATATTCTTTAACAAGGAGGGAAAAACGAGATGAATTTTTACAAAAAGCTGAATGAGTGTGATTTAAAATGCAGCGAGGAATGCATCTATAGAGAAAATTTTGCTTTTCTGTTTATCTAAGTGATTTGGGTAAGATGTGCTTCATAGCACTTAAAATGAAGCAGCTACGAAGATAGAAGTCATATTCTTATTAAAAAATAGCTTTTATAGTAGAAAATCCAGAACAATTTAAGTTTAGTCTTTTAGTTTTTGCAAAAGTCCTTCAATATCTAATGTTCTGAGCAGCTTAAGGTTTTTCCATATTAGTATAAAAATACCTCTTCAGCGATTAGTTTTAACAGCTTATCATGTCGTATTTTGAAAAAAATACCTGAAAAAAGAATAACTCTACTCAAATTTAGATGTTATAGAAATATTATTAATCATAATCTCCTGTGTCACAATTCGTTCCAACAACTTTTTTCTTCGTAATATTTTTAAAAATATAATGTCCTGACGAAGGAAAACTTATATGAAGAGATTTTATATTTTTTAGTGTAAAGACCTTCTTTTCTTTATCATGGGTTATTTTCTTTTCATCATCAACAACAATTCTCAATTTGTTTAGATCAGAAGGGGTAGAGTACGATAAAGTGAAGGATACTTTATTCGGTTTAAAGATACTACAAGAGTATTCAACTCCTTGATGGACAATATCGGATGGGGTGATCACAACACTTTCATCCAGCGAAAAATTCCATTTTCTCTCACCAAAGCCAGCAAATGCAACACTAGAGTAGGCGAAAATATTTGCGGCTAATAATCCTTGCGCGAAGATTTTTTTCATTATCCTTTCCTTTTTTCTAAAGTGAGATGAATCATAAATCAGTTTTTATAAAAATGAAAGTTCAAACTTAATGCTAAAAGCAGGGCTAAGTTGCATTTTCTAGCTTTAAACCATGTTCAGAATGATATCAGTCTAAGAGATTTGAATGCTCTATTATGTATAATAATTTGAATTGTTTTGAGAGTTAATTTGGAAGTTCGTTATCTTTATTGAAATAAATTGTCAGAAGAAATGACTTTTCTCAAGAACCTCTCTTTAATATATAAAGGGAAATATATGGTACAAGCGTTTTTATGTTTGGTTACTGTGTTTTTACATTGATTTTTATACAAGTTGAATTGCTTTTATATATACGATGTTCGATCGTTTTGTGCCGGATAAGTACCGATAATACGCAGTTCTGCAGAAAAGAAAGATAATTCTTCTAAGGCAAGTTTCATCATCGGATCTTCAGGATGTCCTTCAATATCAACAAAGAATTGTGTTGCATTGAAATTTCCACCAATTTGATAGCTTTCTAATTTTGTCATATTGATACCATTCGTTGCAAATCCTCCCATAGCTTTATAGAGAGCAGCCGGGACATTGCGCACTCGAAAAAGAAGACTGGTGATGATTTTTTCGCCATTTTTAGGCTTGGGAACATGTCGTTTGGAGCGTGAAAGGATGACAAAACGGGTAATATTATGAGGGGTATCTTCAACATCCCTTTCAAGAATATCAAGTCCATAGAGTTCTGCTGCGATCAGAGGAGCTAAGGCAGCCTGTGAACGTTTAGCATTTTTTTTAATAAATTTTGCAGCTCCAGCGGTGTCAGCAGAAACAACAGGTTTCCAACCGTTGTTTCGTATGATTTTTCGGCATTGTGCAAGGGCATGCGTATGGCTGTGGACGGTTTTAATTTCGTCATATGTAACGCCGGGCAAAACCATTAATTGAAAATGGATAGGTAAAAAATATTCATCAATAATATAAAGAGATGATTGCGGTAAAAGATGATGAATGTCTGCAACGCGTCCCGCAAGAGTATTTTCAATAGGGATCATAGCAAGATCAGCTTTCCCACTTTCCACTAAATTAAGGGTATCTTCAAAAGTAGCAGAGGGAACAGCATCCATATTGGGGAACATATTGGAGCAAGCAATATGGGAATTAGCGCCGTATTCTCCTTGGAAAGAAATTTTATTGGTTTTTTTAAGTATTTTCATGCTAAAATCTCGCGCACTTTATCGAGATCACGTTGTGTGTCTACGCCTAAGGGAATTGTATCAACTATCTCCACATCGATGCGCATATTATGTTCTAATGCACGTAATTGTTCAAGTTTTTCGCGTTGCTCGAGTGTAGAGGGTTTGAATGATATAAATTTCTCAAGTGCTTCGCGCCGATAAGCGTATATTCCAATATGATGATAAAGAGGACCATCTCCATAAGGTGCTGTGGTGCGCGTAAAATAAAGAGCACGAAGGCGATTTTGAGAAAGAGGTGTACCAATGATTTTGACGACATTGGGATCTCTTTTTTCATTTTCTTCAATGATTCGAGCACCCAAGGTTGCAATATCAGTAAAGCTATTTTCTAAAGGGCGTAGCGCATGAATGATTTCACGAGGCATTATTGTTGGTAAGTCACCTTGTATATTTAAAATGGTATTGTAACGTTGTTCAGGATCAATACGCATTAAAGCTTCATAAATACGATCAGATCCAGACTTATGATCACCTTGTGTTATGATACATTCATGCCCATAATCTGCAACAGCTTTAGCAATATCATTATGATCTGTTGCAACGATCGTACGCCCTATTGCAGCTTTTTTGGCTTGTTCTGCGACATGTACAATCATCGGCTTTCCGCCAATTTCAGCGAGAGCTTTTTGAGGAAGACGGGTTGAGCCTATACGAGCAGGAATAAGAATAATTGGTTCAAGAGCCATTGTAAGATTCCAAATGTCATCTGTGATGCATTTATGATGTTGTGTGTTATAAAGAAAAAGCTTAAACTAAAAATGGTAATGAAACCGTGAACATTTGAGTTTTTATGAATCGCTCGAGATTTATTTATTTTATTTGTGCTTGTTTATGTGTGCTGGTCATTATTGTGGGGATTTCTACACTCAGCAATATAGTTTACGATCATCCTACATCAGCCCAATATTATCATACAGTTGCCAAGAATGATACATTTCAAGAAAAACAAAAAGCACCTGATGTTTCTCTATCACTAAATAGCCGTCTTCGACAAGGCAATTTTGAAAATGGCCGTAAACTTTTTCGCCAATGTGCCATATGCCATACTTCTGGACGCAATGAAGCAGGGCGTGTTGGTCCAGTTCTCTGGGAGATTGTTAATCGCCCTTTGGCATCAGCAGCAGGTTTTGCTTATTCACGGGCATTGCGTTCTCATTCTGATCAAAAATGGGATTTTATCACTTTGGATCGTTATTTACATTCTCCACGTGAAGCTTTTCCTGGGACTATTATGTCTTTTCGTGGAATTAAAAATGATCAAGATCGTGCCGATCTTTTGCTTTATTTACGCAGTTTATCCGATCATCCTGTTCCTTTACCAATGGATAATAATAAAGCGAACGAGCCAAATTAACTTATACCATAGATGTTAATTTTAGAAAGAAGTCTGATTTTTTGTAATTTTAGTTTCACGGTTTTATCAAAAGAGCTCTTATCGATGTTTTGTTAGGGGGAACGTCCCTCATTCAAAACAGAATACATTTAATGTTACATATTTACTCGCTTGTTTTAAAGAGATCTTTTATAAAAATGCACTCTTTACGCTGTCATCTGCAGATTGATTTTCAAGATTCGTTTGCTTCACTTTTTCTACATATGCTTGTCTGTGAAATTATTGCTGAAGGATTATAAATTCATGAGCCGCAGCTTTCTTCTTCTGAATGCAATAATTATGTAATTAAAGCTCTCCATGAGGTTTAACAGAATCTTTCTGTACACATCAATACCCATGTATTTTTCTTATGGACAGAGACAATTGATTATTCTTATACGTGCAATAATCCTAAGCTGCGTTTTATGATGCTTGATGAATAGACGTTTTCTCTTGAGGTTAGAGGTGTAGGGACAGATCATTGATCTTTTATAGTATCGATAACTAAACTATGATTTAGATTATTTATTTACAGGTTATGGTTTGAAGTAAGCACTTTCATGTGAAGCAATTTTTATGTGTAAATAGTAAAATAGAGTTCTGCTGATTATATTTTTATCTACTTCGAAAATTTTTTACACAAGAATACTGATGGCAGCTAAGTTTGCACGAGTCTTTGTTCATTTATAGACGATGACATGAAATTATGCTGATAAGCTATTATAGAGAATTATTTTTTCACAAAAGGTCTTCCATATTTGTGATAAATTTAATAGTTTCCATTGGTTACAGTGTTTCGATGACTTACGATAAAACATCAGTATTTCAATACATATTGCGAGAGTGCTAAAAATTAATGCGCGAGGAGACATAATCATGATTCCCCAAGCTTCTTAATAACTATGGCATTTTCCTTATAATTTGAGCGTTTATAAGTAATAATATTAAATTGCGCTAATAATCCATTGTAGAGAAGAATTTTTCCCACTAAGGGTTCACCAATATTTGTGATCATTTTAATAACTTCCATTGCTTGTAGGGTCCCAATAACGCCAGGTAAAACACCGATGATTCCAGTTTCAGCGCATGTTGGGATAGTTCCGTGAGCCGGAGGCGTGGGAAATAAATCGCGATAGTGAGGATTATTGTCTTTATACGGCATAAGGACGGTTAATGAACCATTAAAACGTTCTACAGCACCACTTATTAAAGGTTTTTTGCATTGGGCAGCGTGATCAGCAAGAAGATAGCGTGTCGTAAAATTATCACTTCCATCAACAATGATGTGGTAAGCATTGAGCAGTTTATCCACATTACTTTTATCTAGGCGTAGGGTGTGTTTTTCAACTACAACATGGGGATTTATTGCTTTTATAGTGGTTTCAGCACTGTCTGTTTTTCTTTTGTTTATTGCATTTGTTTTATGAATAACTTGGCGTTGTAAATTGGAAAGTGAAACGATGTCGTTATCGACAATTCCAAGGGTTCCAACACCTGCGGCAGCCAAATAGGTTAAGACAGGAGCACCAAGACCACCAGCGCCCACAACAAGAACACGTGCTTTTTTTAGCTTTTGTTGCCCTGCACCACCAATCTCAGCCAAAATGATGTGGCGTGCATAGCGTTCGATTTCTTTGTTGTTTAATTTTGTATCTGTTTCTTGTGTCATAAATTTTCTCTTGTCATAGTTCTTTTATTGTTTACTAAGTTTATGGTGCATAGACCAGTCTGCTTTTAGGATAGGGAGGATTTATTTATGAAAATTGCTATTCAGATGGATCATATTTCAACAGTTCGGATTCAAGGAGATACGACATTTGCACTCGCTTTAGCAGCACAAGAACGTGGACATTCTCTCTTCCATTATACACCAGATCGTTTATCTCTGTGCGATGGTTGTGTGATTGCACGACTAGAGCCATTGATTGTGCATGATAAAGAGGAAAACTACTATCAATTAGAAAAGCCTGTTCGCACGGAATTAACAGATATGGATGTGGTTCTTTTACGCCAAGATCCACCTTTTGATCTCAATTATATCACGACGACTCATTTGTTAGAACGTATTCATCCTAAAACACTCGTTGTGAATGATCCAGCATGGGTACGCAACAGTCCAGAAAAAATTTTTGTTACTGAATTTTCTGATCTGATGCCAGAAACATTAATTACCAAAGATATTGAAGAAATAACAGCTTTTAGAGAGACATTTGGCGATATTATTGTTAAACCACTTTATGGAAATGGGGGCGCTGGTGTTTTTTATTTAAAACAAGATGATCGCAATTTAGCATCATTGTTGGAAATGTTTGCAGAAATTTATCATGAACCTTTTATTGTTCAGCGCTATTTAGAGGCAGTACGAAAAGGAGATAAAAGGATTATTTTGCTTGATGGTACACCCGTTGGAGCTATTAATCGAATTCCGACAAAAACAGATGTGCGCTCTAATATGCATGTTGGAGGTCGCGCGGAAAATGTTGAGTTAACAAAACGTGATTATGAGATTTGTGAACGCATTGCTCCAGCCTTAAAGGAACGTGGTCTTCTTTTTGTGGGGATTGATGTGATCGGAGATTATATAACAGAAATTAATGTGACGTCTCCTACAGGAATTCGTGAAATTAAACACTTCTGCGGTACAGATGTTGCTCATTTGTTTTGGGATGTTATTGAGTTCAAGCGTTCAAATTAATTTATTTGACAGAGGACAAAAACATGGTTTTAAAAAAATGATCCATGTTGTTTTTTATATTTGTTATGTTGCAAATGTGAACTAGAATGACCGTATGATATAAATTAAGAGGCTTTGTCCTCAATTTTTAGGGAGTTTATAGATGAGCAGGGTATTATCAATTGGAGTGGGATTGATTTTTGCGCTACTGCTGTCAGCAAATGGAGGCAATGCGCGCGATCAAATACAGATTACTGGTTCATCTACAGTTTTACCTTATCAAAAGATTGTTGCTGAGACATTTGGAGAAATTTATCCCCATTTTAAGGTTCCTGTTATCGAATCGGGTGGAACAGGAGCTGGTATTAAGGAATTCTGCCGTGGTATTGGGGAGAACACCGTTGATATTGTTAATGCTTCGCGAGCCATGAAACCGAGTGAATTACAGTCTTGTGTTGATGCTGGTGTAAAAGATGTTGAGGAAATACGTATTGGGTATGATGGTATTGTTTTTGCAACAGATATTAAAGGTCCTGATTGGAAATTAAAGCCAGTAGATGTTTATAAAGCTCTTGCTGCTCGAATTATTATAGATGGAAAGTTGCAACCGAATAATGTTTTGAAATGGAGTGCAGTTAATAGTGCTCTTCCTGATTGGACGATAGCAGCGTATATTCCTGGAGAGAAGCATGGGACGCGTGAAGTTTTTGAGGAAAAATTACTTACTGAGGGGTGTAAAGAGAGTGGGGCAGTTGAGGTGATGAAGTCTTTAGGAATGGATGATAAGGAGATACACACTGCTTGTATTGCGGTACGTAAGGATGGAAAAGCGGTTGATATTGATGGTGATTATTCTGAAACATTTGCGCGTCTAACTTCTAATAAAACAGGGGTTGGTATTTTTGGTTTGTCTTTTTATCAAAATAATGCTGATAGGCTAAAGGTTGCCGATATTAACGGTTTTGCGCCAACAGTTGAGACGATTTCTAGTGGACAATATCCAGTTTCTCGACCGCTTTTTTTCTATATTAAGAAAGCACATTTAGATATTGTTTCAGGTTTGCGAGAGTATGTTGACTTTTTTCTTTCTGATCAAATGATTGGTCCAGATGGTCCTTTGGCTGAATATGGTTTGATTGTTTCTCCTGAAAAGGAGCGTCAAGCACAGCGTTCTGATTTTTCTACTGGTCGAGTAATGACATTGAAATAATTTGCAGGGAATAATTGGTTGGATTTCTGGGATAGGAAATTTAGGTGCTATTTTTTATAAAAACTGAAAGATAAAATGCGCATTTCCTTCATTATTTTTCTATTATTGATTTTTGGATTTTGTGGCTTTTGTATTTCTTATATGCGAGCACGCATTCTTGAATACAAACAACATAAGATGCATTCTCGTGCGTATTATTATGGCTGGTGGACATTTTTGATTACTGTTATTCCAGCTTTTATTTTTTTAATTGTTTGGGATGCTGGGAGTACAATTTATTTAGAATATAATGCCTCTCGAGAGCTTGGGGCGTATAGTGCGCATGTAACAAAGTCTGTAAATCATGATCTACTTTGGGAGACACTTCGAAGTCTCGTCAAAATGATTCATCGCTTTGAGGGGAATCTTTCTACCGCTTCCTATAAGGAAGTGCAGGCACAGTTATTCGCGAAGGGATTGATTTTACCTAGTGAAGCATCGGATGATGTGTTCAAAATAGCACAGTCGTGGGTATTCTTTTCTGAAAAGCTTAAGTTTATAGGCTATGGTTTCCTTTTTATTATTGCGTCTTTGGGTTTTATCTGTGGAATGGTGCAAATTGCGCCTCATCAGCGTGCGCGCAATAAGGTTGAATCTTTTATTATTATTGGATTAATTTGTGCATCTATTGTTGCAGTCTTGACAACAATAGCCATTGCGCTTTCTATGCTTTTTCAGACAGTAAGCTTTTTTCAGTCTGTATCATTTTCAAATTTCTTTTTAGGAACAGTTTGGGATCCGCGTTTTTCCGCGAGCGGCTCAAGCGATGAAGTAGGACAATTTGGTTTAATACCGCTTCTTGCTGGTACGCTTTATATTGCATTTGTCGCCATGCTTTTTGCTGTACCTATAGGGCTATTTTCAGCTCTTTATATGGCTGAGTATGCTTCTGCGCGATTGCGAGCAATTGTAAAACCATTATTAGAAGTTCTTGCTGGCATTCCAACCATTGTTTATGGTTTTTTTGCTTTGAAGGTTGTAGGACCATTTTTACGTGATCTCTCTGTTTCTCTCTCAGATGGGGTTGGGTTTATTATGGCACAAAGTGTTTTGACCGCTGGAGTTGTGATGGGAATTATGTTGATACCTTTTGTTTCCTCTTTATCGGATGATGTTATTACGGCTGTTCCACGCATTTTACGTGAAGGTTCTTATGGTTTAGGCGCAACGCAATCTGAAACAATTAAAAAAGTTGTTATACCAGCAGCGCTTCCAGGGATTATGGGGGCCATTTTGTTAACGGCATCGCGTGCAATTGGAGAAACAATGATTGTGGTTTTGGCGGCAGGTGTTGCAGCAAACTTAACACTCAATCCTTTCGAAGCAATGACTACGATGACTGTTAAGATTGTTAATCAATTGACCGGTGATTTTGAGTTTAATTCTCCACAAACTCTGGTGGCTTTTGCCTTAGGGATGACGCTCTTTGTTATGACACTTTTGATGAATATTCTGGCTCTTTATATTGTGCGTAAATATCGGGAACAATATGAATGAATGAAGATTTTTTCCCTCGTCGCAATATTAGCCTCAAGCGTCGGTATTGGGCTGAACGTCGTTTTCGTGCCTATGGTTTGATTGCTATTTTTATTGGTTTGTTTTTTTTATTTACGCTTTTATGGTCTATCATTAGTCAGGGTTATACAGCTTTTTTTCAAAGTGAAATGACATTATTGATTTATTTGGATGAAAAGATCATTGATCCAAGTGGTCAACATAAAACAAAACCGCGAGTGCTCATGACGGCGAATTATCCACTTCTTGTACGCAATGCTTTAGCAAAGAAACTTAATATAGATCAAAATGACCGCGCCTCTCTTCGAGAAGTTAACCGTATGTTTTCAAATGGTGTCCGCGTTCAGCTGCGTGAAATGGTAACAAAGAATCCAAAACTGATTGGCACAATGCAAAAAGTTAAGGTTTTGGCATCTGCGGATATTGATTCTGCTTATAAGGGACAGATTGATCTGCGTGTAGCAGAAAAAAACCGTAAAGTTTCTAATCGACAAGTAGAATGGATAAAGCGTTTAGCGCATGATGGTACGCTTTATAAAACATTTAATATTGGTTTTTTTACATTTGGCGCTTCAAGTCGTCCTGAGACTGCGGGATTAGGTGTTGCGATTATTGGTTCTCTTTATATGATAGGCATCGTTTTATTAGTTTCACTTCCGATAGGCATAGCAACGGCTCTTTATTTGGAAGAATATGCACGCAAAAATAAATTTACAGATTTTATAGAGGTTAATATCAATAATCTTGCAGCTGTTCCTTCAATTGTGTTTGGTCTTTTAGGACTCTCGTTTTTTGTTAATTTTTTAGGATTACCACGTTCAGCCTCTTTTGTTGGTGGTCTTGTTTTAGCGCTCATGACTCTTCCCACGATTATTATTGCAACACGTTCTGCTCTGCGTGCAGTTCCTCTCTCTATTCGTGCAGCAGCTTTAGGACTGGGAGCATCAAAAACACAAATGATTTTTCATCATGTTGTTCCTTTAGCTGCGCCTGGTATTTTGACAGGCACAATTATTGGAGTCGCACAGGCTTTGGGTGAAACA
Organism: Bartonella sp. CR127HXZ; assembly: GCF_042194555.1. Classification (NCBI taxonomy): domain Bacteria; kingdom Pseudomonadati; phylum Pseudomonadota; class Alphaproteobacteria; order Hyphomicrobiales; family Bartonellaceae; genus Bartonella; species Bartonella sp. CR127HXZ. The sequence goes on along the minus strand of NZ_JBHIMZ010000003.1, from coordinate 61,821 downwards.
GCGCCTTTGCTTCTGATTGGAATGGTTGCTTTTGTTGTTAATATTCCTACAACCCCCATGGATCCAGCAACGGCTTTGCCTGTTCAAATTTTTATGTGGGCGGGTGAAGCAGAGCGCGCTTTTGTTGAAAAGACGTCAGGTGCTATTATTGTATTAATGATTTTTCTTGCAATCATGAATATTTCTGCGGTTTGTTTACGTCGACGATTTGAACGCCGCCAGTAATTTTAATAAAATAACAGTTTTGATAAGATTTTTGTAAGGTGAATTTTTGCAATGAAGATTAAAATGCGAGGTCAGGATGTGAAGGTTTCTTATGGAGACAAAGAAGCACTCCACGGTATTACACTTGATATTCCTGAACATCAAGTAACAGCTTTGATTGGTCCATCAGGATGCGGAAAGTCGACTTTTTTGCGTTGTTTTAACCGTATGAATGATACGATTGAAGGCGCTAAAACAACCGGTCTTATTACTTTAGATGGGGAAAATATTTATGACCAGAGGATTGATGTTGTAGAATTGCGCGCTCGTGTTGGAATGGTTTTTCAAAAGCCTAGTCCTTTTCCAAAATCTATATTTGAAAATGTTGCGTATGGTCCACGCATTCATGGTTTAGTTAAAACGCGCTCTGAATTGCATGATATAGTTGAAAAGAGTTTGAGGCAGGCAGGTTTATTTGAAGAAGTAAAAGACCGTCTTCATGATCTTGGAACAAGTTTATCAGGGGGACAACAACAGCGTTTGTGTATTGCACGTGCTATTGCGGTTAGTCCTGAAGTTATTTTGATGGATGAGCCCTGTTCAGCTCTTGATCCCATTGCGACGGCACGGATTGAAGAGCTTATCGATGCATTACGGCAAAATTATACAATTGTTATCGTAACGCATTCCATGCAACAGGCTGCACGTGTTTCTCAATATACGGCTATGTTTCATTTAGGGCACTTGGTAGAAGTTGGTGCAACTGAAATGATCTTTACCTCACCAAAAGAGCAACGGACGCAAGATTATATTACGGGGCGTTTTGGATAGGTGAATTGAGGAGTGTAAGATATGTCTATGAACCATACTGTCCGTTCTTATGATGCAGAACTAAAATATTTAAAAGCAAGGATTACAGAAATGGGGAGCCATGCAGAAAGGATGATTGAACGTTCTGTCGCATCGGTTGTGTGTAGTGATCTTCAACTTGCAACGACAGTGATTGCCGATGATGTGTTTTTAGATGAAGCAGAACGTGACATTGATGAAAAAGCGGTTGCTATTATTTGCAAACGCCAACCGATGGCTGTTGATTTGCGTGAAATTATTGGAGCCATTCGTATTTCTTCTGATCTTGAGCGGATTGGGGATATGGCTAAAAACATTGCTAAAAGGACAGTTGCACTTTCAGAAATACGTCAATCTGCTTCTGTTTATCATGGGCTTGAAACAATTACAGCTTTAGCACTCAATCAATTAAAAGAAGTCTTAAATGCTTATACGAGTCGCCTATTAGAGCGTGTTGACGCTGTGCGTGAGCGTGATGAGAAGATTGATGCTTTGTATACTTCTCTTTTTCGTGAATTTTTGACATATATGATGGAAGATATGCGCAATATTACGGTTTGTACACACTTGCTGTTTTGTTTAAAGAATATTGAACGAATTGGTGATCATGTTACTAATATTGCTGAAATGCTGCATTATATCATAACGGGTTACCATATGTCTTCTGATCGTCCTCGCGATGACCTTACTTATAAAGTTGGGGTAGGTGAGAAGAAAATAGATTAAAATTTTTCTTATATGTATAAGATAAGTTTGTAGATACTATGAGTATTTTCTTACAGTGCGGCTATAGAAAGAATAAGATAGCCATATTATGGAAAAGTACAAAGAAGCAACAAAGAGTTTTTTCAGAGAAGCATGGCAGATTGCTAACTCTTGGTTTGACATATTTGTATATTGGATGATATCATCACTCGTATTATGGCCGGAGGGGAGTTTTCTTCCAGATCATTTTGTTAAAATTTTATGTTTTTATATTAAAGGGGATATCTGTATTATTTTTTTCAATATCGATGCAAAGAGTTTTGGTATCCAAATTTTTTTGGATGTAGAAGAAGTGGATAGTGTTGCTTTATTGTAATTGAAACGTGTGGGTTATTATGGCCTATATTGGACCATGAAGAATAACAATATTGATCTGTAAATTAAGAGTTTTTTATTTTTTATTTTGCATAGATATTTTTTTATTACCTCTTGTATTAAAATTTTACTGAGTGGTAACAATCGGCTATGTACTTTATTAAGAGATACATTTAAAGCTCATTTCAAAATTTGAATAGCTCAGAGATTATAGGAATGTGTTGCATAAGATGAAAAAAAATCGTTGGAATGTTTTTGTTACCTGTTGTGTAGCGCCGTTAGTTGTTGTGGGGTGTGCTTCAAATCGTTTAGATACTGGAAAAGTAAATAATAATAAGACAAAAACAGTTACGTATCCATTGACAGAGCGTCAATGTCTTATGCGAGCGATGTATTTTGAATCAAATCGCACAAGCCGTGAAGGAATGATTGCCGTTGGGACGGTTGTTATGAATCGTGTTAATTCAACCGCCTATCCTAAGACGATTTGTGGTGTTGTTGGTCAATATAAGCAGTTTGCTCCTGGTGTTTTAACGCGTCCTATGACGGAGAAAGCATCTGTTGCTCGTGTAAGAGAGGCGGCTGATGCTGTTTTACGGGGTGAACGAGATAAGAAAGTTAAACACGCTAAGTTTTTTCATACCGCTGGTTTGTCTTTTCCGTATAAAAACATGCATTATGTTCAGGTTGCAGGGGGAAATGCTTTTTATGAAAAACGATCACGTGATGGGGAACTTCAAGTTCCTACAAATAATCGCCCTTATGATGTTGCTTATGCTTTTGCTCAAGAACGTTCTGGTCATGCGCCAAGCTTTATAGATGAAGGCACAGAAAGTAGGGGAGTAAAGGTAGAGAAAAGTGCATCTCCTTCGATGGAAGTAGCACAGTCCAAAACGGCACATCCTGCGCATTTTGCTATGGTACAGCTTGATAAAGTTCCTATTCCTGCCTATGCACCTCAACATCTAGCTAGGAAAGAGGAAAATAAAACGATTATGACTTTGCCTTCATCAGATCAATTAAATGCAATTGTTGCAATGTTAGAAAAACGACACAGAAACTGGTAAGTTTTCACGACAAAAGAAGGGTTATACGCCCATTGCGGTTTATGAATTAAGTGATCCTTTAGCGATAATGACACGCATCAATATACGTAGAGAAAGTAAACTCAAAGGATCTAAAAAACAATTTATAATATGACGACGTAAAGAACGCATTTTATTTAAAGAAGGGTATTGGTAATGTACTTTGATATTCATGAGACAATTTCGCCTGAAATGCTTAATCGTCTTGCAGAAATTACAGTAAAAGTGGGGTTGAATTTACAAGAGGGGCAAGATCTTGTTTTGACTGCTCCAGTTTCAGCATTACCTTTTGTTCGGCGTATTGCATATCATGCTTATAAGGTTGGTGCTGGTGTCATTACACCAATTTTTAGTGATGATATGTTATCGATTACACGTTTTGAAAATGCCCATACAGCTAGTTTTGATTGTGCCCCTTCTTGGCTTTATGAGGGAATGGCAAAGGCTTTTGAAAATGGGGCAGCGCGTTTAGCAATTGTTGGTGATAATCCTTTGCTCCTTTCCAATCAAGATTTTGATAAGGTTGCGCGTTTGAATAAGGCGACTTCACTAGCTTACCAGCCTGCTCTCAAAAAAATATCGAATTTTTCTATAAATTGGTCAATTGTTGCTTATCCAACAGCAGGATGGGCTGAGGCAATGTTTCCTTCTTTACCACTGAATGAGGCGATTAAAAAATTAGCCGATGCAATTTTTTCTGCTTCACGTGTTACAGAAGAAGATCCAGTACATGCGTGGGGTGTCCATAACGAGAATTTAAAGAAACGATCATCTTGGCTTAATGAGCAGCGTTTCTCTGCCTTACACTTTACAGGGCCAGGGACTGATTTAACTGTTGGTTTGGCAGATGATCATGAATGGCATGGTGGTGCATCCGTTGCTCAAAATGGTGTTATTTGCAATCCGAATATTCCGACAGAAGAAGTTTTCACGACTCCTCATGCTCATAAGGTTGAAGGTTTTGTTCGTTCGACGAAACCACTTTCCTATCAAGGAACACTGGTTGATAATATTGAAGTACGTTTTGAAGCAGGGCGTATTGTTGAGTCTCGTGCATCAACGGGTCAGGAAGTTTTGCAACAGGTTTTGCAAAGTGATGAGGGTGCAAGCCGATTGGGCGAAGTTGCTCTTGTGCCCCATTCTTCACCAATTTCTAAGAGTGACCTCCTTTTTTATAATACCTTATTTGATGAAAATGCTGCATGTCATATTGCTTTAGGGCAATGTTATTCCAAATGCTTTTTAGATGGGGCATCATTGACGTCAGAAGAGATTGCAGCACGTGGTGGTAATAAAAGTGTCATTCATATTGACTGGATGATTGGTTCTGGCGAAATTGATATAGATGGCATTACCCAAGATGGTGTAAGAGTTCCTGTATTTCGTAAGGGTGAATGGGCTTAATCCTGTTATGCCGCATTCGATGTGGAGTGGGATGTAAGCCTCATTGATACGTTAAGTATTTTAGAGTGTTTGGTGAATATTCAAGGCAGGGCTTGGCTATAAAGCCTTTAGTTAAGTGACTCATATGAGTAGGACGCCAAGAGAAATCCACTCATCAAAAATTTGTTTCTTATAGAGCAGATGTAGAGGAAACCTTCGTTCTTTGAGGGGGGAAAAGAAGTCAATTTATTGGTGATACAATTGGAAAGTGTATAATTATTAAAGAAGAGAGATGCCTGAACTTCCTGAAGTAGAGACAGTTCGTCGTGGACTTGAGCCTGTTGTAACTGATGCAAAGATAGTATCTGTCAGACTTAATCGTAGAGATTTGCGCTTTCCTTTTCCTGAGGCTTTTTCTGAGCGCCTTATTGGCAGAACAATTATAGAACTTGGTCGGCGTGCGAAATATTTATTATTTCATCTTTCTCAGGATGAAACGATTTTAAGCCATTTAGGAATGTCTGGTTCATGGCGTATAGAGAATGATCTTTTAAGAACAGTTTTTTCAACGACAAGTAAATTAGTTAAGCATGATCATTTTGTCATGGATATTCAAACAAGGGATGGTGAAGTTTATCATCTTATTTATAATGATGTGCGTCGCTTTGGATTTATGCTTTTAGTCAATACGGACAAGCTTTATGAACATCCACTTTTAAATAAGCTAGGGCTTGAACCTATGAGTAATTCGTTTTCTGGTCGTTATTTACAAAAGGCTTTTGTTAATAAAAAAATGTCTCTCAAGAGCGTTTTACTTGATCAGTCTATTGTTGCAGGTCTTGGGAATATTTATGTTTGTGAAGCACTTTGGCGGAGTCGTTTGTCGCCACAACGTGGTGCATTTACATTGGCATCAAAAACGGCACGTGCATGTGAATTTGCAGATTCTTTAGCACAAAATATACGCAATGTGATTTCTGAAGCCATTTTGTCTGGTGGCTCTTCTTTACGTGATTATATGCATATAGATGGTTCACTTGGTTATTTTCAACATGCTTTTTCAGTTTATGGACGAGAAGGTAAGCAATGTTTGGAATGTGGAACGCCTATTGTGCGTATTTTACAGGCTGGACGTTCAAGTTTTTACTGCTCACAATGCCAAAAATGAATAAGGTGTCTTGCAAAATCTTACAAGAGGCTTAAAGTCGTCGTATCTATAATATAATTACACAAGGCTTGAGAGGTTTTTTTATGCTGAATAAAGTACTAACACATCTTGATGGAAATATAGAAAAGAGCCTTGAACGCCTTTTTTCTCTTTTACGTTTTCAATCGATTTCTACAGACTCGGCTTACGAGGATGCATGTCGTAAAGCAGCTGATTGGTTAGTAGAGGATTTAAAAAGCATCGGTTTTGAGGCTTCACGTCGTGATACACCGGGTCATCCAATGGTTGTTGGGCATCATCCAGGACCTTCGGATGATTGTTTGCATGTGTTGTTTTACGGACATTATGATGTTCAACCTGTTGATCCTTTGAGTTTATGGGAGGATGATCCATTTACACCTTCTTTAAAAGAGAGAGATGGAGAGAAAGTTATTTGTGCTCGTGGAGCTTCAGATGACAAAGGTCAGTTGATGACTTTTATTGAAGCATGTCGTGCATTTAAGAAAGAAACAGGGCAGCTTCCTGTTAAAGTTACTATTTTATGTGAAGGTGAGGAAGAATGTGCTTCTCCTTCCCTTATTCCTTTTTTAAAAGAAAATAAAGATGAACTTAAGGCAGATTATGCATTGGTTTGTGACACGTCAATGTGGGATGCGGATACACCATCTATTGCTCTTTCTCTTCGGGGAATTATGGCAGAAGAGATTATTATTACAGCAGCGAATCGTGATTTGCATTCTGGTTATTTTGGAGGAGTAGCAGCTAATCCCATTCGTATTTTAACGAAAATCTTAGCAGGACTTCACGATGAAAATAATAGGGTAACACTTCCTGGTTTTTATGATGGCGTAGAAGAAACACCTCCACAGATTTTGCAGTTATGGAATGAACTTAATTGTACTGCTGAAAATTTTCTTGGTCCTATAGGGCTTTCTATTCCTGTTGGTGAAAAAGGGCGGAGCATTTTAGAGCTTGTATGGGCACGTCCTACCATGGAAATTAATGGTATTAGTGGCGGCTATGAAGGGGAAGGGATGAAAACGGTTATTGCTTCTCAAGCGAGTGCAAAAGTATCGTGTCGTTTGGTGCATAAGCAAGATCCAGAGAAAATACGCCAAGCGTTGCGTGATTATGTACGTAGCTCAATTCCTGCTGATTGTAAGGTTGAATTTAAGAATCACGGTTCTTCTCCTGCACTTCAGATTTCTGATGATTCATCTTTTATCAAGGAGGCGAAGGATGCCTTATCACAAGAGTGGGAAGTGCCTGCTGTCTTGACAGCCATGGGGGGCTCGATCCCAATTGTAGCAGATTTTCGGTCAATTCTTGGTATGGAGACTCTTTTGGTTGGTTTTGGACTGGCTGATGACCGTATTCATTCTCCTAATGAAAAGTATAATTTAAAATCGTTTCATAAGGGGCAGCGGTCTTGGGCGCGTATTCTTGCAGCTTTAGCAAGTAGGAGGGTAAATGGCTGAGATTCGTGTTCATCAAGGTGATTTACCAAACTTAGACAATTATAAAACTGATGCCATTGCGATTGATACCGAAACTTTAGGGTTACAACCACATCGTGATCGTTTATGTGTTGTTCAGCTTTCTTCTGGAGATGGTACTGCTGACGTTATACAGATTGCTAAAGGACAAAAGAGTGCACCTAATTTGGTCAAGCTTCTTGGAGATAACGCAGTTATCAAAATATTCCATTTTGGGCGTTTTGATCTTGCGATTTTAGCGCATACATTTGGTGTCATGCCAGAAGCTATTTTTTGTACAAAGATCGCTTCTAAACTCACGCGTACTTATACGGATCGTCATGGCTTGAAAGAAATTTGTAATGAATTGCTAAATGTGAATATTTCTAAACAGCAACAATCTTCGGATTGGGCGGCAGAAACGTTATCACAGGCACAAATTGAATATGCTGCGTCGGATGTGTTATATTTGCATCGTTTAAAAGTTATATTTGAAGAACGTTTAAGACGTGAAGAGCGAGAAAGTGTTGCCAAGGCGTGTTTTCAATTTTTGCCTATGAGAGCTAAGCTTGACCTTTTAGGATGGGCGGAAGTGGATATTTTTGCGCATAGCTAACTTTAAAATTGGTTTTTAAAAGGAGTTAATTATTGATGTGAGAGGACAAAATGCTTGTACATTATGGGCATTTTATCCTCTCCTCTTTTCTGATAAGAGTTATAATAAATTCTTAAGTGCTATTTCATTTGAAGTTTAGGTAATCAAAGTATTTTTGCGAATTCATATTTTTTATTTTTGTAACAGCTTTTATTTGAAAAAAGAAATTTTGAGGAGAGTCTGGAAACATATGGTAGGTTGGAAGACTTAAATCTCTGAAACCGGTATACAGCCTAATTGGGGGAGAATATGAAGGCGTAAATATAAAAACCAAATCTCATTTTTACCATCATTTTTAATTCTGCTTTACGACTTTCAAAAGTATCTAAAGCAATGTCTGTTAAATAATAGAGATTACGCATTGCCTCACGCTTTTGTTTCTCACGTTTTTAATGGATTTACGTTCTTCATGTAAAACAGAACGCCTTAAACGGAATATATTTGTGTTGCTAATTCATGTGCTTTTTTTAAAGAAACCGGCACCCAAGCCCATGTCACGGCGGTGCTTATGAGTGGTATAACAATAAAGCTCCCAAATATGGTATAAAATTTGTTGAACACTCCCATCTTTATGCTTATGGAGTAACAAGCCATAGCATTACACAATTTGCCAACTCCCAATGTTGTGTAGTCCTTAGCACTTGAGACGGTTCATAGAGGCATTTTTAGTCTTTTTTATCCACACAGCTCTCCTCACTTGTAACATGCAATCAAATGGTTTTGATGGATTCAACATGAAAAAGATTTGGAATGAGAGAATCTTAAGGTATTCAGGGTTTTTATTCAATATGAATAACGCTAAACTATCATTATAAATCAATATATTATATGATTAATCTATACAGATAACCACGATTGTACTGAACAATGCAAAGAGCAATTCCTAGAAAAGTGTGCTAGAAACAAGTTAGCAAGAGCGCTTTTTACTAAGTCAAAATGCTGCAATAGCTTTTGCATTTAAACAGATTCGCAAGAATCTCCCCCTTTTTTCAAGAGTTTTATCTATATACAAATCTCATTTATGATGTGTAAGCGAATAAATTTGCTTCATGTATAATGAACAAGTTTGAAATGAGAGAGTATTCTGATATTCGAGGGACTCATTTTGTGTGAGGAAATATAAATTATATATATAAATCACTGTGTTAATTTGAAGTTTGTATAGTTTCTTATTTTCAGAAGATACTTCGTGCCTTTATTTATTACTCAATAAGTGATTTCTATGTTGGCAGAGCAGGGCAATTTGCTTTTATTTTAAAATCAAACGTTTCCAAAGCGTTATTTGTAAGGATTTTCACTTTTTATCTATAAACATATTATTTTTCTCTAGAAATTTGCAATGAAGGCACTAGGTAAAATCCATTATGGATATTTGATGAGGTTAAATTTATGAACATAAAATATTTTATTACAGCTTTTGCTACTTTCGCTTCAATCTCTATCGCTCAGGGTGCGAGTTTTTTGGCGTCCCAAAACCTTATACAGAAAGCATCTTCAGCTGTTCCTCCAATAGGTCTTTTTTCTGGTGAACAGCTTCGCAAGGTCTTATCTGAAGTTTTTCAAATAGAACTTTCTTGCACAAATAACAGCGAATTCATAACAGCAGCTAAGTTAGTACCTGTGTCACATTCTGGTAAAAAAAGAGGATATAATCCTAAAAAAGGACCAGGGAAAAGAGGACGGCCAAACCTATTTACACGAAGTCCAATGAGTTTTTAAAAAGTGAGAAAACAACACTGAGAGGTGTAACGTATGCTCGAAAAATGAAGAAAGGAGATATTATCACTTGAAAACAGGGGGGGAACTATTTGTTTAAAGGGTGTTGTGATTGTGCACGGTGAGAATGAAGAGGACTGTTTGGAAAGGATATGAGCAGGAAGATTTCAGTGAAAGAATAATACTGTATAATAGCAATCAGTCATTACAAAATTCATGGGTTTAGATGAATATAACCTAGAGATTTGGGGTTATTTTGTTATGCCGTAAATATCGTCATTTTAAGTGTGATTATATAAGGCATGTAAAACGCTTTGATAAGTGTTTTTAGAGTACGTGGTGGGATCAGTGAAGGACTTGTCTATAGAACCTTTGGTTAAATGAATTACATGAATGGAAAGCTAAATGAAATCCACTCGAAAAAAATCTGGACTATTTGCAGACACGATCTGATAGGACGCTTTGTCCAAATCGAAGAGAAAACCAAGTATTTGTTTTAATGTTAAACTTTTGATCTTAGAGTGTTTCAAAGAATAAAACACCATTGAGGTGCACTTACGTACGCTCGTTTTAAAGAAACATTTCTCAACGCTTCCAAGCCCATTTCGCGACGTCATTTATGAAGGGTATAATGGTAAACCCATTGAGTACCACCATCTTTATGCTTATGAAGGGGGCAAGTGTCGGCATTCATCACACACTTTGCTAGCTCTCAATATTGTGACAGCCTTTGGTATGTGAGATGATTTATAAGAGACGTTTTTAGTCCTTTCTTATACAGTTCTTATCCACACGGCTCTTCCTGCTTGCAACATGCAATCGGTTTGGAATGAGAGAATCTTACGATATTCGGGTTTCTTATTCAATATGCGAAATGATGAATTATGTTTATAATCAATCTATTGTTCGACTACAGAATTTATAAAATATTTTTTATTTGTCTATGATGCAATATCAGATATTTTTTCTGCCAAATTGTTTGCTCAATTAATGATTTTCAAAGCAAAGTTTGGTGTGAACACTTTAAGAAAGATCTCTCATCTTTTTTGCTTTAGGGAGAGTTTTAATATAGATGTCAGCATTTATCATACCAGTTGCCTGTCTTGAGGCATTTTTTACAGTTTCGTTTATAAAAGAGTATGAAATAGATAGCCTACAGATAAGATGAAACTCTGAAAAAGACTTTCTATGAGGTTGAGATAAGCAAAAAAATGGTAAATATTTAAAAACAATAAATGCCTAAAGTAAAAAAAGAGCAGGCAAGTTGCATGTGATCTTGTTTCAATTCGTGGATTATTGGAAGTCTTGTTTATGTGCGATACAAGTTTATTTGTAATATAAGCATCCTTTTTATGAAAAAAACAAATACATAGTCTTCACATTTGGTCATGCTAAGGATGAAGGTAAAAACGTTATTTGTATAAATTTAAATAGAACGATTGCATTTGACTGTTCTTGATATTGAAAACATTTATAGGTGACATTTTTAGTTTTTTAACGGTTTCACATAATTGCTCGTTTGTGATGTATAGAGGAATGATTTTTGTTGCTTGAATATACAATGGTTTAAGATGAGAGCATTTGAATTTAATATAAAAGGATAATTTTTCATTAGACAAGAGCACATGCTTTCCAAGGTGATAACGTAGATATTTTTGAAAAATTCATAAAGAAGAGCAAATGTGACGAGAGAAAATCATTTGTGCATTGGCATAGTTCAATTCTTATTTATTAAGAGATCAAGCAATTCAGGATGCTTTCATTGGCTTTTTGTTTTTTTTAGGAGTGTATCATTTTTGCTACAGATATCTGAAGTTTGGGCTCTATATGAAATGATGTGTTCAAATAAATATTCAGCTATGGAGAGAAAATATGAATATGAAATGGTTAATAACAGCTTCTGCTTTCGCTTTTGTTTCAGTTTCAGCGGCGCAAGCAGCAGATGTTATTGTTCCCCCAAGCCCAACACCTGTTGCTCCCGTTATTGTTGCTCCAACTTTTTCTTGGACGGGTTTCTACCTTGGTGGGCAACTTGGTGGTTTTTCGGGTAAAACGAAAATGGATATTCTTGCTAATGGAAAAAAGATTCCAGTAAGTGACGATTATTTGCCTAAATTATCTGGTTTCATGGGCGGTCTTTACGCAGGTTCCAACGTTGATCTCGGCAATGGCCTTATTCTAGGTGTTGATACAGATATCATGTGGTCTAATAAAGATGACACAAAGACAGGAAAAACATACGTTATTGCTCCAAATCACATAAATTATATTAAGAAGATATTAACAGAATCTGGAATTAGTATTGGTAAAGATGCGCTGGAACCTGGTGCTAAACGAACCCACAGTTTCACTTTTAAAGAAAAGTGGGCTGGTGCGACACGTGTACGTATTGGTTTTGCAGCTGAACGCATTATGCCTTATGTTGCTGGTGGTATCGCCTATACACAGCTTCAAGATAGTGCATCTATTTCAATAACAGGGAAAAATTCAGATAAAGTAATAGCTTCTGGTACCTTGTCTGATGAAACAAAGACCCTTGTTGGTTACACCCTTGGTGCTGGTGTTGATTTAGCAATGACCAATAACGTTATTGTTCGTGCGGAATATCGTTACTCTGATTTTGGTAAAAAGAAATTCTCAAATGATAAATATGAGACATCTTACAAAACCAATGATTTCCGTGTTGGTGTTGCTTACAAATTTTAACAGATGGTAAGTTAAATAACAGAGGCGCTGTCTTTGACAGCGCCTCTGTTATTCTCTGTTGCTATATTATCACGCAATACATAATTTATTGTGGATGTGGAAAGATATTATTCAGATTTTCTTAAAAAAATCATAAACAATAAACAATAATTACATTTAAAATCAATAAGTTATATATATATATATCTTTAGGTTTTTCGTGCAAAACGAAGCTATGGAGTGGTTTTGTCTTGGGCGATTTCTCCATTTTCTGTGACTGTATCATTTTTACTACAGCTTTTCTTTCTGTAATCTTGTAGCACTGTGCTCATAAATAAATTAGGAGCAAAGTTTATGAATATAAAATCTTTAGTAACAACTTCTGTTATCGCTATGGCAGCAGCTTCTGCAGCACAAGCTGCTGATGTTATCATCCCTCGTGAAACAGCCCCAGCAGTCATCTCAGCAGCCCCTTCATTTTCTTGGACAGGCTTTTATATCGGTGGTCAAGTTGGAAACTTTTCAGGTAAAGTTGATGAATTTGATTCAGAAACAAACAAGAAAATTACAGATAAAGACTGGACACCTAAGCCTTCCGGTTTCATGGGTGGTATTTATGTAGGTTCCAACGTAGATCTTGGTAATGGCCTCATTCTAGGTGTTGAAACCGATGCAGTCTGGGCAGACCGCGAAGATTCAAAAACGCATTCAGCAGTTATTGGAGCAACTGGCCTTGAAGATTTCAAAAATGAGCTTACAGCTGCTGACGCTACATTTGCTTCAGGAAAAGCTATTGCTGATATCGCGGCGACTGACAAACGTGTAACTAGCGCCTCTATAAAAGAAAAATGGTCTGGTGCAACACGCGTTCGCATTGGTTTTGCAGCAGTTGACCGCATTTTGCCTTATTTCGCTGGTGGTATTGCCTATACGCAGCTGCAAGTGGTTAATTCTCTTAAGGCGGAAGGAACTGATGGTGCCGAAATCGCTTCTGCTAAAGTGTTTGATCAATCAAAAACAATGGTTGGTTTCACTGTAGGTGGTGGTGTTGACTTTGCAATGACAGACAATGTTCTGTTGCGTGCAGAATACCGTTACTCAGACTTTGGTAAAAAAGCATTTGTAAAGGATGGGGATAAAATAGCTTATAAAACCAATGATTTCCGTGTTGGTGTTGCATACAAATTCTAATTTCGTAAAAAACGAAATAAACTTCCAAGAGGCTCTGTCAAAGACAGGGCCTCTATTATTTTCTGTTGTTATATTATTACACACTCCATATTTATTGGGGATGTAAAAAAATTTTTATAAACGACAGGCAATAATTACGCGGTAAAATCAATGAATTATACGTACTCATAACTTACAATTTCTTGTGAAAAGTGAAGTTATGAAATGACTTTATCTTACGTCAGCTTTCGTTTCCTATGATTGTATCATTTTACTACAGCGTTTTTTATGTAGTCGTATAATACTTTGCTCCTAATTTATTTAGGAGCAAAGTTTACGAATATAAAATCTTTAGTCACAATTTCTATTATCGCTATGGCAACAGCTTCTGCAGCACAAGCTGCTGATATTATCGTTCTTCGTGAAAAAGCTCCAGCAGTTATCACAGCCCCTTCATTTTCTTGGACAGATTTTTATCTCGGTGGTCAAGTTGGTAACTTTTCAAGTCAAAATGATGTATTTGATTTAGAGACAAAAGAAAAAACTTCAGATAAAGATGGACTGCCTAAGCCTTGAGGTTTCATAGGTGGTATTTATTTAGGTTCCAACGTAGATTTTGGAAATGTCCTCATTCTAGGTGTTGAAACCGATGCAGTCTGGATAGACCAAGGAGAAACGAAGACGGTCTCAAAGATTCTTGCGATTGATGAATTTGATGATGTTAATGATGAATTTGAAGATGCTGGTGTTACATTGGATGAAGATGAAAAGTTTCAAAAGGGTAACACAGCAGTGTGTCGCATTGGTTTAAAAGCAAAAAGGTCTGGTGAAACACGGGTTCGTGTAGGCTTTTTCGTCGCTGACCGCATTATGCCTTATGTTGCCGATGGTATTGCCTATGCGCAAATACAAGGTGTCGATAAAGTTTCAGAAACAAAAAAGTCGGGCAAAATGGTAAATAAAGTAAAGAAGTTTCTGCTACGATATTTGATAAAACAAAAACGATGGTAGGTTTCACCCTTGGTGGTGGTATAGATTTCGCTATGACAAATCATATTCTGCTTCGTGCGGAATACTGCTACTCAGACTTTGGTAAGAAGGAATTTAAAAAGGATTACCTTAAACTAGGCTACAAAACCAATGACTTTCATGTAGGTGTAGCTTACAAGTTTTAATTTAATCAAAAGTGCAGTTATGAATAAAAAGTATTAATAAAAAATTAAATTTTCAAGAGATCTTGACTTTGAAAAAACCGCTGTTTTTCTGGGTTTTTATTTGTATGACTGTGACATTTTTACTACAGCTTTTCTATCTATAATCTTGTAAGGTCATTTTATAGTTAATTTAGGAGCAAAATTATGAATACAAAATATTTAATAGCAACGTCTGTTGCCACTTTAGTTTCAGCTTCTGCAGCACAGGCTGCTGATATGATGATCCCTCATGAAGTCGCACCAGCAGTTATCGCAGCAGCCCCTTCGTTTTCTTGGACGGGTTTTTATCTTGGTGGTCAAGTTGGCAACTTTTCGAGTAAAACTAAAGTAACTATTCCAGGAGAAGAGAGAGAACTTTTCAAAAAAGATAACACACCTAGTCCTTCTGGTTTCATGGGTGGTATTTATGCAGGGTCTAACGTAGACCTCGGAAATGGTCTCATTCTCGGTGTTGAAACCGATGCAGTTTGGGCAGATCGTGAAGAATCAAAAAAAGCCCGTGAATTGACGCTTACTGAAAAAAATGCAGCAGATTTTAATGCTGCCCTTGAAAAAGCTAAGGTTGAATTAAAAGATCAGCAACAGTTTCAAAAAGATGACAAGGTAACAGAAACGCACAGTTACAAAGAAAAATGGTCTGGTGCGACACGTGTCCGTATCGGTTTTGCTGCTGTTGACCGTATTATGCCTTATGTTGCTGGTGGTATTGCCTATGCGCAGGTACAGGGCATTCAATCCGTTGCAGGAAAAGGAGAGAGAGCTAAAGTTGAGCAGAAAGCTGGCGGGGATGAAATTGTGCCAGAAGCAGGGGCTAAGCAAAGCATAGATTTGACTGGTGGTACTTGGGCTGATGACACGAAGACAATGCTTGGTTTCACTATTGGTGGTGGAGTTGACTTTGCAATGACAGACAACGTTCTTTTACGTGCAGAATACCGTTACTCCGATTTTGGTAAAAAGAAATTCGCAAACGATACACGTGAATTCAATTACAAAACCAATGACTTCCGTGTAGGTGTCGCTTACAAATTCTAATTTCGTAAAAATGAAATTAGAAGCATAAAAAATACTAAGGCCTCGTTTAACGGGGCCTTTATTTTATTAGCTCTCTATTCTATATCTCTTAATCCCTTCTATTTTTATTTGTATCATTTTGTGCTATAAGACTTTAAAGAAAAAAGTTTTATATTATAGAGGGCTAATTGGTGGTATATATGGATTTTATAGCTACTGATTACATAAAATCTTATATCACGGCTATCATTTTACGCCTAAGAGAAAAGTATTCAATTAATCTCAGAAATAGGAAAAGATCATAACCAGTGACTAACTTTATTCTGCATATGCCAGATTAGAGCGAGCATATTGCGTATATCTGTTGGAGTAAGCTTTGGGAAATACAGTCTCATTGGGGAAGAATATGAAGATGTAAAGATAGAAACCAGTTTTCAACTTTATCATCTTCTTTTAATTTAGCTTTACGATTTTCAAAAGTATTTAGGGCAATGTCTTCTAAATAATGAAAATGAAGATGACGCATTGTCTTACGTTTTTGTTTATTGCATTCTTTTTATGGGATCACACTCCTCATGCAAAACAGAACGCCCCAAACGGAATACACTTGTTGTTGTGTATTCACACATTTGTTTTAAAGAAATATTTTCAAAGTACATAAAGCCCACTTCATGTCAGTATCCGTGAGTGATATAAGACGGTAAAACCTCCCAATGAAATAATATAAAATCTATAGAGCACCACTATCTTTACACTCTTAATAAAAAGAGCCAGCTAGCATCATCATACAACTTTGCCAGCCACCAATGTTGTGGACAGACCTTGGCTGTTAAAAGCGTTCATAAGAGGCATTTAAAATTCTTTTAATGTTTTTATCCGCAGACTGTTTCCGCTATCGAGAGATATGGTTTTGATTAATAAAACATGGAACAGGTTTTAAATGATAGAATCCTACAGTATTAGTTTTTTCATTCAATATGAAAACAATAAATTATCCTTATAAATTAAACCGATGTGTCATGATGAAGATATTTACGCAAAGAATCTAAAAGTTTTTTTTGTGAGTGTTTGAATAAGTCCTTTGTTTTTCTTAATTTTAGATACAAAATACTATCGCTAAAGCACTAAAAGTAGATCATGTTGATAAATAGATGAAACTTTGATGGCGCTTGGTTTTAAAAAAGGCAACATTTGATTTCACTGTTTGCACAGGCATTGATTTTGCAATAACAGATGATAGTTTATTACATGCAGAATACGGTTATTCAGATTTCGGTAAAAAGAAATTTATAAAGAATATTATCATTAACAGTTATGCAAAAATTTAATGAAAATGAATCCAACTTTAAGACACATAATTCTAGTGTGATTTAGTTTACAAATTTTCATTGAATGCAAAATTAAAAGTTTAAGAAGCTTTATTTTCAAAAAATCTTTATTTTGTTGTGAGTGTGTTATTTTTGCTACAGATCTTTCAAAAAAGATGCTCTATATACATTTCATTTTGGATATTTGGAGAGATTTTATGAATACAAAACGTTTAATAACAGTATCTATTTTTTCTTTAATTTCAACGTCTACAGCGCTAGCTGCTGATGTTATGATTCCTCATCAACCAGCACCATCGACATCTTCTACTATTGTTGCTCCTACTTTTTCATGGACAGGTCTTTATTTAGGTGTCCAAGCTGGTGGTTTTTCGAGCAAATCTGATATGGCTCTTGTTGATCAAGAAAAGAATTTGCCACTAGATAAAGAGTTCTCTCCTAAACTTTCAGGTTTTGTAGGTGGTTTTTATGCAGGTTCTAATATTGATCTCGGTGATAACTTTATTTTTGGTGTCGATACGGATTTAATGATATCTGGTAAAAAACACACAAAGACAATTACCATAGGTGCAGCTGATAACACTACAGTAGAAAATGCAGTCGTAAGATCCCGCAGATCCACAAAACCACAAACGTCTCCAACTTCGCAAGCAGGAACAGGAACACAACAAAAAAACGCCCAAGGATCATCCGCAGGTGCAGGAGGTAAAACAGGAGGGACTCCAGCAGCAGGATCCTCGTCAGAAAAATCTGCTAAACCGCAAGCCGATCAAGTACCAGCTAAGCCAGCTGCAGGTCAACAACCACAAGCAGGAGCAGGAAAATCAAGTCAATCAGTGACAACTGGAAATTCTGGCAATACTAATCCAACATTATCATCACAAACACCATCTTCACCCCCAGCCTCACAAGCAGGAACAGGAGCACAAACACAAACACAAAAAACCGACTCAGCAGTATCTGCAGGTGCAGGAACTGCAACAGGAGGGGCTCCAGCAGCAGGATCCTCGTCAGAAAAATCTGCTGTAACGCAGTCCAGTTCAGCACCAGCTAAATCAGCAAGTGCAGCTCAACAGTCACAATCAGCAGCAGGACAATCAAATCAATCAGCAGCAGAAAGAACAGTACCGAGCGGAGGGACACTTGTACTCGCGAGATCAGGATCATCCTCTGAACCAGCAAAAGCTTCCAATGGAACAAGCGGAGCCCAAGGTCATCATAGTACTCATCATGGTAGCGGAAATGCTAATCCGCATGGTGCATCTCATGGAGGTGGGCATGGCTCTGGCGCTCATGCGCATGGTGCTAGTTCACATGCTTCTCGTTCTCATGGTGGACAGAATATGGCTGGACACGGTGCACAAAGTACACAAGCGGTGGATAAGAACAATTCCAGTGCATATGGTATAGAACAAATGAAAAAGCTGGCTTCTGAACTTGGTCTTGATCAAGAGGATGAAGTTGAAACTTTAAATCATACTTTCAAACAAAATTGGGGTGGTGCTACACGGGTACGTATTGGTTTTGCTGCTGATCGCTTTATGCCTTATCTTGCTGGCGGTATTGCTTATGGGCAGTTCCAAGACACTGTATCAATATCCGTTAAGGATGAGGATGGAAGAGTCGTTTCTTCTAAGAACTTAGCTGATGAAACAAAAACCATGATTGGTTACACACTTGGTGGTGGCGTTGATTTCTCGCTTCTGGATAATGTGATTGTACGTGCAGAATATCGTTACTCTGATTTTGGTAAAAAGAAATTTGCAAAGGAAAAACTTGAAGTTAACTACAAAACCAATGATTTCCGTGTTGGTGTAGCTTATAAATTCTAATTTTTAAAAGAGTAAATTTCTAAAAGGCTCCACTATTAGTGGAGCCTTTATTTTTTAAAAGATCAATTTTTGGTTTCTTTTCTTGTGAATTTCATGATAAAACCCATAGAGTGTGATGATATATTTTCCTGATCGCTGCTTAATATGAATGATAAGCTCGGCTTTCCCTATAGATAAAAACCAGAGTTGCAGGGTTCAGGGAAGTTATGCAAAAATGAAATCGTAAAAGTGGACAGGAATATTTCACAATGACTGTGAAAAATGAAACAATAGATTATTCAAAAACTCTTTATCTCCCACAGACAAATTTTCCTATGCGTGCAGGGCTTCCGCAAAAAGAGCTTGAATTGATGGCGCGTTGGGAAAATATGGGGCTTTATGCGCAATTGCGCCAACAAGCAAAAGATCGTCCATTTTATATTCTTCATGATGGTCCACCTTATGCAAATGGTCATATTCATATCGGGCATGCTTTAAACAAAGTTCTAAAGGATGTGGTTGTTCGTTCATTCCAAATGCGCGGTTTTAATGCAAATTATGTACCTGGTTGGGATTGCCATGGGCTTCCAATTGAATGGAAAATTGAAGAAAAATATCGAGCACAAGGAAAAAATAAGGATGAGGTACCTCTTCACGAGTTTCGTCAAGAATGCCGTGAATTTGCACAGCATTGGGTAACCGTTCAAAGTGAAGAATTTAAACGCCTTGGTGTCGTGGGAGATTTTAACACGCCTTATACTACAATGGCTTTTCATGCAGAAGCACGCATTGCCAGTGAATTGATAAAATTTGCTATGTCAGATCAGATTTATCGTGGTTCCAAGCCGGTGATGTGGTCTGTTGTGGAGCGTACGGCTTTGGCAGAGGCTGAGATTGAATATCATGATCATGAATCAGAGGTGCTTTGGGTTAAGTTTCCTGTTTTTAAAGCAAATTCTGATGATTTATATGGTGCTTATGTCGTCATTTGGACAACAACACCGTGGACAATTCCTGCTAACCGTGCAGTGAGTTATTCTTCGCAGATTTCTTATGGTATTTACGAAGTTGAAAGTACTGAAAATGATTTTGGTCCTCAAGCTGGGGAAAAACTTCTCTTTGCTGATGCGTTAGCTATGAGTTGTGCAGAAAAAGCCAAACTTGTTTTGAAGCGTTTGCGTGTTATTTCTGCTGAAGAATTGAAAGCTCTTGTTCTTTCTCATCCACTCAAAGGTTTGGCTGGGGGGTATAACTTTAAAATTCCATTGTTTGATGGTTCGCACGTAACAGAGAGTGCTGGTACAGGTTTTGTTCATACAGCGCCAAGCCATGGGCGTGAGGACTTTGAAATTTGGAATGATTATAAGTCCTTACTGGAGCAAACGGGGATTGATTCATCTATACCGTTTCCTGTTGATGATGCAGGGTTCTATACGAAAGATGTTCCAGGTTTGGGACCAGATCGTGAAGGAGGACCTGCACGTATTATAGATGATAATGGAAAAATGGGTGATGCTAATAAAGAGGTCATTAACGCTTTAATTAAAGCAGATCGATTGTTTGCACGGGGGCGTTTAAAGCATTCCTATCCCCATAGTTGGCGTTCAAAAAAACCCGTTATTTTTCGCAATACACCGCAATGGTTTATTTCAATGGATAAAGATTTTGGGGATGGTTCAACTTTACGTAGTCGGGCTTTGGAAGCTGTTTCAAAAACGCGTTTTGTGCCGTCTTCTGGGCAAAACCGCCTAGCTTCTATGATAGAAGATCGTCCTGATTGGGTTCTTTCTCGTCAGCGTTCTTGGGGTGTTCCTATTTGTATTTTTGCGAATGAGGATGGTGTTATTCTAAAAGATGAAGGTGTGAACGAGCGTATTTTACGGGCTTTTGAAGCAGAAGGGGCAGATGCATGGTTTGCTGAAGGAGCACGTGAACGTTTTTTAGGTGAGCGTGCACATGAGCCTTGGGTACAGGTTTATGATATTTTGGATGTTTGGTTTGATTCTGGAGCAAGCCATAGCTTTGTGTTAGAAGATCGGGCTGATTTGAAATGGCCTGCTGATGTTTATTTTGAAGGTTCAGATCAACATCGCGGATGGTTCCAATCTTCTCTTTTGGAAAGCTGTGGTACGCGTGCTTGCTCTCCCTATAAGGCAGTGATCACACATGGTTTTACTTTGGATGAGAATGGTAAGAAAATGTCTAAATCTTTAGGCAATACGGTTGTTCCACAAGAGATCATTAAAACATCTGGAGCTGATATTTTTCGTCTCTGGGTTATGACAACTGATTATTGGGAAGATCAGCGTTTAGGCAAAAAAATCCTTCAAACAAATGTGGATTCATATCGTAAACTACGCAATGCAATTCGTTGGATGCTTGGAACTTTAGCGTATGATGATGGAGAAGAAATATCTTATGGCGCACTGCCGGATCTTGAAAAATTTATATTGCATAGGCTTTTTGAACTTGATCAGTTGATTAATCGCGCTTACGATGAATTTGATTTTAAAAAGATTATGCGTGCATTATTGGATTTTTCAATCATTGAGTTATCGGCATTTTATTTTGATATCCGCAAGGATTCTCTTTATTGTGATGCGCCTTCATCAAAAAAACGCAAGTCTTCCTTGCAGGTTGTCCGTGAGATTTTTGAGCGTATGGTAACATGGCTTGCTCCAATGTTGCCTTTTACTATGGAGGAAGCTTGGTTAGAGCGTTACCCAGAAAGCCAATCGGTGCATTTAGAACAATTTCGCTCTGTACCAGAAGAATGGCAAAATCAATCTTTGTCTGAGCGTTGGAAAAAAATTCGACAGGTCCGTAAAGTTGTTACAGGTGCTTTAGAGCTTGAACGCGTTGATAAGCGTATTGGATCCTCGTTAGAAGCCGCTCCTGTTGTTTTTATTTCCAATCCGGCTTTACGAGAAGCATTAGAAAATGTGGATATGGCGGAGATCTGTATTACCAGTGAACTCACAATTACGCAGGATACAATACCTTCCGATGCTTTTACTTTGAATGATGTTGAAGGTGTTGGTGTATATCCAGAGAAGGCATTAGGAAAAAAATGTGCTCGATCATGGCGTTATACACAAGATGTTGGGAGTGATCCTGCTTATCCGGATGTATCTGCTCGTGATGCAGCTGCTTTGCGGGAATTGCAGATTCTTGGCAAGATTTAAAATTTTAGATCAAAGGAAAGAAATGCAAGTAAATTTCTCATATTGATGAATATAGTTTTTTGTGGTACGAGAAAAATTCCGTTGTTTTATCTGCAGGGGGGAAATTTGTGTATGGAACGTTCTCTCATAAATAACGGGAATGTTAATTAGCCATATACTTAGGAAATGGAATAGGCAGTGAGAAAACGTGAAATAAAAATATTTCCAATAGGAATTTTAGGGATGTGCTTTGTTTTAACGGGATGCAATTTATCAGCTCCTACCTATGGTACCGATAAACCAGTTTCGATACAGTTTTTTGAAGATGTTGCTAATATTACTTCATTAACACCAACAAATAACAGTAGCCAGATTGTTATGAAACCTCATCCAAAACTTGTAATACCAAGCCCTAGTTCGCGCGGATTTTTACCGATTCCACAACAAGATAGATCTGTCAATGAAATAGCAGCATCGAAGAAGCATCAAGGAAATAAGTCTTTTCCTCACAAAGGATCGTCAGTTAATGGCGCTGGTTCAGAAAACCCTTCACAGTTGAATGCGAAGCAACGACAGGAATATTTACGTCGTCAGAGAGCACAAGTTGGAAGTTCAAAATACCGTCGCTATCTCACTGAACCACCTTTAAGTTATCGCCAACCGGCAAAAACCGCACCTATTGGTCGATAGGGAAAAGACAAAATATTTAAAGTAAAGAATTTTTCTAATTACTTATGATACCAAGCTCTCATTCTCGCGCAGTTATAATGCTGTTGTAGGAGGGGTGTTATTCTCATGAAATAGCAATATGACAACAGCATCGAGAGAGTCCTTATGCGTTTCCTAACACGAAACATTTCTCAAGCTCATTTTACAACATCGCTCATGTGGATAGTATAACGTAAAATCTATTGTGCTCCAATATCTTTATGCTTAGGAAGGAGAAAACTGATACTATCATTTTATTTTCCAAACTCCAATGTTGCGACAATTCTTGCATTTGAGAGCCTTCATAAGAGACATTTTTAGTCTTTTCTAAAACGTTCTTTATCCAGACGATAATCCCGCTTATGATGTGCAAGAAAGTGATTTTTATTGATTCAATATAATTTGAAATGGGAGTATATCTACGATATTTTGAACTTTATATTTTATATACAAAATAATGAATTATTCTTATGAGTGAATGTATCATCTAATAGAAGCAATATGCAGCATTAAAAGAGAGAAAAAATGCTTCGAAATGGCTTTTGCTATATCTGTATCAGAGGAATTAATAGTCTTTTTTTGAGAAATAGGATAGTTTTTAAAGAGTGAAAGTTATGGAAGAAGAATTGTTTTTAGTATCGCTTTTGTACAAAAAAATCTTTAAGTAATTGAGCAGCTTCTTTTTCTTTAAAACCAGAATAAATCTCAGGTTTGTGATGGCAGGTTGGTTGCTGATAAAAACGTGGACCATTTTCTATAGCTCCCCCTTTGGGATCATTTGTTGCGTAATAGAGACGTCGTATGCGTGCAAATGAAATGGCAGCAGCACACATAGCACAAGGCTCAAGTGTTACATAAAGGTCGCAATCAGGAAGCCTTTCGCTTTGCAATGTTTCGCAAGCCATACGGATTGCGCGCATTTCTGCGTGTCCTGTAGGGTCATATGCAGATTTTATAAAGTTACCAGCGCGCGCAATGATAGCTTTTCCACGTGTAATGACAGCGCCTACGGGAACTTCATCTTTTTTTGCAGCCCATTGCGCTTCTAAAAGGGCTATTTCCATGGGCGTCAAAGTCATCATATTCTTTCTACTGAAGGTATAGAAAATCTAAAGGTTATCTCGATAAGAAATGCGATGGAATGAATAATTTATTACGCTTTTATAATGAAAGGAATACCTCTATTTTTTAAAGTGTTTAAAACAAACGTGCAAGTCAACAGATACATTATTGTCGTTAAAGGATAGAAAATGATAAATGATTATGCTACTTCCTTTTTCAGGATAAGCGGTATGGTGCATGTGAATAATTTTCTAAACATACTGGCAAAGATTGGTTTGAAACGCAAATGAATGAAAATAATGAGAGTGAACGAATTGCTAAAAGGTTAGCGCGTGCTGGTGTTGCTTCGCGTCGAGATGCAGAAATGATGATTGTTGCAGGTCGCATTTCTGTAAATGGTACGGTCGTGACAACGCCTGCTTTTAATGTTAGCCGCTCTGATGTTATTAAAGTTGATGGCAAACCTTTACCTCCTATAGAACGAACGCGTTTATGGCTTTACCATAAGCCAGCAGGCCTTGTCACCACGAACCGTGATCCTGAAGGCAGACCTACAGTATTTAGTAATTTACCAAAAGGAATGCCGCGTGTTCTTTCTGTTGGAAGGCTTGACATTAACACGGAAGGGCTTTTGCTTTTAACCAATGATGGTGGCTTAGCGCGTGTATTAGAGCTTCCTGTAACAGGATGGGTCCGCAAATATCGCGTCCGTGCTCATGGAAGAGTAAAGAAGAGCGCGCTGGATAACCTTAAAAATGGTATTGCGATTAATGGCATTTTTTATGGTTCGATTGAAGCATCAATTGAACGTGAACAAGGATCTAATATATGGCTTTCTGTCGCTTTGCGTGAAGGAAAAAATCGTGAAATAAAGAATGTTTTAGGGGCGTTGGGATTATCAGTTAATCGATTAATACGTGTATCTTATGGTCCATTTCATCTCTCTGATTTAGAAGAAGGAGCCGTGCAAGAGTTAAAAGGGCGGATGTTACGAGATCAGTTGGGGGAGCGTTTGATTATGCAAGCCAATGCAGATTTTGATGCTCCTATTCTTAAGCCATTTTCAAATTCTGCAGTTGTTGCAGAAAAGCAAAGCCAAAAAGATCTTTCTGTTGCAAATGATGGTTGGGTTTTCTCAAGTGAAAGGGCGATACGGCGCCGACCAAGAGATGATTCTGTTGAACATAGTCGTGCACGATTAAGTACAAAGTCTCATGAGAATGTAAAGAAGGAGAAAAGTGAGGAAGGAAAAGCAGAGCGTTTTCTACCGCGTTCTCGCCGTGCTAATGTTTGGATGGCTCCTGGTGCACGTCCGCAGAGTACACGTAGAAAGCCTTCCTATAGTGAGGAGAAATCGCATGACCATAAGAGCGATTTGGATGGTAGAAAATCCTTTCATCGAGGCAAGGAAAAACTAAAAGAAAGTCCGTTACACAAAGAGAAGAGGGGAAGTTTTGTTCAAAAACGTGGCAAAACATCTTATGACGAGACGCATCCCTCTGGTAAGAAAGATCGCTTTTTCAAGGATAAAGAGAAAATGATAAAAAGTGGACATGAGGAGCATTCTTTTGAGAGAAAGAAAAAGGTAAAATCGTTTGGTGGTGCTATGAAAAAATCTAAACCACATAGGGATGGTGCAAAAACTTCGAAGCGATTTGGAGGTTCACGTGCGGATCATAGGCGGTAAATTTGCTGGGCGTGTTTTGTTTTCGCCTGTTAATCAGTCGATTCGCCCAACGAGTGATCGTACACGTGAAAGCCTTTTTAATATTCTTTCTAGCCGTGAAGAACAATTTTGGACCAATAAACGTATTCTTGATCTTTTTGCTGGTACTGGTGCTTTAGGCATCGAAGCACTTTCACGTGGAGCAAAGGCGGCTGTTTTTGTTGAAAACTCGGTTGAGGGGCGTGGGTTGCTTCAAAAAAATATAGAAGCCTTTGAATTACAGTCGATAGGACGGATTTTGCGTCGTGATGCGACAAAACTTGGCAATATTGGCACAATGCTTCCATTTGATGTTATCTGCGCTGATCCTCCCTATAGCCGTTGTTTAGGTGAACGTGCTTTCGTAGAAGCTTTGCGAGGAGGGTGGGCAAAAGCTGATACACTCTTCATACTTGAAGAAAAGAAAGATACAATGATTCATTTACCTGATGTCTTTTATCTAGACGATGAGCGTTTTTATGGTGAGACAGCAATACGTTTCTATAAATTACGATCGCTTACATTTTGAGAAAGTTCTTGTTTTTATCCGGTAGGATGAAAAAATGCTTCTTTACAGTTTTCTTCATTTTATATGGTTTTTAAAAGGTTAAACAGAAAATAAATAAAAGATTCTAATGTTAAAGGAATTGATGAATTTTGATTTCATTATGTTTTTTGTCTGAATCTCTCATTTTTTGAAGTTTTTCATAGCCCCAAGAGCGAGTCTTTTACAATATACGCCCTTTAATATAGAGGGGCCATCTGTTCTTCTGTCTAGCCAAAAATTGCTTTGAGGTGTAATGCTATTGGACCTAAATTAGCAGTATGTATTGCTGCTAATTTTTGTAAGTTATATGCTGATTTGTTAATTTCATCTACATTAAAAGTGTAACACATTGTCAAAGCTTTAGTGTATTATTAGCTTTACTACCGATGAATGTTTTTTCTCCAATAGG
This sequence comes from Bartonella sp. CR127HXZ, assembly GCF_042194555.1. Lineage (NCBI taxonomy): Bacteria > Pseudomonadati > Pseudomonadota > Alphaproteobacteria > Hyphomicrobiales > Bartonellaceae > Bartonella > Bartonella sp. CR127HXZ. The sequence continues at coordinate 35,389 of NZ_JBHIMZ010000003.1, read as the reverse complement.
ATATATATTTCACGACAACAGTTATAATACCTTTTTGTCTAATTTCTTTCGGCAGCACATTAATCATCAACATCTCATTAGCAGCTGAAAGCTTTCAACTATGCAGTCTGCATTTATATCCTAAATAGTGTGTAACTTTTATCTTTATTATTGTATGAACTTAAAACAGATATTTTCTATTTAAGGTAGACAATAGTGTTCATTTATACTGAACATTTGTGTGTTTATTTATTAATATCGCTTGTTGAGTTAATCATTATATATTAAGTAAATCTGAAAGTATTAAGTGTGTTATCGTTATTACATTTTTAAGAATAATTTTTATATTATTCTTTAGCAATAAAGCTAAATGATTTCTAAAACAGGGAAGATTATCATGTTTAAATGGATATATAGCGAAGAAATTAACACAGAAGCGAGTGCTGAGCAAATTTGGGCTATATGGGAAGATGTGTCATCATGGCCTTGCTGGGATAGTGAACTTGAGTGGGTAGAACTTTCTGGTCCTTTCAAAGAAGGGGCTACAGGACGCATGAAACCTAAAAAGGGACCTACAGTAACTTTTACACTTGATAAAGTTATAAAAAATGTTTTCTTTTCTGATTATGCTAAACTGCCTCTTACTCACATGAGTTTTGATCATGAATATATTTGTTCAAAAAAATCTGATTCTTCAAATAACAAAATTCGCCATACTGTAACCATGTCTGGTTTACTTTCTCCTTTCTTTGGAATGGTTATTGGGTCAAAAATTAAGTTACACCTTCGTGATGCAATGATTGAAATGAGCAGACGTGCTCTTATTGAAAACAAAATCATCTCGTAAGGGGGTGCATTTATAAAGAAGTTAATACCTTTACAAAGGCGCAGAAATCTTAGCCTTGTTAGAATGAAATCAGTTATGAGTATATAGCAAATCGATGAGGTATGATTTGTTTTTTCATTAGTCGTTGAAATCGAGTCAAATCATCTGAGAAAATTAATTTTGCACCAAAGATCTTATAAGAGTCATTGAATTTTATTCAATATATAAAAGCTTATGAGGTGCGCATTTTTACTGAAAATAAAGAAAGTTGTAGAAGCTTCTGCTCTTGTGAATCTGTAGGTCAATATTGTCATGATATTTGCCAGTTTCTAGTATTGCGATAGTTTTTGATTTGAGAGCCTTGATAAAAGGCATTTTGACTTCTTCTTAAATAGTTTTTATCAACATTACCTCTATTCATGATGTGAGAGCGAATAGTTGTGATTTCCTCAACATAAATAAGTTTAAAATGGAGAAAATTTAATGATATTTGATTCTTTTATGCAAATTACAAAACGATCAATTATAATTATAAATCAAAGTGTTTTTTTTTGATTAAAAGATGATGACTTTCTAAAGAGTACAGCTTTAAAAGGCTCTAAAGGATAAATAAGCTCACTCTTAATTTCCGTAAAATTAATTTCGTATCATTGTATATATTTGGTTTAAATGTTTAAAAAAGCGATTTTTTAAAATGCATACAGATATCCTAGTTTCTGCAAATACTTTTGTATCTGTTAAAACAATTATGAGCGATAAACTTGTCAAAATTAATTGGAAGAATACGCTTATTGCAGATTGAATTGAAAGATAGATACAACGTTGAGTTTCATATAAAAGTTTTATTGATTATCGTTTTATGACAATATTACACTTCTTTATTTTTTAATGGAGGGGAAAGAGGAAAGAGTATAGTTCTTAAATCAAAATCTATCCAGTATCTTAGAATTTTTGTTTCAGGAAAAAGAAGTCTGTCAAATTATGCCTGTTTAATAACAAAATAACCGATTAAGGATGACGCATGAAAAAATGAGATGCTCTCGATTAGACGCATTAGAAACGAGAGAGAATGTTATGATTATAACTTATTTCTGATAAATATAAAAAATGAGTTCTTTGTGATACCACGTCCATGAGGGTAAAGAAGTTTATGACTGCTCATTTTGTTGAAACCATAATGAAAGGAAAAATTTTTTATTCCGTTTATGTTTTTTGTTTACAAGATTGCCATCTTATTATGAGAGAGTTTATAGAAGCAAAGAAGTATACACAAATATAAGGCATTTTCTTGATTCTTGCTTGGAAATTAAAGAATGCTATAGGAATAAAGGAAGTTGTTTGACTATCCAGAGGACATAAGGTTTGTGACTTAAGTCGTTTTATGCTTTTCGAATTTTTGAGGATTTTGACTTAAATTCAAGTGTTATTGCTAGGTCGTTTGTTGATTGCCAAGTTTTCGGTTGATTTGATTATCAGTACAGATTGGGTTATCTAAAATGATAAGGGGCAATGAGAAATCTTGAAACTAAAGAAATTTTACGACATATTGCGTCTTTTCATAAAGAAGCTAAAAAGGAAATTATTCGATGCATTAAAAGAAAAAATGCATGAAATGTGCGTAATTTTATGAATAAACATACAAGAGTTATATTCTGATTTATATAAAATTGTCAGAGTGCTTATCAATGTAAATAATAAAATATTTCAGGGAGTCTATAATGACTGACAAAAACCAGATTGAGAAAGCTGTTTCACTGGTTGAAGCAGCAAGGCGTTCTGGGGCAGATGCTGCTGATGCCGTTATTGTTCATGCTCATTCTACCAGTGTATCAGTTCGTTTTGGGAAAGTCGAATCAACAGAAGCAGCAGAGAGCAATGATTTTACTCTAAGGGTTTTTGTTGGAAAAAAAGTAGCAAGTGTTTCTGCTAATTTAGCGTCTTATCCGCAAGAACTTGCGGAACGTGCTGTTGCGATGGCTAAAGCTTCTCCCGATAGTTTATTTGAAGGTTTGGCAGATAAAGAGTGTTTGGTTAAGTCTCCTAAAGATCTTGATCTTTTTGATGATTTTGTGCCAAGCAGTCATTTTTTAACAGAAGATGCTTTAAAAACAGAGGCAGCAGCTCTTGATGTTAAAGGTGTAAGTAATTCTGGTGGCGCTGCAACAGCTTATGGTCGGAGTGGGTTTATTCTTGTGACCAGCGATGGTTTTTGTGGAGCCTATCGCTCCAGTTGCTTTTCACGTTCTTGTAGTGCTCTTGCAGGTGAAGGCACACAAATGGAGCGGGATTATGATTATACAACAGCCTTACATTTTTCTGATTTAGAGGCAGCAGAAACTGTTGGAAAGAATGCAGGGTTTGGTGCTGTCCGACGTTTGGGTGCAGTTCGTGCGGCGACTGGGGGCGTTGATGTTATTTTTAATCCGCGTACGGCTCGCGGAATTGCAGGGCATATCGCATCTATGGTCAATGGAGCCTCTGTAGCTCGTAAAACAAGTCTTTTACAGAATTTCCTAGGCAAGGAAGTGATGAAGCCTAATGTTAATGTAACCGATCAACCTTTGCGATTACGTGGAAATGCTTCTCATCCTTTTGATGGAGAAGGGGTAGAGGGGCAAACACTCAATATTATTGAAAATGGTATTTTAAAAAATTGGCTTCTTTCATCATCTACAGCACGTGAATTGGGACTTAAAACAAATGGACACGGTGTGCGTTCGGCATCATTAGTGCAGCCGACAAGTACAAATTTTGCAATTGAACCGGGTTTAGTATCGCCTTGCGATATGATAAAAGATTTGCGAAATGGATTTTATGTGACCGAATTATTCGGTCACGGCATTGATTTTATTACTGGTCAGTATAGTCGTGGGGCTTCCGGTTTTTGGATTGAAAATGGTGAAATTGCTTATCCGGTGAGTGAAGTAACGCTAGGTTCTGATTTGCTTCATATGTTAGCACATTTAACACCTGCCAATGATATTGATCGGCGTTATGGTACGGCGGCTCCAACATTGTTAATTGAAGGGATGACACTTGCAGGAAAATAACACGCATCATTCTTCTGATTTAAATCTTTTGCGGGATGTTTGTCGAGAGGCAGGAGATTTAGCAATGCGGTATTTTGGATGCACGTTGGATGTTTGGATTAAAGAGGGGAATTCACCGGTCAGTGAGGCAGATTTTGCTGTTGATCATTTTTTGAAAGAGAAGCTTCTTGGAGCGCGTCCAAATTATGGATGGATTTCAGAAGAAACAAAAGATAATCGAGAACAACAAGATTATGAACGCTCCTTTGTGGTTGATCCTATTGATGGAACACGAGGTTTTCTTTCTGGCAGTCCTTATTGGTGTATTTCGGTTGCCATTATTGAGAATGGGCGTCCTATTGTGGGCGTTCTACAATGTCCGGCTCAAGGAGATATTTATGCAGCTGTAACGGGTGGAGGGGCAACATTAAATGGGATAAAACTTCCTCGTTTAGCCTCGGGGGGGCATCGAAAATATAAAATTTCGCTTGATAAATCGCTCGCAAAAAAATTACCAGATGATTTTCTCAATCGAGTTATTCTTTACCATTATCTTCCTTCTCTTGCTTATCGTATTGTTCTTGTTGCTCAAGATGAAATTGATATCGTATTAGTTCGTCCAAATTGTCATGAATGGGATATTGCCGCTGCTGATCTTATTTTGCAGGAGTGTGGAGGGTGTTTTTTATCGCTTGATGCCCCTTTACTATCTTATGGAATTGAACCTTACCAATATGGACTTTTAATTGCTGGTAAAAATAATTGCTGTCAAGATATGATAGATGTTGTTCGTCAAACAAAGTTAGTTTAATCACGTAAAAGCGCGCTAAAATAATCTAAATGATATGGAGGCACATATGACTGAAACCAACGAAAAAAAACAATATTTATATCTTGTATTTGGTGGGGAATTAAAAAATCTTAACAGTAATCAATTTAAGAATCCTGATGATTTAGATGTGGTTGGTATTTTCTCGGATTATCAATCCGCTCAAGAAGCATGGCAGGCAAAAGCACAAAGCAGTGTAGATAATGCATTACAACGTTATTGCATTGTAGATTTGCATCAGTTTCTTGATGCTGAGTTAGGCGATGCAGAGTAAAGCTTGAATATTTGGTCATTATAGCCTGTAGATTGCTTCACGCTTTTGTTTAATCGTCCTTTCCATAGGTACGTTCTTCGGGTAAAATAGAATGCCGTAAAAAAAGAATATGCTTGTTGTTTAAAATTCATATGTTTTCTTAATGAAACATCTTTCAAGGCACCCAAGCACATTCCATAATGGTGTCCGTGCAAGTTATAAAATCCATTGTTGCACCACCATCTTTACGCTTAATAAAAATGCAAGACAGTTCTATTAACCTATTTACAACAGCAATATTATCATGACGAGCTATCACTCGAAGTTTATGATTATATTGTGAATAGTCACTCTGCTTTTGAATGGAGTATGAAACATTAATGCGTTCAGATTAATAAAAAGAGTAGCATTATTAATGATACCAATTACTACTCCGTTGAGATTATTAGCACTCCCTACTTATCCATTGGAATTTTTCCAACAAGTTATCACTATAAGCTTAGAAACCATGAAAGTCGTTAGAAACTTACCAAAATTAGAAACTTAGAAAAACTGAATAGATTGATGAAGTTAACTTACCTCATAAGTTTTTTTGAGTACTCGTTTAAAACTACAATCTATAAATTAATCATTTTGTGTTGATTATACACAATCTTAAAAGGAATAATACACCATGCGATCTCCTGAAAAGAGAGGATTTAAAATTTTGAAAACTCTTATTTAAATTGCTTTAAGACTTTTAAGAAATTTTCTATTAAACAAGATTAGATTTTTCTGGATTACCTTTAAGAGATTATATCACAATTTAAAATGAGAACTTTATACCGTTCAAAAGTTTTTTTAAGATTAGTTTTACATATTCATTTTATTGAAATGAAATCATAGAGATTAGGCTTTTTTAAAACATATTTTATTTGTTGGATTTATATAGGTTATAATATTTATATGGATTATTTTTTGAAAAATTGATAATACATAATATATGTAAAAATAAGTTTTTTCTCTAAAATACCAACGTGCAAAATTCAAAGTTTTACTAAAATCATAAGAAGTATTTATTCAGTGAGCTGAAAAAAATTGATACAATCTATGTTATAGGTTGTATGATATTTATCATTTATATTTTCAAAATTATAATCGACTGAAATGTAGCTTTGTTATTTTTTGAGTAAGATTTTTTATAGGGTGCAGAATGAAGTGATAAAATCCATATAAGTGACAAAGTTTCATTAAAAGAGATTTAAATAACGTGTATAGGTTATCTTTATAGGAAAATTTTAAAAAAAAATATGGCGATAAAATTACGTTTTTTGTCCTTTATGTATTGAATTTTCTCATGGGTGAAGCGTTTTTTATTCAAGATATGGATGATATTAAAAAAATATGGATGTAACTAATAGTGTGAATTTTTTAACAAAATAAGCATATAGATATCTTAAAATAGCTGGAAGAGGTGATTTTAAATGGTAGAATTAAAGGCACATACGGCTCTTTTAAGCTATCGGATGATTGGTTTTTGCTTATGTCCTGTTATTCCTTTTTATTTGTTCTTCCGTGCTATTCGTGGAAAAGAAGAGTGGTGTCGCAAAAAAGAGCGTTTAGGTAAAAGTTCTCATGTACGCCCCCAAGGTTCGTTAGTTTGGTTGCATGCAGCAAGTGTTGGAGAAACACTTGCACTTGTCCCACTTATAAATTATATTTTATCATTGAAAATCAATGTGTTAATGACGACAGGGACTGTGACATCTTCTACTCTTGTGAAAAAACATTTTGGTAATAGGTTGATTCATCAATATGCTCCTTTGGATTTAGATTTTGCAGTGCGCCGTTTTATTAGTCATTGGAAGCCTGATCTCGCCTTGATTTGTGAATCAGAAATTTGGCCTCTTCGTATTAAAGAACTTGCAAAAATGCGTATTCCGCAGATTTTGGTTAATGCCCATATGTCTGAACGTTCTTTTAAAGCTTGGCAAAAACGACGCGTTCTTGCCAAACATATTTTTAAGGATATTGATTTGGCGATTGGTCAAAACGAAAGAGATGTAGCTTATTACCATACACTTGGCGTAAAATCTGTTACGTTTTCTGGGAATCTCAAGGCTGATGTTGTTCTGGTTGAAAATCAAGCATTGCTTGCACGTTATCGTAATGCAATCGGCAATCGCCCAGTTTGGGCAGCTGTTTCAACGCATGAAGGGGAAGAGGAGATTGCTTTTGAGGTCCATAAGATTGTTAAAAATTATTTGCCAGATTTATTAACAATTATTGTGCCTCGTCATCCTGAACGTTCAGAAGATCTTATCAGAAAATGCGATAATAAGGGGTTGCGTTTTATTCGGAGGAGTAGAGATGCTGTTCCAAACATGAATACCGATATTTTATGGGGAGATACAATTGGAGAAATGGGGCTTTTTCTTCGCTTATCGAAAGTTTCTTTCGTTGGTAAGTCGTTATGTGGAAATGGTGGACACAATCCATTGGAATTGGCTTTGCTTGGTTCTGCTATTTTGACAGGGCCCCATGTTTCAAATTTTCAAGAGATGTTCGAACAATTTTTAACGCATGATGCAGCATATATAGTTCAAGATACAAAACAGCTTGCTATTCAGGTGTATAAGCTTTTAACAAATGAAACATTGCGACAAGAAATGGTTGATAAGGCTCATGAAGTGGCGACAGATATGGCAGGTGCACTTGAGCGCACATTAAAGACTTTAGATCCATTTTTACAACCCCTTGTAATACAAACGGGTTTACGTCAGCGTCAGGGTAGATATGCATATTAGCGCCCCCCATTTTTGGTGGAAAAATAAAAGCTTTTTGCGTTTTGTATTAGCTCCAGTTTCATGGGGGTATGGTTATTTTTCAAGTCGTTTTATGACAAGACAGCCTTCCGTGATTGATTTGCCAGTTTTGTGTATTGGAAATTTTACATGTGGCGGTGCGGGTAAAACGCCGGTTGTTATTGCTTTTAGCAAAGTGGCTAAAGAACTTGGTTTCGTACCTGGTATTGTATCACGTGGTTATGGTGGATCAGTTAAAGGGGTACATCTTGTAAATGAGAAATATGATACTCCACACAATGTTGGAGATGAGGCACTTTTACTTGCACAGCATGCTTTTGTAGCTGTATCACCTAATCGTTATGCAGCGGCACAACGGCTTAAGCAAGAGGGATGTAATCTTATTTTAATGGATGACGGATTTCAAAGTCGCCGTCTTTATATGGATTATACGTTACTCGTTGTTGATGCGATGCGCGGTTTTGGTAATGGAGCTGTCTTTCCAGCAGGACCTTTGCGCGTACCATTAAAAACGCAGTTTTCTTTTATGGATAGTGTTTTATTGATTGGTCATTCCGATGCGCCTGATAATGTTTCTTTTCTTGTTTCTCGTACTGGAAAGCCTTTATATCGTGCTCATCTTAAAGCCATTGCCTCTGATGAGGTTTCAGGAAAATCATTTTTGGCATTTGCCGGTATTGGCAATCCAGATAAATTTTTTAAATCTATTAAAGAATTATCTGGTCATGTGGTGCAAACTTACATGTATCCAGACCACTATTTTTTCACAGATAAAAATTTAAAAAGCCTTATACAAAAGGCTAAAATGCACAATTTATGGCTAGCAACAACAGCTAAAGATTATATCCGTATACAGACAATTCACACGCAAAAAGATTTGAAAAATCTTATTGTCTTTGATGTGAATGTTGATTTTGTTCAAAAAGATTTCTGTCGTATGGTCCTTGAGGAGGTCATGAGCCGCTTTAGAAAACGTTCCCTTGAATTTTTTTGTCTAAAAGGTAAAGGCTAAATTTATAGCTTTCGAGGGTTTATTTTTCTTTTGTTTTTAACAATTGCTTGAGATATGGGTTGCACTCAAGTTCGCGCTGATAGGAGATTTCACAACTAGCATATGCTTCTTGACGGTGATGATTCCAATATTTTAAATCATCTATAGGGATTTTTTGTCCGCTAACAGCACAAATGGTATAGGAACCATATTCTATAATGTCATATCCATTATTAGAATAATGAATTTTTGCTTCGCGTTCACTATCGGAAAACATTATAATTCCTTTTACTGATACAAGAGATTCAAGAAAAGTGCCATAAGATATATTATAAAGTCGAGAGTTAATTTAAAAATATTTTTCTTGTCAAAATAGTTAAGAGTTTATTTTCTGCCAAATAGCCGTTCTATATCTGCCAATTTGAGTTCAATATAAGTAGGGCGTCCATGATTACATGTACTTGTATTGGGTATTGCCTCCATTTGTCGTAACAGTGTGTTCATTTCTTCGGGGCGTAAAAGGCGCCCTGACCGTATTGAACCGTGACAAGCCATCGTTGCTGCAACATAATCAAGCATTGCTTTTAAATTGTTTGTTGTATCATACTCAGCGGCTTCATCTGCAAGATCTTTAATAAGGGCTTGGACGTTGATTTCTCCTAACATGGAAGGTGTTTCACGCACAACAATTGCTCCTGGTCCAAATGGTTCTATTCCTAATCCAAATTTTTGCAAAGCATCTTTATGCGTTAAAAGGCATGTTGCATCCTCTTCAGAGAGTTCTACAATTTCAGGAATAAGTAATAACTGTGAAGGAAGCGGTTTGGAATAAAGTGCATTTTTGAGTGCTTCATAAACCAATCGTTCGTGAGCTGCATGCTGATCGACAATGATCAAACTATCTTGTGTTTGGGCGATAATATAGTTTTTATGGATTTGTGCTCTGGCCGCTCCTAATGGATAAGATAACTCTTCTGATGAAGATGTAGTGTTTGGAATGTATGTATCCCCACTTGGTATATTTAAGCCCTCCATAATAGGAGTAGCATCTTCTTTTAAACCAAAAGAACTAGTAATATCCAATGGTTTGTGAACCATTGAAGCAGCGGCAAAATGATGAGGTTGTGGGCTATAAGAAGCGGACTGGTGCGTGTTCTTAAAATTGCCTAATGGTTGTTGTACCAATGGTTTTTGTATTTGAAATGCAGCTAGCGTTGCTTCAGAACGGGTTGAAGTAGGACGAATACCAGATTGCTGTAATGCTTCACGAATAGCTCCAACGATCAAACCACGAATTAATCCTGGATCACGGAATCGTACATCAGCTTTGGCTGGATGTACATTAACATCTACCTCAGCAGGTGGGAGATCAATAAAAAGAATAGCGACAGGATAACGATCTCGTGTCATCACATCAGCATAAGCGCCTCGGATAGCGCCCCATAGAAATTTATCACGCACGGGACGCCCATTAACATAAGCAAATTGATGAAGGCTGTTATTTCGGTTGAAGGATGGCAAACAGGCAAAACCCGTTAAGCGCACTGCTTCGCGTTCAGCATTCAGTGCGATGCTATTAGGGGCGAATTCTTTTCCTATAATTTGCGTAATACGTTGCAATTGTCCTCGAATATTATTTTCTGTAGCGGACAGTTCCATAGATGTTCTATCTAGTCCTGAAAGAGAAAAGCGGATATGTGGAAATGCGATAGCAATCCGCTTAATCATATCGCTAATAGCATTTGTTTCAGCCCGATCGGTTTTCATAAATTTTAATCGTGCCGGCGTGACAAAGAAAAGATCACGAACTTCAACAATTGTTCCAAGGTTTGCAGCAGCTGGTTTGGGTCCTACAATTTTTCCTGCAGTAACGGAAATTTCAGCAGCGCTCTCAGCATCTTTTGTTCGTGAAATGAGTTTAAGTTTAGCAACAGAACCAATAGAGGGGAGGGCTTCTCCTCTAAACCCAAGGAAGCAGATATTGTGTACGTCATCGGTAATCTTTGAGGTACAATGGCGAGAAACTGCTAAAGTTAACTGATCTGCAGGAATTCCATAACCATTATCACTCACCTTTATAAAATTTTTTCCACCATTTGCTGTAATAATTTCGATGCGTGTTGCACCAGCATCAATAGCGTTTTCAACAAGTTCTTTGACAACATTTGCTGGTCGTTCAATAACTTCACCAGCGGCGATTTGATTAATAATATTTTCGCTAAGATGGCGTATAATCATAATAAATTCTAACAGGAATCTTAAGGCTTCTATAAAAAATTATGATAACATCATTTGCGCGACATTCAAGAATAAGAGAGTATGGAAGGTATTATTTTTACAATACCTCCTATTTTATTTTATGTTAACAAATCGGTTGGAAAAAACAGAAAAAATAGTTTTTATCACCTTAAAATAGCTTGCACCAATTTATCATCTAGGTCAAAAAAGAAACAATGTAAAAAGGGAAGGCAATATATATGGCGCGTATAAGCGGTATTTTAGCAGATAGTGATATACAAGCTTTGATTGAGAATAACTTTCTCAAGGCTCAGTATCCATTTGATAGATCTCAAATACAACCAGCAAGCCTTGATCTTCGTTTAGGGGAGAAAGCTTATCGTATACGTGCTTCTTTTATGCCGGGCCCTAATACAAAAGTTTTGGATAAGCTTGAACGGTTAAAGTTACATGAGTTTGACTTACGAGACGGAGCCGTTTTGGAAACGGGGTGTGTTTATATTGTTCCTCTTTTGGAAAATTTAGCTTTACCAGAATTTTTATCTGCTGTTGCCAATCCCAAAAGTTCTACAGGCCGATTAGATATTTTTACGCGTGTCATTACGGATAATGCTCAGGAGTTTGATAAAATTTGTGCTGGTTATCATGGTCCTCTTTATTTGGAAATTAGTCCACGCACATTTCCAATTTTGGTGCATAAAGGCTCACATTTATCACAGCTTCGGTTTAGAAAAGGGCAAAGTTATTTAAATGAAGTTGAGTTACACACTTTGCAAAAGCAAGAAACACTGATATCGGAGGATATTCCTAATATTAGCGCTGGTGGTATTGGTCTTTCCATTAATTTAAAGGGAGACGAAAACGGCCTTATAGGTTATCGTGGTAAACATCATACAAGTGTTATTGATATTGATAAACGTGCTGTTGCCCACGTTTTAGATTTTTGGGAACCTCTTTTTGATCGTGGTCAAAGGGAGTTGGTTCTTGATCCTGATGAATTTTATATTTTAGTTTCACGAGAGTCTGTTCATGTGCCTCCGCTTTATGCTGCAGAAATGACTCCTTTTGATCCTTTAGTTGGTGAGTTTAGGGTGCATTATGCAGGCTTTTTTGATCCAGGATTTGGGCATATGGAAGCGGGTGGAAAAGGAGCAAGAGCGGTTTTAGAAGTGCGGAGCCATGAAGTTCCTTTTATCTTAGAGCATGGTCAAATGATTGGCCGTTTGGTCTATGAGCATATGCTTAATCGACCATCAACCCTTTATGGACATGATGTTGGATCACATTATCAAACACAGGGTTTAAAGTTGTCCAAGCATTTTAAATGAGTTGGAAACTACGAGTTTTGATAACATGTATGCAGAAAGTGTATTTTGGATAAAAGAAAATTTTGTTCTTCGCAAAATTGGCGCCATTCATTCTATTTTTAGTTTCCAAAGTTATTGCATCCCTTGCATTTGAGAGGCATTTTTACTTCTTTTTTTCAAGAGGTTTTATCTATACGAACTTCGTTTATGATGTGCAAAAGAATAGTTTTGATTATTTCATCATGAAAAAATCTAAAATGAAAGAATTTTACTATATTCAATATGTTATTCGTATTTATTGATTATAATAAATCAATAAATTACTAAAATTCAATATAACAGTAACGTATTTGTTTTTCAAAGTAAACATGCGAGATTGGATGCTGCTATTGCTCCATTTTTCTAGAGCTTGAATGACCAGTATATTTTATTTCGTATAAAAATTATCCTTGAAAGCCAATAAAGAAGTTTTTCACTACAGTTTAGTAACAATTTTTTTAATAAACATTGTTCTACTTTTAGTAACTCATTTATAGCTTCAAGATATAAAATATTGCTAGAAAATTATTCAATTCAATATGGAAAGCTTCTACTCGTATGAACATTAAAAAAATTTTTTATGCTTTATGTGAATTAGGCACTGTATATTTTTATAAACTTTCATGAATAAGTAACAGGTCTCAGTTTTGAGTATTGATATAAGAAGATTTCTGGATGTATGCGACAGCTTTATTTCCAGTATTAATAAAGTATTTTTTTATCTTTTGGGGGAGATTATGGTTTATACTTAATGACTACAGGATCTATATTCTTATAACCGATAATTTAAGGATCTTTGGAGGGAGAAACGACTTTAAATTATAACTAATTAAGCTGCGGAGCAATCGCTTTCGAAGAGGTATTCGTTTAAAGAAAGTATAATATTTCAATTGTACATGAACAATATATGAGAGGATACGTTATTAATGATACCCCATACTGTGAGATTTTAAATTTGGATAGGAGAAATAAAGACATTGTTTTTATCAATTAGTTTTTTTAGAAAGTTGCAATCTCTGTTGCTTCTATCTATTCAATAGAGCGTTTTGGGAGAATATCGAGTAGGAAGGTACACGGGTTCGCTTTTATGCGTTTTAGTATGTCTTCTCTTTTTATTTAGGAACAATGGTGCCATCAATGATTATTTCTTCAACACTTGATTATCGTAAGGCGGCAAAGCGTCGTCTTCCTCCCTTTCTTTTTCACTATATTGATGGTGGGGCTTATGCTGAAGAAACGATGCGACGTAACTGTACAGATCTTCAAGCTCTTGCACTGCGTCAAAGGATTCTAAGGCAAGTTGGTGAAGTTGATCTTTCAATCAAGCTTTTTGAACAGACACTTGATTTACCGATTGTACTTGCACCTGTTGGGCTAACGGGCATGTATACACGTCGTGGAGAGGTAGAAGCGGCGCGTGCCGCAGCGGCAAAAGGGATTCCTTTTACTCTATCCTCTGTTTCAGTTTGTCCCATTGCGGAAGTGCAAGAAGCAGTTGGAGGTGCATTTTGGTTTCAACTTTATGTTCTCAAAGATCGCGGTTTCATGCGTGATGCACTAGAACGGGCTTGGTTAGCTGGTGTACGCACGTTGGTTTTTACAGTTGATATGCCAGTTCCTGGTGCACGTTATCGTGATTCGCATTCGGGGATGTCTGGTCCTTATGCTGGATTACGTCGTTTTTTACAAGCGTTTACTCATCCATATTGGGCTTGGAACGTTGGTGTTATGGGGCGCCCCCATGATCTTGGAAATGTCTCCACTTATCTCAAAAAGAAAATTGCATTGGATGATTACGTTGGTTGGCTTGGTGCAAATTTTGATCCATCAATTGGTTGGCATGATTTACAATGGATTCGCGATTTTTGGAAAGGAAAAATGATTTTGAAAGGTATTCTTGATCCAGAAGATGCACGAGAAGCAGTAAAGTTTGGTGCGGATGGTATTGTTGTTTCTAATCACGGCGGACGTCAGCTTGATGGTGTATTATCAACAACACGAGCGTTGCCTGCAATTGCGGATGCTGTAAAGGATCATTTGACTATTTTAGCGGACTCAGGTGTTCGTTCTGGTCTTGATGTTGTACGCATGATAGCACAAGGTGCGGATGCTGTTATGATTGGCCGTGCTTTTGTTTATGCGCTTGCAGCAGCAGGTAAGAAAGGTGTTATGCATCTCCTTGATCTTTTTGCCAATGAAATGCGGGTAGCTATGACACTGACCGGTACTCAGACAATCAAAGATATTACACGCAAGAGTTTAGTAAATATAGATGTTTTTAAGCAATGAAAGCAATATGTTATACTGCTTTCAGAAAAAGAAAGTCTTTTTATAGAGGAGCATAATTATATATTTTACAAATATGTTGACAGTTAAAGTTAAATAGAAAAGATCAAAAAGCTCCTCTATAAAATCACAGAAAATACTCAGTAATTACAATAATATTAACGCAAAAATCTTAATAATAATAAACACAAAAAAAATACTAATAACATTGCATACATCTTTTACTTACTTTATTAAAAGCTCATTCTATGGATAAAAAGGAACAAGCGCTGATATTAAAGGTAAAACAACTGTTGATATAGAAAAAATAGATATAAATAATGCTGTGAGCATTTTTCCCTCCTATATATAAAAATATAACATGTTAATTACTTCTTTCCCACATTAGCATAAAACGTAAATTTATAAGCTTCATTTAGTTTTATTTTAATATAGAATAATATTAATTATTGTATATAAATAAAATTATTAAAAATGTCAATATGTATTTATTGAAAGCTACAATTATAATAAAAATGGATCTAATAAATAATATTTCTATAATCTATATATTATTTATATTAATTTTATTGGATAATATATTATATGGGTATGATATTGTTTTTATGGAGTACATTTTTAAGCAATGAAAAAAATACCCATACAATCTTTAAAAAAGCTCGTTTACTGAGAGCAAGACTGCGTGAATTAATGTGCTTTTCTTTCTTATTTTCTTGCATCCTCAATGAGTTATGATGTTTTTGAACTGGCGAACATATTAGGAAGCAGTTGAATATTTTTTGTATAGTATGTCATTGCTAACACTGTTTATGCTTTCTCTATTGATTGCATAATTTATTAAAAATCCAGTTTGTTTTTATTGCAGATGGGGTCGTTAGGTATTCCTAATGATACAAATTGGCATAGAATGTTTTGTTCTATAAGCGATTTAACAATTGCATCTCTAGGCTTCTCCATTGATACTATGCTCTTCACAGACAATAACAGATTGGTGAGATTGGCATAACTCTAGCACAGATATATTATCTCAAAGTTGAATTGTTGGCACACTTGTAAACGTTGGGATAACTTTATGTTTTTTGAAGCTCTACAGCAATATCAAGACAAATCTGAACAGGTTCTTCAGTAGCAAGTAAGAGAACACCTTTCCCTTTTTAAACAGAAGTTTTTCTGATATCAATTTTTAAAGCATTTTTATGAATATTCATAACAGCGTGTTTTTCAAATCTATATAAACGGGTACAGGATTACTCAGAGTGGAAAAAATTACAGTTTCCATTTGATCGAATTACTCTCATAAGTAATTGGATAATATTTACTTTATCGCTGAATAAAAAAGAAAAGTTTTCTTTCTTTAAATAGAGGATGTGTTGTCATCTAGCCAATAGGGATAGTTTGCGAGAAATTTGTTCGATGCAAGACAACTTAACATTGCAGCTACTTTTTATCATTTGAAGCTGTGAAAAGAAGGCTAAGATAGATGAAAGAATGTAAAAAATAATGGATACATTTTAAGATAAAAAATTATAATTCTGTTAATTCCACAACAGTTGCTGCTGATATTGGTAACAAAAGAAATTTGACTAAAAAAATTATCAAAATTATTGAGGATATTTCTCATAGCATGTAGACTAAATCTTTTGTTGGTATGGCTGGGATTTTCTTTGAGCAGAAATTGATTCTATCCCCTGAAATCAGCAATAATCTCTCAGGTGATGTCGTAAATTTTTTGGGGATGTTACAACGCTACTATCGTCCTTTTATGAAAAATGCTAGCATTTCAGATGAGTAGCTGTGAGGAGTTTCAACGTTTAATACAGCAAGAGCCAGCAACTCTCACGGATTTAGAACAGGCTTCAAGGTTTTTATATTTACAGCGATTAAGTTTTAGAGGGAAGGTAAATCGTACGATGAGAGTTGAAATCCGTCGTAGCGCGTGGGTTTAAGTCTTTCCAATTTGAAGGCGTGCTAAAACTTATTTGCCTCTGTTTAGCAGGTGTTAGCATTGAACATTTAAACTGGTCCGATTTTATTGTGCGTTATGATCATCTAAAAACTTGTTTTATCTTTCACCACTTTATTGTGGTTCTGAAGGTTATTCCAGAAAAGCTTTTTATAAGCGGGAGAATTATCAGCCGATGTCTAAGCTGCTTGCATAAATAAAAGGGAGGTTTCTTTTGTCTTTAAACAATATGCTAGAAATTCAAAAAACTTTAGTTAACTTCATAAAAGAGATGACATCATCTTATACAGATTGCTCTTCAAATAATACAATTTCTGGTAAGGAATGAGGCATCACCAATTTTGATTTCTAAAAAAGAAACAATACGCATTAAAGAGTCTTTAAATTTGTAGACTTTTTGAGAATCCTTTCAGAATCTTTTGAAAAAAGTGAACTGATAGAAGATTTGCTATCAAAATATAGAAACTTTTCTAGCAAGTTACGAATAAATCTAAAAATATATATTAAATATAAAAAACAGAGTGACATGCTTGTAGACTGGGCTTTAGAAACAAGAATCAAAATGTATAAAGATGCATAGAGGCAAGATTGGTACAGATCATTTTTATGATTCAATAAAAAATAAAAACTAAAGAAAAAATTCTATATCAAAAATTTAAGGTGGTTTAAAAGGTGGACGGGCAATGCATAGAAGGATGAACGAGAAGGTGAATTAGGTGAGGGCGATTTATAGATTATCAGCATCTTTTGTAAAAGTATCTTCCTAAGGTAAATATTGTGATGAAGTAAGATTGTGGTTGAATGTTCGAAAAGATAATACGCACTCTTAATTTTTCCGTTATACACATCACAATAAACGCCGTGAAAGGCACGTTACAAACTTTCTCTAAAAGCAGCATATGAGTTTGCAAGATATTACAGTGATATTTTAAAAGAAGGTAATGGTCCCATTTTATTTCAGGAACAAGTTATCTTACAACAGCAAAGCAATATTTTTCAAGAAATTGCAAAAACGGCTTTTGAAAGCAAAAAAGCAGAGTTGAAAAATGAAGGTAAAAACGGTTGCTGGTTTTCTCCACTAGAGTTTCATGTTATTTCCCACATAGGGAATTTACTACAGAAAAATTAACAGCCAATATCACTCACAATGTTTTTGCGCCACTTTAGCATGAAAAAGCAGATACCGTGCGAAACTATTTATCTTATCTTCAACATCATTATTACGATTAGAAAGCTGAAACAACGTCATTCACAAATCACATAAAAGCTGTCCATTATTCATTATACAATCCCGTGGATTGTTTTTCTTAAGCATGCCAAATCCTATTTTGTTGAAGACAGAACGTTGTGTATCATTAGTTCTTTGAACGACGATAGCAGTGCAATCCGTAAAATCTTTTCTCATCTTCTTTTGGTAGGATAACAAAGATGCTCTTAGAATACATCAATAGACTCAATCACTTTATACAAATATAACCTTGTTGAATTCTTTCGCTTCAACTCAGACATCTCCGTCACTCTAATTAAATCCAATCGACCACCAGAGTGTTTTTATCCTTTAAGTTCTTTTACTTTTAATCTGAATATATCGACCTCTTTCAAATCTTTTCATTGATTAATGTTTCAGAGGAATTGTATCTTTAGCACTTTATTTTCCGTTTATGTCTCCAACCACATAGACCTGCACCTTGTTCATTATGTTTTAAATATCTCTCGCCAAATTTGGATTAATCACATTGATATCTTGTCGATTCAAATAAATTGGCAGCCATCCAATACAAGAAGTTCGTTCATTCGTCGCGCAGCCAGTTAGAAAGCTTAGTACGCATAGCAGCATCACTTTTCTTATTAATCTTCATTTTCTACCTTAAGCCGTGTTGTCCTATCTTGAAAGCTTCCTTTGTTTGCTTTTGCTTCTCAACTTGTTTCCCAAGAAAAAAGGCTTTCACTAAAGCTATAAGAAAAGTTGCTATGGTCACTGACGTCATTGTTAGATATTTTTTTATCCATAAGATCATAGGCGGTGTTCTTGAAAGCGTTTAGCAATGTATACCATAGCTGTACAAGCAGCTAAAACCATAATGCCTGCTAAAACCCATTGAACAGGACCATTTCCTGAAAAAAGCCCTCCAAGCCCTGAAAAAGAACCTATGATTGGTGCAAGAGCTTCTACTTTGCAAATACCTGTCACGCCTTCTGATTCTACTACATGATAATTTGGGGCAACATGAGATCCTTTCGCCCATAATCCTGCTTCGGCTGCTCGGCGATTGACAAGACCTTGGATACGTTTTCCTCCTACTCTTGTCCATTTTTGCAATTCAGTTGGTACCACTTCATATGCACCTTTATTGAGCTTTTTTAAAAGTGTAGAATTGCAAAAGGCTGTTATTCCTACGTTATAGCAAAATGATACTAATGCCGCGAATTGTTCATTGTTTAAAGGAACGGTAACGGCTTTTTCAACAACGAGTTCACACTCTCTCAAATCCTGACAAAGGATTTTTTCAGCTTCTTTTTCCGTAATTTGCATGTCTTTGTGGACGCTTGGAGCACCAGCAGCATTTGTATGTCCATAACCAATTGTCCATACACCACCAGAATATTCATAAGCCGATAAACGTAAGCCTTCCAATTGCTTAATCAATGCAAGCCCTTCTTTTGATATTTTTCGCATTATTCTTACCTATAAAAAAACTACACAAAGCAGGATATGAATCGAAAACTTACATCTACTCATTTTTAAGAACAGAACAGCGAAAGGGCATAATAAATTCAAAATCTCCATAGTGAGTTATGTTAAAACCCATATCGTTTTTTGAACAAATATTATGCTAAACACCATTCATTTTGCAGCAATTGATCTCCATCTCAATATAATAACTTTATAATAAATCCATTTATAATCAGATAGATTTTATTCATAAATTCTTACAGTTGATCCAGAATGATTTAGAAGAACTTTACTTAAAAAAACTTCAATAATCCTGATGAAAAAAAGCATTTTTTAACAAAAAAATAAGAGATATAATAAGTAATGAAATAATAGGTATTGATTTTCAAGTAATTGCATAACCCATAACTTACACCATAGAATTATTTTCATAAAAACAAAAAAACATTACAGTTGAATATTATAGATCTACAAATTATCTTAGAATCAATACGATATACACATAACGTATTATACATATTTAATCAAAAAATCTATAGTGAATTTAACTGTTATTTATTTTTTCCTCTAATTGCTTAATTTTCTTAAAAAATATCTTTATGAAGGATTTTAAATAAAATGTTATATAAAAACATAATCGATATTTTCTCCCTCTCTAGTAGTCTGTTTCCAACTAAAACAATATAGTAGTGGAGCATATTCAATATATAGACCAATGATATTGGATAGTGTTGTAAAGAATATTGTATTGTAATAAACTTGAATGATGATTTCGGTTTCATATATTTTTCCATATGAATAATGCTTTCGTCTTTTTCATATGAAGTGTTTTATGGGGCATTCGGGGACAATGGTATCATCTTTGTCTAGTGTTGTATTGGCTACGTTTCCAGAAGCGTCTTAAACAAATCAATCAAGCTATTGAAATCTTTTTAGAGGCAATAGTACAAGAGATACAAAAGATTTTAACAAAAAGCCGCTTGAAGATATGGGAGGTTCTCTCCTCCTAGCATCTCCGCCCATTTACATAACATAAAAAAGAGAAAGGTAATGAGATGATATTTGATGATGGCGATAGATATGTAACAACCCGTGAATGTGTACAGCTTTTTAGTGTATCCACAACAACGATTCGCAATTGGGTGCTTCAGGGGTTGTTTCCGGAGCCATATAAGCTAGGGAGAGCGGTGAGGTGGAGAAAGAAAGAGATCTTAGCCTTTACTCCAAAGAAATAAGAACAAATTAGGTAAAATTATATAAACTGTAGAAGGTGGTCTTCAAACAGATAATTAAATAAAAATCCATATGTTCTAATATGAAAAAGAGAAAATGCGGTGCCGCATGCCGGATTCGAACCAGCGACCCCATCATTACGAATGATGTGCTCTACCAACTGAGCTAATGCGGCATAGGTTTGTAAATCAATGAGACAAAACTAATTTGAGGGTAATAGCTAAAAGTACGTATAAAAGCAAGAATGCATTTTTTCAATAATTTATAAAATATGATAATAATTTGCAGGAGAAGTATGTAAAAGTCAGAGGACAGTATTCTTTGATCTTAATACTATAAATGCTTTCCAATTTACGATAGCACTCAAATTAAGAAGCTGGGAATGTAGATCCTTAGGATGGAAAATGGTGTCAAGATAACTTAGTAAAGATAAAAACATTTCTGATTCTTAAGAAAGAAATTTGTTGAATAAGTGATTAGGAAAATAAAGATCATTATAAACCCTTTATAATGTGCAAATAAGATGAGTAGAATTAGTTGAAAAGTTACTTCTCATTTTTAGGGGAAGAAAAAGGGGGAGGATTAATAAAATTAATCACGTTTTTTTATTTAAGATGGAGTAAGAATCATGTCGGATGAAGATCGGCTGATAGAACTAGAAATAAAGCTAGCTTACCAAGAAAAATTCATTGAGGAACTTTCTCGAGTGGTAACGAATCAATGGAAAAGTTTGGATGAGATATCTAAAAAAGTTGATGTTTTAGCGAGACGATTTTCAGATTTAAAAGAACAGAGTGTTACTGAAGCTGTTATTTTACCATTTTCTCAATAGGGAGAAGGTGCTTAAAAATTTTTCTACTAATAGTCTCTTGGATTTTTTTAGATGTAATAGGGTGGATATCACAATGGGAGGAAGGTGCAAAATGTTCTTTATTACAATTGCAATTATTTACAGATTAGTTTTTATTTAACGCATTTTGTTAGATTTGTAGAATAATTTTTATAAGCTTCTTCATTAATTTCAAGAAGTTCCAATTTTATAAGGAGTGCTGATATTAGAAGACGTTTTTTATATGTGATTTCTAGTACTAAAATTAAGAAAAGTTTTTGTAGAGTATAAAAAAGCATCCATAAAAATATATGAACTTCAATATGTTAAGTTTTTTCTGTACAGAGTTTTCTATAGATGGGAGTTAGATTTATTCGCTAATTTTTTTAAAGTGATACAAATGAAGTGATGTTATCGTTATCTATAGAAATCATAAGTGAGCGCGTATATTTATAATAAAGCGTTTTAATCCATTCTGATGATCAAGTTATTTTCAGTTGTTTTAATCGGGTGAGGTGCTCTAAGCGATATCGGTTGTGTATAGTACAAAGAGCTCTAGAAGTCTTTTTCAAGATTAAATATATTCTTCGTTATATGTATATGATATTTTGTGAAAAGGTTTTTGTTTTTCGTAATTTAAGATACAAAATACTATTGCTAAAGCACCAAAGATAAACCATGCTGGTAAATAAGTGAGAGTAATGCAAATTGAAGACAGAAAATCAGGCATTACTTTGCATAGAGATTGATTAAGGTGGTAGACATCTGTTTGCAGAAGGTTTATTAAAATTTTATTAAAGGGGGTTGTTGTCCAATGTGATGTGATTACAGAGTGTGCGTTATCAATGACCAATGCTATAATGGTTAGTGTAACGAAAATGAAGGACATTAATTTAAATAAATAGTGGAGCATATTTTTTCTTAAAACTTCAACGGGGCATATGTATAATGCACAAAAAAATAAGGAGTTGCATTATGATAAGAAAATAGGTTTACGTTTGTTTTGTGTTTTTTGAAAAAGGTGCCTAATTTTTCGATAAAAGTTGAGGTTAGGTTCAACAAAAGTAATGAGGCATGATGTTTGAAAAAAAGCACAATGAATTGAAGCGTAGCCTTCAAAATCGCCATATTCAAATGATTGCTTTGGGTGGCGTTATTGGGACGGGACTTTTTTATGGATCAACCGAGGCAATTCAATTAGCTGGTCCCTCAGTCATTTTATCTTATCTTGTCGGCGGGCTTATTATGTATTTCATTATGCGAATGCTTGGTGAAATGTCAGTAGAAGAACCGTCTTCAGGAGCATTTAGTTTTTTTGCTTATAAATATTGGGGGAGATTAGCTGGTTTCATAACAGGTTGGAATTATTGGTTTCTTTATATTCTTGTGAGCATGGCTGAACTTACAGTGATAGGGTTTTACCTTGATCATTGGATTTTGATTGATCACTGGAAGGCATCTTTCGTTGTTCTTTTATTTGTTACATTCATTAACTTGTTTAATGTTCGTTTTTATGGAGAATTTGAATTTGCTTGCGCTTTGATCAAAGTGGCTGCTGTTATTGGTATGATTATTTTGGGAATTTTTCTCATTGTCACTGGACTAGGGGAAAATCAAGCGAATATTCATTATCTTTGGGACCATGGCGGTTTCTTCCCTTATGGAGCAGTAGGGGTTGTTTTAGCGACTTCTGTAGTAATGTTTTCTTTTGGAGGAACAGAGCTTATTGGTATTGCTGCTGGAGAGGCATCTGATCCACAAAAAACAATTCCAGCGGCTATCCGTCAAGTTATGTGGAGAATTATAATTTTTTATATTGGTTCTATCAGCGTTATTATGATAATCAGCCCTTGGAATATGATTGGAAAAAATGGTAGTCCTTTTGTTACAATTTTCGAGACTATAGGAATTCCTGCTGCTGGTCATATTTTGAATTTTGTGGTGATTATGGCTGCTATTTCTGTTTACAATAGTGGCATTTATTCTAATGGACGTATGCTTTATAGTTTAGCTGTACAAAAAAATGCACCACATATTTTTAGTAAACTGAGTGCTGCTCGTGTTCCTTATATTGCTATCCTTTTTTCATCATTCTGTACGGTGTTGATTGTCGTTGTTAATGCTCTTGTTCCTGATAATAGTTTCATGCGGATCATGGCTCTTGCAACTGCAGCAGCAGTGATTACTTGGGCTATTATTGTTATTGTTCATTTGAAATTTCGCAATGCACATAAGAACAAAAAAGGCGACTTTACTTATGCGTTTGGTTTATATCCTTACGCTAACTATCTTTGTCTCTGCTTTCTTGCTTTATTATTTTGCATTATGTTTATCAGTGGTTTTGGGCAAAATGGATTGATGACTCGACTTTTTGATATGATAGGAATAAGCGTGCCTTTTCTTGAAACATATATTCCTGTACAGATGCCTGATATGAGTTTGGCAGTCATTATTATTCCTCTATGGTGCTTATTATTACTTTTAGGTTATAAACTGAAACGATAGAGAAAGAAGAGCTAATAAAAGGGATTGATTGGAATAAATCTTGGGGACTATAAAATTTGATGAGGTAACACAAGTTTTTGGTGATTTGTGTGTTTTAAAAAATATTACTGTACAGCTTACCGAAAAACGAATTGCTGTTATAGGTGCGAATGGTTCTGGAAAAAGTACATTTGTTCGTCTTATTAATGGACTCCAATTACCATCTCACGGTTTTGTAAGCGTTGATGGGCTTGATACCAAGCGCGATGCAAAAGCAGTAAAGCGTAAAGTTGGATTTGTATTTCAGAATCCCGATAATCAGATTGTTTTACCATTAGTTGAAGAGGACTTATCATTTGGTCTCAAAAATTTAAAGCTTAGTAAAGATGAAATTAAGGAGCGTGTAGATGAAATTTTACAGCGCTATGAACTTCAAGACTTCAGAAATCACGCTGTCCATTTATTAAGTGGTGGGCAAAAACAACTCGTTGCTATTTCCGGTGTAGTTGCAATGAAACCAGACTACATTATTTTTGATGAGCCGACGACATTACTTGATTTGCGAAATAAGCATCGCGTTACGCAAGTGATAGAAGAATTACCACAAACGGCAATAGTTGTATCGCATGATTTGGAGTTTTTGAAAAAGTTTGATAGAGTGCTGGTTTTTGATAAGGGGGAGATAGCAATTGATGATGTACCTTTTGTTGCTATCAAGGAGTATATAAGAAGAATGTCATGATCGGTTTATATATTCCAAGGGATACGTTTATTCATAGGTTAAGTCCTGGAGTTAAGTTATTATTTCTTGCGGCGTGTGGAACTTTTATAATAATGGTTTCTTCCATAGCGCTTCTTGGGTTATTTTTGTTGTTGGTCATCTTATTCTATAGAGTCGCCAAGGTCCCTTTCAAAACTGCGATAAAGCAATTTAAATCGATGGGATTGCTTTTAGTTCTTTTATTTGTATTTCAAACTATTTTTAGCGGTTGGCTTACGGGGGTTGAGGTCATATTACGTCTTGTTATCCTCTTTTCTTTATCATCACTTGTTTCATTCACAACAAAAGTTTCAGATATGGTGGATGCAATTGAAGTCGGGCTTCAGCCTTTTTGCTGTTTTGGTATAAATCCATCAAAAGTGAGTATGGTTATCTCTATGGCGATCAGGTTTATTCCTCTTTTGAGTGAAAAGTTTAATGAGGTACATGAAGCACAGCAAGCACGGGGACTTAATACTAACATTGTCGCTCTTGCGATACCTTTAATTATACGAACCATAAGAATGGCTTCAGAAGTGGCTGAAGCATTGGAAGCGCGTTCTTATGATGCTGATACCATTGATACAGCATCTCATAATAATCAAAGTTTTTTATAGTGAAAGAAGAATCAAATGAATACAAAAGATTTAGTTTATATTGCTTTATTTGCCGCTATTTATGCTATTTTGGGACTTTTCCCTTCTATTTATCTTCCTTTTCTTCTAGGGGTACCTATTACAGCTCAATCGATGGGACCGATGCTAGCAGGGTCTATTCTTGGGGCAAAAAGGGGTGCTTTAGCGTCACTCCTTTTTCTTATTCTTGTTGCGATTGGATTACCTCTGTTACCTGGTGGTCGCGGTGGGATCAGTGTCTTTTCAGGGATTGCAAGTGGTTACTTAATAGGTTTTCCATTTGCTGCATTTTTTATTGGTTTAATGGTAGAATTGTTTTGGAAGCGGTTAAATTTTATAACATTATTTGTGATAAATACTGTTGGTGGCATTGGGATAGTTTATTCTTTTGGTGTTCCATGGACAGCGTATATGACCAAAGTCTCTTTACTGAAGGTTTTAATGGCTTCATCAGGTTTTTTGATAGGCGATTGTTTAAAAGTGTTGATTGCATCCTTTGTTGCACTCGCGATTAAAAGATCTGTTCCTCTCATTCATTCAAAGCATAATAAGAACAAGCTAAAATAAATGTATTATTTTGTTATGCTGTTATTATATGATATTCATGCATCACAATAAGTTTACTGAATTTAACCATAGTAATCTATAATGTAATTAAACATTGTAGAATCTAATGTGATTTATATAAGTGATATTATTAAAATAAATTATTATAGTATTTTTCTCTATATCTAAGGCATTTAAAGTGTACTTTTATAAATCTGATACTTTTTATTAATTATACAACTTATTAATTATAAAACAATAACAAAAGTTTTTTCATAGTGAAGGAATAATTCAGTGAATACAAAAGATTTAGTTTATATTGCTTTATTTGCCGCTATTTACGCTGTTTTGAGTCTTTTTCCTCCTATTTATTTTCCTTTTTTGCTGGGTGTCCCTATTACAGCTCAGTCTATGGCTCCGATGTTAGCAGGCTCTATACTTGGAGCGAAAAGGGGAGCTTTAGCATCACTTCTTTTCCTTGTTCTTATTGCGATTGGGTTACCTCTATTGCCTGGTGGTCGTGGTGGAATTAGTGTTTTTTCAGGAGTTACGAGTGGTTATCTGATTAGTTTTCCATTTGCTGCATTTTTTATTGGTTTTATGGTAGAATTGTTTTGGCAGCGGTTAAATTTTATAATATTATTTGTGATAAATACTGTGGGCGGCATTGGGATAGTTTATTCTTTTGGAATACCATGGGTAGCTTATATGACTCAGGTTCCTTTGCTGACGGTTTTAATAAGTTCATTAGGTTTTTTGGCTGGTGGTTTCTTGAAAGTGCTGATTGCATCCTTTGTAGCGTTGACCATTAAAAAAATCGCTCCTCTCATTCATTCTTAAAAAGGGGTAGTTCTGTACTGAAGAACAATTTTTGCCAAATGTATGTGGATTAAAAAGCACCACGGAATACCATTCTGTTTTATTTACTTTTTATTGGTATTTTTATCTGTATAGCTCTCAAAGGTAGCCATACGAAAGTTGAATATTTCGGCACCAAAATTTATTTTTTGCTTTCAGGAGCAGACCCCTAAATAGTCAATTAATATCATTTTATTCAACATGCTTGTAAGTTTTATTCGATTTGCATATTATATGCATAACGCCTTAGGATTATTTATTATTTTTTATATTTTCAGTTAATTAATCACTAATTTTTAAAGTATTAAATTATATTAATTGTACAAAAACATTGATAATTCAGTGTTCATTTAAAACTCTTGATGTACATAATACCCTTATAAATGTGTTAATATAAGGTATAAAAATAAGATTTGCATGGGATGAAGCTAAAACAAAAAATAATCTTAGAAAGCTGCATGTGTTTTTTCGGACCCATTCTCCATAGCTAAACAAGATCGTATTGAAAACGGAGAGTATGGTTAGCAAGCTTTAGGGCTCATGGATGGTTTTTTATTCTTCTTCGTAGCGCATATTGTCTATGACGATAAAGATGGCATAGAGGGAATCCGTATTATTTCAGCACGGCGAGCCAACTTGAAAGAAAGGAAACGTTATAAAGAAGAAAGTTCGTTATGAAATTGAGGTAGGTAACTTATCACCTTTGACAGATAAACAGAGAGTTGAAGTTGATAAACTGGCTGTAATGCCGGACAGTACAATTGATCATAGAGATATTTCGTCACTCAATGATGCGTTCTGGAAAAACGCCGTTCTCAATCCATTCTATAAACCAACGAAAACTGTTGCTAACTGTGCGTGTGGATTCAGACATGCTAGCGTGGCTTAAAAGTCAAGGAAAAGCAAAATAAACCTCATTAGCAGAATTTTTTAGACACTAATTCCTCTAACTGTTGGCAAATTTTAAGCCTATTTTACTCTGCCTGCACGGTCATCTCAAGATTGTTGTAGTTGAAGGTGTGATGGAAGATATTACCCTTGATGGGCATAAAGTTGGAAGGAAATCTCAAGGAGAAATCACCACGGCTTTTCCAAACCTTATTGGGAAGCCGACCAATCTGCGCCAGATAGAGCAAGGGCTTGATCAAATCAATCGGCTTTTCTCACGCCAAGCCACCATTAATCTTGGTGCGGGGAGCAATTCGGGTGGTTCGATACTCGATGTTCATATTGAAAAACAGAAACCTTGGCTTATTACGCTTTCCAGCGATAATCTTGGCGCTAAAGCAACAGGAATTTATCAAACGCGCTTGAGCCTTTCTTTTGATGATCTGTTAGGGATCAATGATCAATGGTCGTTTAGCTATCAGCGTTCTATGGATGGTAGTCCGTATCATTTTTCTCACAAGCGCCCCAATAGTGATACTCTAACGGGATCATTTTCTCTTCCCTATGACACTTGGACAACAGGTTTTGATGGGACGTGGAGCCAATATCATTCAAGTGTTAAGGGGATATTTTCCGATATTATGACTGCGGGTAAGTCTTTATCGCTGACGCCATGGATTTCACGGGTTATTGACCGTGATCAAGAGGGAAAGACCTGGCTTACGGGACGGTTGACATGGAAATATTCTGATAATTTTATTATGGGCAGTCGGGTTGATGTTTCCAGCCGTAAATTGGCTATTGCAACCTTTGAGCTTGATCATTCGCGCAAGTGGCTTGGAGGAGAATTAAGCGCGCATATAGGGTTTCATAAAGGTTTGGCAATTCTTGGCGCTTATGATGATAAAGAGCAAGAGAATGCAACAAAAAATTCACCCAAAGGGCAATTTTCCAAATTGTCTTTTTCTCTAGGCTACGTGCGTCCTTTTTCGCTTCACCAGTATAACTTTCGCTATAACACACTGTTTTCAGGACAATTATCACCCGACACGTTGTTTAGTTCAGAGCAAATATCGCTTGGTGGCAGTTCCTCTGTGCGCGGAGTGCGTGAGGCGATTTATTATGGCAATAATGGGGCGTTTTGGCGCAATGAATTGTCGCTGTTGTTGCCAGGTTTTTCTTCGAACATGGGGCGTAAATTTATGAGCCAATTTTCCCCTTATATGGCGCTTGATCTGGGAGCCGTGGCCAATGATGTAAGCAAAAACAGCTTTGGCGGGAGTCTCGTTGGGGCAACTCTTGGTTTCCATGCAACCGGAGACATTACGGATGTTGATGTGTCTTATTCGAATATTTTAACCCAATCGACAGTGCGAGAAAAGGGAAATGCGACAGGGTTATTTCAAGTGCGGGCATTATTGAGATTTTAGAGCAAAGGGGCGGTAAAAATATCGCTGCGCTGTTTACATCCCTTTGGGTTGTTTTTTTTAAAGATAAAGAATTTTATGAGGAGCTGAAGATGCGGGGATTGAAAAATCAAAAGCATAAATTGGGATATGGATACAAGCGAGGAAAGCGCGTTCTTTGTGTTTTGCAGCGAGGGATCCATAAGGGGCTTTCACTTGTTTTAAGTTTTTGCTTAGCTTTTCAGCCTTTGTTGTTGCAAGCACAAGCGCTTGGAGCGCGAAGTCCTGTTGCACAAGAGAGCCAAGGGATTAAAGCAGCTGATGGGGTTGGCTCTGTTTTCCGCCCCACGGTGGGGAAAGCCGGCAATGATGTGCCGCTGATTGATATTGTTCGCCCCAATGGACAGGGTCTTTCTCATAACAAATATGACAATGTTATGCAAATAATTTCTATGAATTCCTCTGTAAAAGAATTATAGCTAATTTGGAATGACGCTTTTGTCGGGCGGTTTCCTTTTGAAATACACTGTTAAAGCCGTCATCCTTTTTTGTTTTCAAAAATGCAAGAATTGTTAATCACTTTTAGGGGGATCATCTATGAAAACCTATACCTTAGCTGATGTTGCAGTACTAGTTGATAAATATAGCGATAGTATCGATTTTGGCTCTACAGATGAAGCAGTTGATGATGTACTAATTGAAAAAGCAGAGGGGATTCTTAAATTGCAATTCACATCCTCCTACAAAAGTTTTTTGAAGAATTATAGAAGAGCGGAGATCTGTGGTGAGGAAATATTAAGTGTTTATAATACAAATTTTGAAATTGCTCGTAGTGATGATATTGTTTATTATCACTTAACAGATATAAAAAATGGTTTAGCAAAACCACAGCAGCTTGTTATCAATAGAACAGATTTTGGTGAAACCTTTTACTTTGATTATACTCAGTTTCAGGATGGTGAGTGCCCGCTCTATCTTAGATTTCCACCTAGCGATCCCCAGTATTATGCAAGTAATTTTTATGAATTTCTCTGTAAAAGAATTATGGAACATGCTGGGGGGTAATGACGATGCAAACCAAAGATGTCACAGAGATTTTAAAAAGACTGGGCTGGGAGCCTTATCGTGATGAAGTGGGGGATACCTTTGCGCATTATCATTTTCCCGATCGCATTGTAGGCATTAGTTATGATGTTGTAGATTATGGAGAGGAGGGTGGAAAATTTCGGTTATCAGCTGATCTTACCACTGCTCCTTATTGCCTTTCTTGCGAATATGCTAGTGGTGAAGTATCACAGGATAAGTATGAAGATACGCTGTTTTCTGCGAAAGAGGATTTCGATGTTACAGCTTTAGATCTCTCAGAAAGCCATGTTAAGGAATCTTTAAATAGGGTTATTGCTTGGGCGCAAGCACAAGATATTGAAAAAAAATTACATGAAGAAGCTGCTAATCATTCTGCTGTTGCAGAAGCATTACTTGGTGATATTGAGGCTTTAAAAAGTTCTAAGTTTACACCCCAATTACATGTACCAGAATTTGCAGATTACAAAACAATAGGGTGGATTGAGCGCCTCATTCTTTTTGCGCAAGCTTATAAAAACGGGGAGTTAGATGACATTTTAGCGCGTAAAAAACCTAAACAGTGGTCGATGATTCTTACAGCAGCAACTCGCATTTTTAAAATTCAAGGGTGGTTTGCCACAGAGCTTGGGAAAATGTGGTTGGTTTTGCCGGATCGTTTTATTAAGTTAGATTTTGGCTTTGTACATCTCTATGATCAGTATAATGTTCATCTCGAAGCTGAAATATCTAATGAAGAGATTTCTTTGGCTTGCTTGTATATTCATTTTTGTAGACAACGTAATCTTGTACGACCTACGGATATTTATCGATCTTTTAATACGATTGGAGGAGAGAATTTTCGTGGGGTTGATAAAGGAATTGATATTTGTGTAGAGATATTGAATGAGCAAGAGTTGACAAAAATCTCTGAGCGGATAATACAATGGGCACGTGCCCAAGATTTACAAGCATCAATAGAAAGCAAAACGCTTATCCAAAAATATAGCTATTATCCAGCTGTGATTTGGCATTTGGCTTGTTTAGCATTGACAGGTCAAATTGATGTCTTAAAATCCTATCAAGATTCTATCGCAGAGGATAAGATTCCTGAGCATTTGCAAAATCTTGATGAAGAACTGGAGGGGTATGTTAATCACGCTGTTGAATTTGCTGAAAGACATCTGAAAATCCTTAATGAGCGAGAGGCAGCAGAAGCACATCTTAGTCCACAAGTTTTGATTACTTTCAATAAAGTTACAGAGCAATTAAAAGAAATGGGTTGGACAGTTTATCGTGATAAAAACTACAATCGCAATGCTTATTTTGTAAGTAAAGACCGTATCATCAATATAATGTATAACCTTCAAAGTGATGAAGAAGAGCCGATTGTTGTATTTAAGGCTTCCCTTTCAACACTTGGTTTTTCCACTGCTCATAGAGAAATTTTCTATAATATGCCTCAATATATAGCCATCAAAGAAGCAGAAGAAGTTTATACAGTTTCTAGTACTGAATTGGATGAAGGCAAGCTGAAACAGATCAGTGCGGATATTCTTGAATGGGCTGATCGGCAAAATGTGAATCAAATCATCTATGATTATGTAGCTTTTCCCCCAGACAGTGAACTTGATCTTGTAGCGCGTCACCTTATTGCGCTTGTTTTGATTGGGGATGTTGAAAAGCTCAAATCTTATAAGGAGAATTTTAGAAAGGGAAATCCTTTAGGTTTTGTGGAAGAAATCTCAAAATATAGAATTGATAATCTCCTCACTCTTGCACGGGGTTATCGAGCAGGTTTTCCGAAAAACGCTCCGATTTTAAGCTTGGATCCGCAAACAGCATCTGTTGCTTCTAAAACAACTTCTGTTGAAGTGGCAGAGGAAGTGGATGAAGCAGATGACACTGATGATCGTCTCACTATGGAAAGTGCAACAGCACTTTTAAAAAGTCTAGGCTGGTCAACCGAGAAAATCAATGAGAATGACCATATGGCAAGCTATCAATTGGCCGATCGTGAAGTAGATATTCTTTATAACGATGAAATTGCCAAAGATTACCCGCAATTTGATAGCGCCTTTATGATTAGCACGGGCATTCTTTCCACCGCTTGCAAATTCATTGATCCTACCCACACAGAAGATATTCCAGACATACAGCTTAATTTTGAAGCAAAGGGGTTAGAAATCTTTGAACCAGAAGTCACTGCGGATCGCTTAAAGCAAGCACTTGATGATGCGCTAGAATGGTCAGTCAAAGACATTGACTTTTCTAAAAGGCTACGCTCTGATTATGGTAGAGCTCCTTGGCAACAGGATGCAAAGTCCAAAACAGACAATAAGGATTATGCTTTACTTCATCTTGGCGCTCTTGCTTTATTGGGTGATGTTGAAGCCTTGCAATCTTATCAGAAAAGTTTTACAGCAGGTGATCACCTAGGCTTTGACGAGAGCATCAACAAAACCCACCTTGAGCGTGCATTAGCTTTAGCAAAAGAAGTAGCAAAGGTGAAGCAAGTGAGCTACGCTTTGATTAAACAGGTGGCAAAAGGATTTCGATAATCACTCAGAGTTTTCTAGCGAGGAATAATCTCGCTCTTGGAAGGAGAGTGTATTAAGTCTATTTAGAACACAGAATACATTGATTATTTTGAAAAAAAATCGAGGGGATTATGAATCATGAAATGGATAAAGAAAAAAAGTATGGGGGCAGCAGAGCCTGTGGAATTTAAAGGTCAAAAAGTTTATCCGGAAGATGAACTGTTTGAGCCTGAAACAGTTTCTTCTTGGAAAGAAAAAGGACAGATAGTAGCAGGTACAAATGTGGAAAGAATGGTATCAGGAAGAGCTCCTATTGGAGTCGATTGTAGGCCTATTATGTTATATCCTATAACACAAGAACAAGATAGTCCTCTCGCTGAAGTTCTCTACTCATTTTATCAAGACAAGAGTTTGGTTGCTTATATGAAGCCAAAGACAAATTTTATCAAAAAAGTTATTTGTTGGATTTCAAAAAAAGTCTCCTAAGCAGGAAAAAAGAAAAAGTAATTATTGCAAATATTGAAGTAATGACACTAAAAGGCGCTCTCTAAGCTTTAATGATCATCCCCTTTAATTATATCATATATTGTAAATGCGAGATGATTTTACAGACACAGATGAGAAAAGAGCTCCTTCAAGAAAATATCCCTTATGATTCTATCAATGTAATCCCAATTCCATTGGCTATGGTAGAGAAATATTGATCAGTAGAAACACTAATTATTAGTAAAAACACGCTGTGACTTATGGAGAAAAATTTATGAAAAGTTATACTTTATCGGATGTTGCACAATATATTGATATGCATAGTCATGCTATTAATTTTGGTACTAAAGATAATGCCCCTGATGATGTAAGGATTAAAACGGCTGAGAATACTCTCGATTTACAATTTACCTCTTCCTATAAGGGTTTTTTAAAAAATTATGGAGGCGGAGAAGTTGGAGGTGAAGAAATATTCAGTATTTATGAAATCTGTGCTGGTATTCCTGCTGGTGATATTGTTTACCGAAATTTGCTCGATAGAAGAGATGGCTTTACGAATCCCAAACAACTTGTTATCTGCACAACTGATTTTGGTGAAACCTTTTACTTTGATTATACTCAATTTCGGGATGGAGAGTGCCCGCTCTATCTTAAGTTTCCACTTGATGATCCCCAATATTACGCAAGTAATTTTTATGAATTTCTCTGTAAAAGAATTAAAGAGTATGCAGGGGAAGATTTATGAAAACCTATACCTTAGATGATGTTGCAGTATTAATTGATAAAGTTAATAAATATAATGATGATATTATCAATTTTCGTACTGAAGAAAATGCGGCTGATAATCTACAGATTGAAAAGGTGGAGAAAGCTCTTGGTTTGAAATTCACATCTTCTTACAAGAGTTTTTGGAAAAAACTATGGAGGAGGGGAAAAATGAAAAAAATCTTAAAACTATTGAGCAGCATGGCTCTCTTAAGTACAGCTGGATGTCAATTAGGCAATCCTCCCCCATCGACTTTGGTTTTATGGGAAAAGCCTAGAGCAGATCGGGCTGTAATCGAACAATCACTTTTAAAATGTGGTTGGAAACCGGTTTATGCTTCTTCTAGTGATATGAATTCGTATGCAAGTGAATTTGCTTCAGTATATGAGTGCATGAAAAAAGCAGGTTTTCGATATAAATTGCAGGATTCAAAGGGGATTTATTTTACACAACCTCCGAAAAGTGACTCGTTCCTAACCGATCTCATGATAGCTGGATATCAGCAATTTATGGACAATGATACTTTTGGTCTAAGCAATACGAGCAAGAAGGAACGGGTCATGATAACTCATTTTGAGAATGAAAGAAAACGTCAACAAACAAGAAAATCTTTGCAAAAGCGATCATCAAAGCATCCTACCCATTCTTAAAGAGTTAGTTGAACAAAAAGCACGAATGATGGAGGGAGTCAAAATAGTGTCCTTCTTTATTCAAGCGGATGAGACGTTGAATCTAATGGTTGATCAGCTCACAAACAAGGCAACAGTAGGTTTTCTTTCCACTTATTTTTTAGAGAATGTGCGTTTTGATCAGCCTCACAGAATTCTGGAAGCCAATCCGACAAATAGAAAAGGTATTGTGATCAATAAAGGGGCATGTTTTCGTTTTTATCATGGTGGTGAGAATTTGGGGGTAGGTACCTCTTTTACCGCGTTCCAAGGCGTGGAAGGATTTTTTTTCAAGGAGATCTCGAAGCAGGAAAGGATTATTATATATATCTCACTCGAGAAGATCATGAGAGTGAGATATACAGTTCTTTTTCGCAAAATCCGACGGTTTCTGATGGCTATACAGAGAAGAATTCTCTAAAGATCGGTGGATTTCATACGCTTTGTGCGGATGTTGGTGAG
This sequence comes from Bartonella sp. CR127HXZ, assembly GCF_042194555.1. NCBI lineage: Bacteria > Pseudomonadati > Pseudomonadota > Alphaproteobacteria > Hyphomicrobiales > Bartonellaceae > Bartonella > Bartonella sp. CR127HXZ. Next base: position 548 of record NZ_JBHIMZ010000003.1, on the reverse strand, counting down.
ATTGAAGGTCATCTCTTATCAGGTTATCAAGCGGGGGATGTTTTGCCCAATTCTGTTTGGTGTTTAAATCACCGCCTGCGTAGTAGTCCAGAAGGGATGGTTTACAATCCGTGGCATAATATTTGGGTTGATATTTATCTTCAATCAGGGACAGGTGTAAATGCAAAGTCGGCATATGGTGTTCCGATTACGACCAATCGTAGCTATGCGGATCATGCATTTGATTTTTGGTTTGTTAATAAGAGATTTTTGACGAGTGATGAGTTTTCGCCATGCATGTATGGAAGTAATCAAGCAACCAGTATTGTCGGCAATCAAGCGCCTTCTCTTAAGACGTCTGGAGGACACGTTGATACAAACAATAGACGGATGATTTCGCATATTGGTTGTGAGGATGGTTGCGGTTATGTGTGGCAATATTTGTCCGGTTGTTATCCAGTGACTAAATGGCATACAGGGGAGCAAGGAAGTAGTTTACGTGTAGACATAAATGTTATGTTGGGAGGAGGCGATTGGACTGGTGGCTCTAACAATGATCATCTTGTACG